>DATNEK010000064.1:0-11964 GCA_035553055.1 Streptosporangiaceae bacterium | reverse complement strand
CGTCGAACGGCGGTACCTCAGAGTGCGGTACAAGCACAGCCCGCATGCCGACGCTCTTGGCCCCGTGTATGTCATCCCACGGCCGGTCGCCGACGAATACGCACCTGGCCGGGTCGGTCGCGCCGACCGCGGTCATCGCCGCGATGAACGCCTCGCGATGCGGCTTGGCCCAGTCGATCTCGCTGCTGTATACGCTGCCGTCGATGAGGTCGAGCACCCCATCACGGCGAAAAAAACCATCGTGCCAGTCACGCGGCCATAGCGTATTGGACAGCACGCCGATCTTGATGTTCCTCGCCCGCAGGAGACCGAGCATCTCGGCGGCGGCCGAGTCGGTGAGCGTGTGCGGTGCCCACTCTTGCTGGTAACTGGCGAGCAATTCATCGGTCGCCGCGATGCCAGCCTGGTCGAGCACCGTGAGGATCGTCGAGCTGCGCCGCTGCGACCTCGCCAGCTCCCACGCCCGCGTCTCGGCCTCATAGGCCGCCGCCGCCTGGCGTTCGTAGTCATCGGGGAAATGCGGCCTGCAGACCGCCAGCCACAGCGCGACGTGGTCGATCGTGTGCCATGGCGTCAGCGTGCCACCCCAGTCGAATATGACCGCTTCCATAGCCATCTGTCGATCTTATGACGCGCCACCCAGCATGCCGAACACAACGTGCCTGATCAGGCGATGGAGTGAAGAATCGGCCGAAATTATGGATAGCTTGGCCGCGCTTGGGACAGGATGCATCTGATGAAGAGTGCCATAGACCGGGCGAGCAAGGATTGGCCTGCCTGTTGCCGCCTTGTCGCTTGAAGTTTGACTAAGGCACTTAACGTGACCTGCCGACGCCTCCGGCGCCGGCCGGAAAGCGGCACACGAGGAGGATTGGATGCGAATGCTGCACCATAGCGGCCGTCGGCTAGTCGGGGCCTTGTCGGCCACCGCGGCCGCGGGCGCGATGATCGTCAGCGGCCTGGCCATTGCGGGCGCGGTATCACCTACTGCCTACGCTGCCAAGGCCGGGCTCGCCGCGCGGCACCATCAGCCAGCGAACACCTGCCATCTGGCTCATGGCATTAAGCACGTGATTCAGATCGGCTTCGACAACGTTCACTACTACCGCGACAACCCGAATGTGCCGTCCGATCTCGAGCTGATGCCGAATCTGCTGAACTTCATCGAAGGCAACGGCACGATGCTCACGAACAACCACACGCCGCTGATCGCGCACACCGCCGATGACCTGCTGACCACCGCGACCGGCCTGTACGGTGACCGGCACGGCGACCCGATTGCCAACAGCAACAGGTCATATAACACCAACGGCACCACCAGCCTGGAATCGGACTTCGCCTACTGGACCGATGCGATCCCCAACGGGAACGCGGCCGGCCAGGACGCCAACCCGAACATGGTCTACTCGCCGGTTCCGCCTGCCACGGCCAGGAACACGGTCGCACCGGACAAGGTGGCTCCGGCGCCGTGGGTGCCGTTCACCAAGGCCGGCTGCAACGTCGGTGAGGTCGCCACGGCCAACCAGGATCTCGAGAACACCACGCCTGACATCGCCGATCTGTTCGGCCCGAACTCGCCTGAGGCGCAGCAACTCGCCGCCGACAAGGACTCGTTCAAGGACCCGGAGACCGCCGACTACGTCGGCATCGCCGTGCACTGCGCCAAGCACAACTCGTTCTGCGCGGACGCTCAGGCGGTCAAGTTCGGCCAGACAACGCCGTCGAACACCGAGGTGCCTGACCTGCTGCCCCAGCAGCCGGGCGGGTACAACGGCTTCGACATGGTGCTCGGTCACCGGTATGTGGCACCCGAGCTCGGCGCCGGAACCCCGAACGTCACGCACAACGGGTTCGAGGTCACTAACGCCGCTGGCAACCTGGTCGGCCTGGACGGGAACCAGATCAACGGCGCGTTCCTCACCAACCACCCGGGCTTCCCGGGATTCGGCTCCATCAACGCCGCGCAGACGCTGGCTTACGCCGCCGACATGCTGGAGAACGGCGTGCCCGTGGTCAACATGTACATCGCCGACATCCACGGCAACGAGGACATCCCAAGCCTGACCGGCCCAGGCGGCCCGTGCGCCGGCCTGGGGTCAGCGGCGCTCGGCAGCGGCAGCGCCTGCTACATCGCTCAGGGGCAGTTCTACAACCAGCAGTTCGGCACGTTCTTCCAGCGCCTGGCATCGGACGGGATCACCCCGAAGAACACGCTGTTCGTCCTTAGCTCGGACGAGGGCGACCACGAGGTCGGCGCCAATGTCGGCCGTGCCATCCAGCCGACGCCAGCCAACTGCGACGGCGCCAAGGTCAGCGGCGACACCGTGACCTCCGACGTATTGTGCACCTATCCGGCCGGATCGTTCGGCGAACTGGCGGGCAACATCAACGGCATGCTCACCGCGGCCGGCAACACCACGCCGTTCACGCTGGAAAACGACACGGCACCTGAGTTCTACGTGACCGGCCAGCCGACGTTTGACACGTCGTCGGTGCGCTCGCTCGAACATCTGGCGGCCGGCCTGACCAACAACAACCCCTACACCGGCACCAACCAGACGATCGACAACTTCCTTGCCGACCCGACGGAAGAGGCCATACTTCATATGGTCAATGCCGATCCGCGGCGGACGCCGACGTTCGCGATGTTCGCCAAGCCCGATTACTTCCTGATAAACGGAAACTCGACCTGCAGCGGGTCGTGCGTCACTCAGAGCACTGGTTTCGCCTACGATCACGGTGCCTACGCGGCCGAGATCAACACCAACTATGTCGGCTTTGCCGGGCCCGGGGTCAGGCATCTCGGCCTGGACGGCAACGCTCCCGGCGACGGCCCGAACTCCGCTGGCGCCGACAGCGGCCAGACCGAGGTCTTCCAGACGCACCTGAAGGGACCGTGGACGGACGAGACCGACATCAGGCCGACGATCATGTACGTCACCGGCCTGCGTGAGAACTACGTGCACGACGGGCGAGTGATCAGCCAGATCGTCTCGCGCCCGAACCACGCGCTGCGGGCCCGTGGAGCGACGCTGCTCGGCGAGTGCTACAAGCAGCTCAACTCCAGCGTGGGCCGGTTCGGCGCGTTCACGCTCGCCGCTGACACCAACGCCATCAACAGCTCAAGCGCTGGCGATGCGACCTACCTCGGCGTGGTGCGCAAGCTGCACGCGCTTGAGGTCGTCCGCGACCGGCTCGCGGTCCGGATCAAGAACGCTCTCGACGCCGCCGAGTTCGGTAACCACACGATCAGGCACATCGACGCGCTGATCGTCGGTTGCATCGAGACCACCCGCGCCGCTCACCGCCTGGCAAATCACAGCTAGCTAGCCGCCCAGGCACACGCGGGCGGCGGCCAGGGCAACCCAGCCTTGGCCGCCGCCCGCGGCTTATGCCTGACTCAGGCAGAACAAGCGGGGTAGGCATGCGGTGCACCTAGTCCTCCTGGGAGACTGATAGCAGGCTAGGCGCGACCGCGGCTCGCCGAAGAAAGGGATACCTCTGATGGCGGATCCTGAAAGCCACGAGCGCCTACGCGCGAGCAATGCGGCGAATGGCAAGGCCGCATTGACCGGTACGGTCACGCCCAACGGGCGGGTAGCAAGGCGCGACTCCGAGGACATCGTCGCTGAGATCGAGCGGACCAGGCAGAACCTCGCCCGTACCATCGACACGCTCGCCGACCGCGTCAGCCCGGCGAGCAACGCCCGCCGCCTGCGCGAGCGGGCGGCCGAGGAACTGACCAGGCCCGAGGTCCAGCTCGCCGCGGCCGCCGTCGTGCTCGCCGCGACCGGAATCGTGATCTTGCGGATCTGGGGACGCCGCCGCCGCTGAGCATCGCCAAGCCTGACGCCTTTTACTGCTCCTCGTCCTGGATTAGCGCGCTGTACTCGGCGGCTGAGAGCAGGCCTGGCGGGACAGGATCGTCTGAGTCGAGCTTGACCTTGAAGAGCCAGCCCGCACCGTAGGGGTCGGAGTTGACCAGGCCAGGATCCTCGTCAACCTCAGGGTTGACTTCGGTCACCTCGCCATCGGCCGGGCAGTAGAGGTCGCTGACCGACTTGGTTGACTCGACCTCGCCGCAAGGGTCGCCGGCGGTGACCCTTGAGCCAGGTGCTGGCGGCGAGACGTACACCACGTCGCCGAGCGCACGTTGAGCGTAGTCAGTGATGCCCACCCTCGCGGTCGAATCGCTGATCGCCACCCATTCGTGCTCGGCGGTGTAGTAAAGCTCTTCGGGAACGCTCATCGTGCCATCCCTTCTCTAGTCAGCACGGGTGTCGCTGGCCGACGTTGTCAGCGAGGTAGATTGCTAGGTCAGGCCCGGTTTTGCCTTCGGTAGAACGGCAGCTTGATCAGCTCGGCGGGTTCGGCGCTGCCCCTGATGTCGATGGCAAGCTGGCTGTCGGTGGCCTGCTGCGCTGGCCGCGCCGCGCCTGCTGCGGCCTCGCCGTCGAGGTAGGCCAGCGCGATCGGCTTGCCGAGCGTGGGGGAGTGCGCGCCACTGGTGACCGTGCCGCTCGGCTTTCCTTCCCACAGCACCGCGTAGCCATGCCTCGGCACCCGCCTGGTCTGTCCGACGAGCCCGGCGAGCAGGCGGGCCGGTCCCTGCTTCGCGCGGGCCGCCAGGGCCTGCTTGCCGACGAAGTCGCTGGCCTTATCAAGCTTGACGACCCGGCCGAGGCCAGCCTCGAAGGGTGTGGTCTCCCTGGACAGCTCGTTACCATAAAGCGGCATGCCCGCCTCAAGCCGCAGCGAGTCGCGCGCGGCAAGGCCCGCGGGTATCAGGCCAGCATCATTCCCAGCCTCGGTCAGCGCCGCCCAGAGCGCGGGCGCGTCATCAGGAGCGGCGAAAATCTCGAAGCCGTCCTCGCCGGTGTACCCGGTCCTGGCGAGCAGCACGTTGCGGCCGGCCACCAGCGCCTGGTAGCTGGCGTAGTACTTGAGGCTGGGCAAATCCGTTTCGGTCAGCGTGGTCAAGATGCCAGCTGATCGCGGGCCCTGGATCGCGATCAGCGCGAAGTCCTCGGTCTTGTCCTCGACCACCGCCGCCCGGCCGGCTGCCCGCTCGGTGAGTTCAGCGACGACGGTGGCGGCGTTGGCCGCGTTGGCGACGACCAGGAATTCCTCATCGGCCAGGCGGTACACGATCAGGTCATCGAGCACGCCGCCATCGCTGTCGGTGATCATGGTGTACTTGGCGCGTCCAGGGCGAGTCGCCGATATCTCGCTGACGAGCGCGTAATCGAGCGCCGCTGCGGCGTCGCTGCCGGTCACCAGCAGCTCCCCCATATGGGACAAGTCGAACAAGCCGGCCGCTGTACGCACCGCGTTGTGCTCGGCGATCTCGCTGCGATAGCGCAGCGGCATCTGCCAGCCAGCGAAGTCCGTCATGGTCGCCCCGAGCGCTTCGTGCACTTGCGTCAGCGGTGTTCGCCGGGGTGCCGCGGGTTGCGGATCAGGCATCTGCGACTCCAGGGCAGCGGAACGGTTAACGAGGGTGCTTGTCGTCAACTCGGCATGTAGTCAACTCGGCATGCGATGCGGGCCAAGCCTATCGCTGCCAGGTCCGCGCCGCGCTGCCGAGCCGACGCGCTCGCGCGCATGCCGCTGAAGCTGCGACGATGGTGCAATGAGTCTGCTTACCGAAGACGAGATCGCCGCGGGACTTGCCCAGGCCACTGGCTGGGAGCGAGCGGGCAACGAAATCACAAGGACGGTCAAGCTCGGTGACTTCCGTGACGCGATGATCTATGTCGGCGCGGTCGCCCATCTGGCTCAGGCCGCCAACCACCACCCGGACATCGCTATCAGCTGGAACAAGGTCACGCTGACGCTATCCACCCACTCGGCCGGTGGCCTGACCGCGGCTGACTTCGCTTTGGCCAGCCAGATAACCGCGCTGCCCTGAACGAGTGACGCTGGCCGATGGTGGAGATCAAGACACCCAGTGAGGTCGACGCGGTCAGGGCGGCGGGCAAGATCGTGGCGCAGGCACTCGCCGCCGTGCGCGAGCACGCTAAGCCGGGTACTCCTCTGTCCGAGCTCGACGAGGTGGCTAGGTCGGTGCTCGCTCGCGAGGGCGCGACTTCGCCATTTCTGGGCTATAAGCCCAGCTTCGCGCCGGTACCGTTCCCAGCGGTCATTTGCGCCTCAGTTAACGATGCCGCGCTCCATGGCATCCCCGGCCGCCGCAAGCTAGCGCGAGGGGATCTGCTGAGCATCGACTGCGGGGCGGTGCTCGACGGCTGGGCGGCCGACGCCGCGACCTCGTTCACCATCGGCGAGCCGAGCCCGGCTGATGCGCGACTGATCGAGACGGCGACGGCGGCGTTGCACGCAGGCATCGCGGCTGCCGTCAGCGGAGCGAGGATCGGCGACATCTCGGCGGCGATCGGGTCGGTAGGCCGGGCCGGCGGCTACGGCATCAGCACGGACTTCGGCGGTCACGGCGTCGGCCGCGCGATGCACGAGGCGCCGTCGGTGCCGAACGAAGGCAGGGCGGGCCGTGGCCTCAAGCTAAGCCCCGGCCTGGTGATCGCCATCGAGCCGTGGTTCCTGGCGGGCGGTGATGACCGCTACGTGATCGATGACGATGGCTGGACCATCCGATCCGTCGACGGCAGCCGCGCTGCCCACGTGGAGCACACCATCGCGGTAACCGAGGATGGCCCTCAGATCCTCACCGCCGCCTAGGCTCACGGCACAGATGGGGCCAGGTTCAACGCGGAGATCCTGTCCTGCGGATGGAGCCGAGCCCCCGTGCGGCGCCATCCGCAGGACAAAGACCACACCGCTCGTCACGGCCCGTCGTCTCGCAACAGGTCAGGACGGCACCAGCGTCCCCCTGACGAAGGCCGTCCTCCGCGACGTGCGGCTTCCCCCATAACTCGACGGCCGACAAGCGCGCCGTCTGAGGTTCTAGTTATACACGCTGGCTGCAGGGGATTACAGGCGGTTACAAGAATGGCCTTAGTCAAGTTCGCACGGCAGGTGCTTGATGCCGTTGATGAAGCTAGACAGGAGCCGATCCGGCTTGCCCGACGCTCGGATGGCAGGAACTCGCCCGAGCAGTTCGCGCAGCATGACCGTGATCTCACGCCTGGCCAGGTGCGCGCCGAGGCAGAAGTGCGGCCCGGCGCCGCCGAAGCCGACGTGCGGGTTGGGCGTGCGCGTGATGTCGAACCGCTCGGGGTCGGCGAAGACGGATTCGTCGCGGTTGGCCGCACAATACATCAGCGCGACCTTGTCACCCTCGCGGAACTGATGGCCGTTGACAACAGCGTCCTGGGTCAGCGAGCGGCGCATCCACATCACGGGAGAGACGTACCTGACGATCTCCTCGACGGCGCCGCCGATCCTGCCGTCGAAGTCGGCGAGTAGCAGCTCACGCTGCTCGCGATGTTCGGTCAGCAGCATCAGGGCGTGCGAGATCGCGTTGCGGGTGGTCTCGTTCCCCGCCACAACCAGCAAGACGAAGAAAGAAGCGAGCTCAGCCGGCGTGAGCTGTTCGCCGTCGACGTTGGCGGTGGCCAGCGCCGTGATCAAGTCGTCGGCCGGGTCTTCCTGCCTGGCGGCGGCTAGGTCGGTGACCAGGGCGGCCAGATCGGCGCCGGCGGTCAGGATCTGGCCGATCGCCTCGTCCATGTCCGCGCTGAGGAACTCGGGGTCACCCCCGGCCAGTATCGTGTTGCTGTTGCGCAGCACCATGTCGTAATGGTCGTCGCCGATGCCCATCATCTGGCAGATGATCTTCAGCGGCAGCCTGGTCGACACCTGCGCCACGAAGTCGCAGGAACCGGCAGCAAGTAGGTCCTCGACGATCGATGCGGCGGTAAGCTGCACATCCTCCTCGAACTTCTTGATCATCTTCGGGGTGAACGCTCGCGACACGATCCGCCGAAGCCTGGCGTGACGCGGGTCATCCATGTTGATCATCGACCCGAAGTACTCGTTGAACTCGGGCGGCAGGTCGATCAGGCTGGTCGCGCCTCTGGCTGAGGAGAAGATCTCTGGGTGGCGGCTGGCCTCGACCACGTCGGCGTGCTTGACCAAGGCGTAGTAACCCGTGGCATCGGCGGCGGCGAACGGATTCTCCGGGTCGGCGAAGTACGGCGGCGAGTCCAGCTCGCGCAGCTTCGCGAAGGCTCTGTGCCGCTCCGCGAGCGAGAGCATCCAGAACTCGTTCTGTGACAGGTCAAGATCACCGGTGACCGGTGTCGGGAGTGCTGCGGGCGTAGTCACAGGGGGCAGCCCTTTCTGCTCAGATCACGTCAATCTCCATGGTGACAGACGTTTACCCGCGGCGGCACCCGCTGATGGCGTCAGGAGACTCTGGGCATGTAGCCGAGCACGTCGACGATCTGGCCGACGGTGATCTTCCCTTTGCGCAGCACCGCGACGTCAGCGCCGCTGCAGTCCACGACGGTGGACAGGACCGCGGGGGCGATGAGACCGGCATCGAGGAACACCTCTGTGTGCTCTTCGAGGTCGCCGATCGAGTCGCGGCCTTCCACGATGCCGCTCGTCACCCCGCGCGCGGCGGACGCCAGCAGCGGCCCGGTCCTGGCGAGCAACTCGATGGCGACTTCCTGATCGGGCACGCGGACCTGGACGAGCCGTTCGTCCCCGCCTACGTGCCAGCGCAGCGATGGCGAGGCCGGCACGATCAAGGTGAGCGGACCAGGCCAGAACGCCTCGGCGAGCATCCTGGCGTTCTCGGGCGCCTGCATCGATATTCCGTCAAGCACCTGCTTGTCGCTGATCAGCACCTGGAGCGGCGTCGTCTCGCCTATCGCCTTGGCGGTCCGCACCTTGTCCGCTGGTGCCTCGCCGAACGCATAGCCAGCGAGGGCGTAGGAAGTGTCGGTCGGCATGACGATCAGCTTCTGGCTGAAAATGGCAGAAACGGCGGCCGCGATGCCCTGAGAACGCGTGTCTTCCTCGATGCAGTCGAAGACCTCCACGGCCACAAACTATAGCTGATGCCGCCGCGAACACCGACGAACTGCCGCGTTGGTCGGTTGCTGCCGTTAGACGGACTCGGTGAACGTCAGAAGGCCTATATATCGGTAATGGCGAGGTTCGGCACGGGCTTGAGCGCGTGAGACAGCTTCAAGGTGACGTTGTCCCAGGCGGCCAAGCCGATCATCGCGCCGTTATCGGTCGACCACCTCAGCGGTGGCAGGCAAAGCTCTACCTCGAACTCATCGCAGAGTCCCTTCGCGGCCACTCGGAGCTGCGGACTGGCGGCGACACCGCCGACGACCACGAGCGAGGATGACGGGAACTGCCGCAGCGCACTGCGGGACTTCGAGACGAGCACGTCGATGCAGGCGTCAACAAACGAAGCGGCCACATCTTCGTGTGGCGTGTCGGGATTAGCGACGATATAACGATCCACGGCCGACTTGAGACCAGAAAAAGAAAAATCGAGGCCACGCCGGTAAAGCGGCCTCGGGAATGGAATAGCCGGTCTGCCGGTCAAGGCTAGCTTGTCAACGACCGGGCCGCCAGGATATCCGAGGCCAAGCATTCGCGCTACTTTATCATAAGCCTCGCCGACTGAGTCATCGATCGTCGAGCCAATCAGCTCGATATTGATCGGATCTGTCATCCTGGCTAGCAGAGTATGTCCACCCGATACCAGTAGAACCATTGCCGGAAATGTTACTCTGCGTTCCTCGAGATCGGCGCTCCTGAGGTGGCCACGCAGATGGTTAACACCAAATACGGGGATGTCCCACCCGTGGCCGAGGCCGCACGCCGTGTTGAGTCCAACTAGCAACGAGCCGATAAGACCCGGGCCGCGCGTCACGCCTATCGCACGCAATTCATCCGGCCTGATAGCAGCGGTCTCAAGCACCTGCTGAACGGTTGGTATAATTTTCTCGACATGCGCCCTGCCGGCGAGTTCTGGATATACACCGCCATAATTCGAGTGCAACTCCGCTTGCGACGCGACGCACGCGGCGGCGACGACACCATCCCGGTCAACCAAGGCAACGGCGGTGTCGTCACACGACGTCTCGATTCCAAGGACTAGATCGCCGGTCACTGGAGAATCGCCTCAATCTCCTCGCTGGGGACGACGCCAACTCGCTCCACAACCGGGGGGATGAGTCGGCAGTTGACTAGGGTTGAAGGGACGATATCGCGAAAGCCGTCGTCTATCACCAGGTCGGGCTCCGCGCGAAGACTGGCAAGGATTTCTGGCACGGACTCATGCGTCTCTTCTGCATGCAGGTTCGCGCTAGTCGCGAGCAACGGGCCCACAGCTTTGATGATCGCGAGCAGCCGTTCGTCGTCAGGCACACGCACTGCTACCTCTGCGCGCCCGCGCAGCCAAGGCACTGCTTTGGTCGCGTCCATTTCGAGCGCGAGCGTAAGCGGGCCAGGAACGTACCTGGAAGCCAGAAGTCTCTCCGCCGCGGTACTTATCACAGCTCCCAGACTGACTGCGTCCGCTTGCGCGGAGATCAGCACAGGAAGATTCCTCGACCTTGGCCGTCCCTTCATCTGAAAGAGTCGATCGATCGAAGCGTCCCGTCCAGGTAGCACGGCTAGGCCGTAAACAGTATCGGTCGGCACCAAGATAACGCCTCCCGCCTGGAGGCACGATACCGCTTCCGCGACCTGAGCTTGGAGATCACTCACATATCTCACCTCCATGGACTACTTGGGCAGGCCCTGATGGAACTCTGTCGCAGCTTCGGTGAGCGGCACGGCCAAAGCGGTCGGCTGACGCGGCTCCTGGTCGGAGTCGGTCAGGATCCGATACAGCGTTAGGACGCTTGGCGTCTCTACACCGGTAACGAGTACCTGAGTCTCCGGCAAGACGTCGCTCACAGTCGAGCTATAAGCGCCGGCCACACAAATTGCCGGAGCGCTACCGGCGAGTTCTTCGATCACTTGGCTGCGCTGACCGTATCGCAACGTCGGCGGTCCGAGTTGCGTGAAGAGGCCCGCGTAGACGTTGCCGGCCGCCGCTTTTCTCATGCATATGACCGGAAGATCGCGACTGGACAGCACTTCAGCCGCCATCAGCTCAAGTGAACTTAGGCTGTAGATAGGTACACCAAGACTGAATGCAAGACCATTCGCATAAGCGACGCCGGCGCGTACCGACGACAGACTGCCAGGACCGACGTCGATACCAATTCTACTGATATCACGTAGCTTTGCGCCGGTCTCCGCGATCAGCGAAGCGGTGAGCTCGCCGATGCTCTGGAAGGATGGATGATCGTGCATGCATTCACCGTGTGCGAGTATTTCGGACCTAGTGCCAATCACCACGCCGTAGTTTGGTGAAGAAGTCTCGATGGCGAGCGTAAGCGACATATGTGTTTCCTCTGCCGGCTTAAACTATCGCCGCGCTCACTGACAACGCGTTAACAACATTGGTCATACGGTCGCAGTTGGCACTAATGTTCAGGACACGGAGATCTGGCGCGCTTGCATCGTGCAGGAATTCTATAGTCAGCGCACACGGAAAGTCCTCGGTAACTTTATCTCCCCACTCAATGAGGGTGATGGAGCTTTCCATATCTGCATCGAGGCCCAGGTCCCTGAATTCATGAATGCTGTCTAGGCGATAGGCATCTATATGGAGCACCTGTCCACGGCTGGTTGGATAGAATTGTGCCAGCATGAATGTCGGGCTGGTCACGATGGCAGAGGATTCAAGCGCGCTGACGAAGGCCTTGACAAAGGTAGTCTTGCCCGTCGCCAGACCGCCCTGCAATAGCACGACATCACCTGCACCCAGGTTGTCGGCGACAGCCTGGGCGACCGCATTGGTGCCGTTGACACCTTTAGTGCTTATGGTTAGAAATTCCAGCAAATTATCTCCACGGGTTCTCTTCAGTCGCGCGAGCGGGAGTCA
This sequence comes from Streptosporangiaceae bacterium, assembly GCA_035553055.1. Classification (GTDB taxonomy): domain Bacteria; phylum Actinomycetota; class Actinomycetes; order Streptosporangiales; family Streptosporangiaceae; genus Chersky-822. Next base: position 80 of record DATNEK010000064.1, on the reverse strand, counting down.
ATCGCCTTGGTAATTCGGGACTCGCGACTCAGCACCCGAGAAGCTCCTTAGTCTACACTCTGACCGCGATGCGGTGAGCG
>DATNEK010000063.1:0-8144 GCA_035553055.1 Streptosporangiaceae bacterium | reverse complement strand
TGCGCGCCGCCCGACGACAGCAAAGTAGTGGGTACTGTCGTCCGGACGACAGCAACGGTCTAACGCTGTCGTCGCGACCTGAGCTGGAACGACAGCAACGGTCCAACGCTGTCGTCCGGGCTCGTCCGGGCCGCCACCGCCGAGCCGAGCCCGGCCGCCTCTCCCTGGCGCACATGCTCCGCCGGCCGGACCCGGCCACCCCGGAAAGCCCGGCCACCCCAAGCACTCCGGCGCGATGGATCCGGGGTTCCAGCAGGGAAAACGGGTGTGCATGTGGGAATCCATCGCGGCATTCAGGAGCCGAAGCCGATGAAACCGGTACCCCATCGCACCCGCAGCAGACCGCCAGGCCACACATCCAGCAGCCCGCACCCCGACACCACCTGCCGACGGGTCAGTAGCCGTGGGCCGCCTGGTCGATGATGGCCTTGGCTTCCTTGAGGCTCATGCCGGTGCGCTTGCGGAACTCGTTGATCGCCTGGATCTTCTTGCCTGATCTGGCGAGCAGCAGTATGTCGTCGGGAAGGACGCCCGGCTGCGGGCCACTCAGCGGCGGGCTGCTCGCAGAGGCTGGGCCGAAGGAGGCCGGGCCGAAGGAGGCCGGCGCCGAGTCAAAGAAATCGCCAGTACCGCCTGCGGCGGCGAAGGACGATCCCGACGTCGGTGCTTGCAGCCCAGACGACGCAAGGAACTGCTCGATCCGCGCGATGCGGTCGGCCATGTCCTGCAAGACGGGCCGCAAGTCGGCCCAGTAAGCCTCATCGGCCATTGTGTCTCCCATCCCTACCCTGGCGGGCTAGGCCCCAGGGCTAGGCCCCAGGGCTGGTCCCTAGGGCTGGTCCCTAGGGCTCGTCCCAGACGCCTCCCAGGCACGCACGCGGTCACTGAATACCCTGGCCGCGTGCCTGAGTTCGATTTCCGGGTTGACTCCGGCCGCGTGGGCTCTCGTTGCCAGGGCAAACAACTCGGCGCCAAGCTCGCTGACCGCATCATCGCGGTTCCCGGCCTCGCGGGCAACCGGCAGATCAGCGAGTTCCCCTGGCGCCCCGGCCGCCTCCGCTCGCCGCTGTAGCTGGGCGGCAAGTGAGAGAGCAGGCTGGCTCATCGGCACGCCGTCCAGAACCGAGCCAGGCCCCCTTCCGGCTGCGGCGCGCTCGGCCGCCTTGATCGCGTTCCAGTTTCTCCTGACCTCGTCGGCGTCGTTTACGGTCACATCCGCGAATACGTGCGGGTGCCTGCGCACCAGCTTCGCGGCGATACCCGCTGCTACGTCATCGATGTCGAAGCTCGTCTCGTCGGTGCGCTCGGCGGCAACCCTGGCATGGAAGACCACTTGGAGCAGCAGGTCACCGAGTTCTTCGCGCAGATGGAGCAGGTCGCCCCGGTCAAGCGCGTCGAGCGTCTCGTAGCTCTCTTCGAGCAGGTGAGGCGCCAGCGACTCGTGTGTCTGCTTGGCATCCCAAGGACACTCTCGGCGCAACCTGTCCATGACAGCGACAAGCTCAAGTACAGCGGCACCCCGGCGGTCGGCGGACTCCATGATCACGCGGAGGCGACCGGGCTGACTGGCCTCACGAGCACTTCGGGGTCGTCTGCGGTGCCGGCGACTGGCTACCGCCCGGCGTCGGCGATGTCGTCGAGAGCATGCTCGGGGTGCCTACGACCGCGTACTGACCGTAGTCGTAAACGCCGTACTGCGGGTTCACCATGATGTTGAGGCTCTTAGCCGCCAGGCATTGCAGGTGATTCACCTGCGTACTCAGCGCGGTTGAGCCTGCCGAGGTCTTAGGCGCTACGCCGTGGTCGAGCTGGTTCTCCAGCTGCACCTGGATGGAGATCCACCGGCCAAGCTCAGGCAGCAGGTCAGGCGGCAAGCCGTTGAGGACGGCAGCCTCAGGCAGAGTGTCGCCCGCCTGCTTCACGTTCGCGGTCTCGACGGCCAGTTCGTGCTGAGCCTGCGCTGGCGTGACGACGATGCCGCGCTGAGCCGCCATCCGGTCAGCGGTGGCGAACCGCAGCATCCAGCTGAGCACCTGACGCGGCATCTCGGCCACCGGGTACGTGATCTGCACCTTGTCGTGGTACTTCTGGTAGGCAGCGTTCAGATTGGCGACCTCGTCGGCGAGCTTCGAACCCGAGATCCGCTGGTTGCTGTAAAGCGCGGCGGCACCGAGCTGTGTCTGCCCGCACCCGGTCACTGCCACCGTCGCTGCCAGGCCTGCCACTCCAACAGCCACGCATCGGGACACGGTCCACTTACTCGCGATCCGCAGCACTGCTACTCTCCTTCGCACGCCAGCAGCCTAGCGCCGCCGCGAAGCACCTTTGCCCCGGGTCAGTCGGTCCCGGCAACGGTCCCCGCACCACCAACGGTCCCCGCACCAGCAGCGGCCCCCGCACCAGCAACGGTCACCGCCGGCTGATCACCGAACAGCGCCTCGATCAGCTCTTCGCACCAGGCGAGCAGCTCGCCGTCACGCAGCGACGGAGCTCCGAGTGGCGACGCGGACCCTGCGGTGGCACCTTGCCGACCTGAGCCAGCCGCTCGCGACCCTGGCCGGCTACCGGCTTTCGGAACCGGTACGAGCATGGTACGCACCGTCTGCTTGAGAAGCGTGCGCGGGTAGAGCCGTTGCACCCGTACCTGCCGTGACTCGGGCAGCTCAACCGGCGCGAACCTGATGTGGTTACCCTGCTGCGCGATGTCGGTCAACCCGGCCAGGCGTGCCTTGAACCGCAGCCTGGCCACCTCAAGCAGGTTAAGCACGGACTGCGGCGGCGCACCGAACCGGTCGGTTAGCTCATCGAGCACCGACTTCAAGCTTGCGTCGGAGTCCATCGCGGCGATCGCCGTGTAGGCCTCGAGCCGCAGCCGCTCGCCAGCCACGTAGTCATGCGGTATGTGCGCGTCCACCGGCAGCTCGACCCTGACCTCGGACCGCTCGGCCGCGCCGTCGCCTCGCATCTCATGCACCGCCTCGCCGATCATGCGCACGTACAGGTCGAACCCGACCCCGGCGATATGGCCAGACTGCTCGCCACCGAGCAGGTTGCCCGCTCCGCGAATCTCAAGATCTTTCATCGCGACGAACATCCCGGCGCCGATCTCGGTGTGCTGGGCGACGGTTGACAGCCGTTCATGCGCCGTCTCTGTAAGCGGCTTTTCCGGCGGGAACAGGAAGTAGGCGTAGCCGCGCTCCCGGCCGCGGCCGACCCGGCCGCGCAGCTGGTGAAGCTGGGACAGGCCGTAGGCGTCAGCCCGATCCACGATCAGCGTGTTCGCGTTCGGTATGTCGAGCCCGGATTCGACGATCGTGGTCGAGACAAGCACGTCGAACTCCCGATCCCAGAAGCCGACCATGATCTTCTCGAGCGTGTGCTCGTTCATCTGGCCGTGCGCTATCGCGATCCTGGCCTCGGGCACGAGCTCGCCAATGCGAGCCGCGACCCTGCCGATCGAGGCGACCCGGTTGTGCACGAAGAACGTCTGGCCGTCGCGCAGCAGTTCCCGCCTGATCGCGGCGGCGATCTGCCGCTCGTCGTAGGGCCCGACGAAGGTCAGCACCGGGTGCCGCTCCTCCGGCGGCGTCAAGATCGTGGACATCTCCCTGATCCCGGCGACACCCATCTCCAGCGTCCGAGGGATCGGCGTTGCCGACATCGAGAGCACGTCGACCTGCACCCGCATCGACTTCAGGTACTCCTTGTGCTCGACTCCGAACCGCTGCTCCTCGTCGATAATGATCAGCCCGAGGCGGCGGAACCTGGTCTCGGGCGAGAGCAGCCGGTGGGTGCCGATCACGACGTCGACGGTTCCGTCGGCGAGCCCGGCTTGGGTTTGTGCGACCTCGGCGTCGGACTGGAATCGTGACATCGCCTTGAGCACGACGGGGAAAGGAGCGTACCGCTCGCCGAACGTCGCCATGTGCTGCTGTACAAGCAGCGTGGTCGGCACCAGCACGGCCACCTGCTTGCCGTCCTGCACGGCCTTGAACGCCGCACGGACGGCAAGCTCGGTCTTGCCGTAGCCGACGTCGCCGCAGACAAGCCGGTCCATCGGGATCGGCTTTTCCATGTCCCGCTTGATCTCATCGATCGCGGCGAGCTGGTCGGGAGTCTCGGCATAAGGAAACGCGTCCTCGAGCTCGCGCTGCCAGGGTGAATCAAGCGCGAATGCGTACCCAGGCGAGGCGACGCGGGCCGAGTACAGCCTGATCAACTGGGCCGCGATCTCGCGCACGGCCTTGCGCGCACGGCTCTTGGTCTTCGCCCAGTCGGCGCCGCCGAGCCGGTGCAAGCTCGGCGCCTCGCCGCCTGAATACCTGGTGACCTCGTCAAGCTGGTCGGTCGGAAGGTACAGCCGGTCAGGCGGCTGCCCCCGCTTGCTAGGCGCGTACTCGATGACCAGGTACTCCCTGGTCGCGCCCTGTATGGTCCTGCTGGTCATCTCCAGGTACCTGCCGACGCCGTGCTGGCTGTGCACGATGTAGTCGCCCGACGTCAGCTGCAGCGGGTCAATGCCGCCGCGCCGCCTGCTCGGCATCCGGCTACGGTCCCGCTGACCCGTTCGCTGCCCGGCAAGGTCGGATTGCGCCAGCACAGCGAGCCTGAGCTCGGGCCAGACGAAGCCGAATTCAAGCTCGCCGGTCGCGACGACGGCGACGCTCCGCTCAGGCGGTTCGCTGAGATCACCGGCCCTCGCGCCTAGCTCGGCGCCCCGCAGCACTTCGGCCAGCCGCTGGGCCGGCCCGTGGCCTTCGGTAACGAGCACGACCCGCCAGCCGTCCGATAGCCACCCGCGCACGTCACCGATCACCGCAGCGGTGTCACCGTGATACGCGGTCGCCGGACTAGCCAACATGCGGAAAGATTCACGCCCGTCGGTGTCGCTCGCCCAGCCGGCGTCGTCGACCGCACTCTCACCGGGCGACTGGGCCGTGCCAATTTTCCCGCCGTTAAGAACTTGACCTTCATTGGCGGTGAAGGGAGTGATTGTCCACCACTTGATGCGCAGGCCAGCCGCCGCCGCGCGCACATCGGTGATCGGCTGGAACGCCGCTCCCCCCAGGTCGATGGGTACTTGGCCGCCTGCGGCGGCGTTCACCCACGAGGCTTCGAGGAACTCCTGGCTGGTGCGCACCAAGTCGGCCGCCCGGGTCCTGATTCGCTCCGGGTCGCAGGCGACGACCATCGCCCCCTGCGGCAGGGAGTCGAACAACAGCTCCATCTTGTCGGCGAGCAGCGGCGCGAACGCCTCCATGCCCTCGACGGTGATGCCGTCGGCCAGCTTGCCGAGCACCTCGCCGAGGCCTGGGTACTCGGCCGCGAGTTGCTTGGCTCGGTGCCTGACCGTCGGCGTGAGCAGCAGCTCCCGGCATGGCGGTGCCCACAGCGAGTCGCTCTGGGTACCCACAGACCGCTGGTCGGCGGCCCTGAACGGCCTGATCTCCTCGACCTCAGAGCCGAAGAACTCAACACGCAGCGGGTGCTCTTCCGTTGGCGGGAACACGTCGAGTATGCCGCCGCGCACCGCGATTTCACCCCGGTTCGTGACCAGGTCGACTCTGGCGTAGCCGATCTCGACCAGCCTCGTGACGACATCTTCGAGCTCGACTCGGTCGCCGATGTCAAGGCGGACGGGATCGAGTTCGCCGAGACCGCCGACCAGCGGCTGCAGGACGCTGCGGATCGGAGTAACGACGACCTTGAGCGGACCCGACCTCGGGTCGTCGGCATCGGGCTTGACCAACCTGCGCAGCACAGCGAGGCGGCGCCCAGAGGTGTCTGACCGAGGCGAAAGCCGCTCGTGCGGCAGCGTTTCCCAGGCCGGAAAGTACGCGGCGGCGTGGGGGTCGGGCAGCAGCGAGCACAGAGCGCTCGTCAGATCCTCCGCCTCTCTGGCGGTGGCGGTAATGGCCAGCACGAACGGCGCTTCGGCCAGCGCGGCAATGAGTATCGGCCGCAGGCCCGCGGGTGCGACCAGGTCGGCGTCGCCAGCGCCCGGCTGGCTGACGTAGTCAAGAGCGTTGCGAAGCTGGCTGTCCTGCGCGACAGCGCCGATCAGACCGGTGAGGCTCATCGCTTCCTTGCCTGTTCTCTGCTGCTGTCTTGCGCTGCCTTAGGCGCATCCTGGGCTGGCGAGCCCACACGGCGGGCGCGGGCCGCAGCGGGCAGCACAAGTAGCCCACGTTCAGGCTTGAACGCGGGATGTACTTAGTGTACGGGCTGGCTCTGACAGCACGTGGAGCCCTGCGCGGGTACGCTCTGCGCGGGACGGCGATGGAGGGCGAACGGTGACAGCAGGGGCTGAAATGGAGCGGGCCGCGGCGGTAGAGTCGCTGCCGACGCTGACGCTGGACACCCGCCAGCTCGGCGACCTCGAGCTGATGTTGTCGGGAGCGTTCGCGCCGCTGCGCGGGTTCATGTCGCAGGCTGACGTCTCGGCCGTGATCGCGATGGCGACGCTCGCCGACGGGACGCCGTGGCCAATACCCGTGACGCTCGACGTCCCCGCCGACGCGGTGCCAGCAGCAGCCGACCGGCTGATGCTGTGTGACCCAGAGGGAACGCCTCTGGCCGTCCTGGCCGTGACCGAACGCGGAACGGCTGGCGAGGCAGGCCTGGTCAGGCTGGCCGGGCAGGTCACGAAGCACCGCCAGGCCGAGCACGGCTCGTTCCGGCGCCTGATGATCTCCCCCGAGCAGGCGAAAGCGGAATTCGGCGGCTCGGCGGTACTCGCGTTCGCCACTAGGGCACCGCTGGGCAGGCGGCACGTCGGCCAGCTCAAGCACCTAGCCGGGCAGCTCAAGGCCAGGCTGCTGATATTGCCATTGGTGGCCGGGCCCGCCGAGGTGGTCAGGCAACCAGAGGCGCTGATCAGGGCGGTGCTGGCGGCGGCGCGCGGCTTGCCGACCGGCACCTTGGTCGTGCCGGTGCCGCTGGCGCCGCGCGATGACGCAGCCGGAGCCGATCGGGTGGCGTGGCCTGGCTCAAGCGACGGTTCGACGTCGGCGTCATCTACCTCTGCCGGTACCAGGACCGCGAGGGAACTAGCGGCGTGTGCGATTGTGGCGGCCGCGTACGGCGCGACCTGCCTGATGGCCGACGCGACCAGCCTGCCGACTGGTTCGCCTGGCTCGGCTGGCGGGGCTGGCGGGATCGGCGGCGCCAGCGGGGCCGGCGGGGCCGGCGCTGAGGCCTGGCTTCCTGGGGCGCCGATTCCGGTGCTGGCGTCCGGCGACTGGGCTTACGACCCGCGAGCCGAAGTCTGGCGTCCACACTCCCTGATCGAGGCCGGTACCGAAATCGAGGACTTGTCCACAGATCAACTCGGCGACATGCTCGACACTGGGGCCGAGATACCTGGCTGGTACGCCCCCGAAGCCGTGCTGCGTGAGCTGAGGCATTTCAGGCCGCCTCGTTCAGAGCGCGGGTTCGTGCTGTTCCTCACCGGGCTATCCGGATCAGGCAAATCCACGATCGCCAGAGATCTTCGCGATTTGCTCGCCGAATATGGCGACCGCAGAGTGTCGCTGCTCGATGGCGACCTGGTCAGGTCGCTGCTGTCCGCTGGGCTGACATTTAGCAGAGCTGATCGCGATCTCAATATCGCCAGGATTGGCTACGTGGCCGCCGAGATCGCCAAGCACGGCGGCATCGCGATCTGCGCGCCCATCGCGCCGTATGCGGCTGCCAGGGAACGAGTCAGGGACATGGTCTCGCAGGTCGGCGATTTCCTGCTGATCCACGTCGCTACGCCGGTCGAGGTCTGCGAAGCGCGCGACCGCAAAGGCCTCTACGCGAAGGCACGCGCCGGCCTCATAGACAACTTCACCGGGGTCAACGATCCTTACGAGGAACCGACCGACGCCATGCTGGTCATCGACACCTCGGTCGTCGACCGTGAGCAGGCGACGTCCGCGATCATGAGAATGCTCACCGCGGGCGGCTGGCTGCCTGAACGCTAGTCGTCGTCCTCGCCGCGGGTGCCCGCGTCAAGCCGGTCGCGGAAGCCTGTGACTCGCTTGCTGATCGCGCCAGACATCGCGGCTCGCTGTGGACTCAGCACGAAATAGCTGAGTAGGCCGCTGATGAGGATCGAGGCGGCAAGGAGCAGATAGCTCCGGGCTCCGGCGGCGTAGAGC
>DATNEK010000062.1:0-69938 GCA_035553055.1 Streptosporangiaceae bacterium | reverse complement strand
AATATTCAGATCCCTGCGCGCCGTGATCCTTGCGTGCTTGCGTGTCCTGGATACGATAAGTCTGCTATATCATCCTATTCACGCGCTCTGTGGGGTCTTCGCAGGGCAACCTGAGATCGCTGGACCTCTAGCGAAGTGCGCCGACCGCCACCACCGGTATCCGGAATCCTCCCGAGCAGAACCACGAATTTTCAGCTGCAGCGTCGTAAAACGCCGTCTACCAACTATTCAGCCCCAATCCCTGGCGGCGGCTCTCCGCTGCAAGGAACAGATGTCTGCGGACAGCGTCTTCGCCGCCAGCGGCCGACACTGATGCAAGCTGCCGTGATATCGCGCTTATGTGACTGGCAGCTTGGCGCATGTAGAAATCGCCGAGATTCAATGAGGTGATCTCAGCGAAATAGTGGCGTTCATTTGGTGTAGCCGTGTTCGTAGTGTGTGAGGACGAGTGCGGCCCGGGCTATTGCGGTGATTTTGCTAGGGCTGGCGGTGATGTGCTGGAGGGTGCGCCATCGCTGGGTGATCAGGGCGAATGCGCGTTCGCCGAGGCAGCGCAAGGACCGCTGGAGGGCGTTGCGGGTGCGGTTTCCCAGGTCCAGGTCACGGCCGTCGTCGGGCTGTTTCACGGGCGTTTTGATGCCGACGCCGGCGCCCTGGTATCCGAGATCGGCCAGGGCGGGCAGGCCGGGCGAGGCCGCACGGTACAGGGCGGGAAAGGCGTGGACGCGGGCTGCGGTGATGTCGTGCACCGACCCGGGCTCGGCGGCGGAGATCCAGATCGGGAAGCCGTCCGGGCGGGCCACCGCCTGGACGTTGCCGCCGTGCCGGTGCGCCTTCCCCGAATACCACAGGTCAACGGACTCGCCCTTGACGCTGACGGTCTTCTCCCGGCACCGGTCGCAGGCGATGACCTTGCCGTCCAGGATCACGAACGCCACGCCGTCAGCCTGTGCCCGCGCCAGCGCCTCCGACAGCTCCGGCGCCTCCGCCGAGAGCACCTCGATCACCTCGGCGACGTACCGGTAGGCGGTAGCCCGCGAGACGCCGTGGTCCCTGGCCAGCGCGTCGATCGCGGTGCGGTCGCGGAACCAGCGCAGTCCCAGGACGGCCTGCCAGAAGCAGGTCAGCGCCCGGCTGCCGCGCGGCGTGCCGCGCCGCTGACGCTCCTGCAGCAGCAGGCCGGAAACGAACCATGCCAGTTCCCTGGGCACGTCAAGAGTGGCACGATAGGTGATCACGTGGAGTCCTTCATAGAAGTTGATCTTGTGGTGAGACCTCTTCTACAGGGACTCCACGCCCATTCCGTGAACGCCCGATCCGTCCGCGTGTCTGCCTCAACGCCCGATCCCGGCAACTGCACCATTGCGGGCTAACCTATTTCGCTGAGATCACCTCACTGACAGCGACGGCCTTCCCTGGATCCTGCTCGACGCCCACCTGACCCACGCAGCCAGACCTTTTAGCGAAGATCCAAACATGAACTCGGACCGGCAGTTCTACTCGCTGCACTCATGGCTGGTCCCATCGGCCGCAGTTTCGGCAGCCGTCGACGCACTGCCCGTCGAGTTGAAAGATCACTCGTCCACTTCCGACCTGACGGACTCGAACGGCCACATCGATTGCTGCTACTTCGGCGAGTTGGGCTGGCGCGAAGTGGGCTGCGCCCACCAGCACGACGGACCATTCATGATCACCAGATCTGACGGGACCACTCTTACGCTGACGCCAACCGTGGAGTCCTACACCTGGGAGGGCGTCATCTGGGACTGTTCCATCGAAGAGAGCGTCCATGCCACCCTGCCGTCGACCTTCATCCAGCGTTCGTCGAACTTGCGTTGGCGCCGCGATAGCGCCACTTGGTCCGACGGCGACCAGCTAGTTATGTGCTACCGGCCAACCGCCGCCGAGTATCACGGCGAACTGTTCGCAGTCCGAGAAGACTGGCTTCGCGGCTACCTGGCCGAACAGGGCATGGCGCTGATCCTTGCTGTCCGCGGTCAACGGGACCACCAAGACAGTCCCAGAGAGTATTCGTGGACAGAGTTCAGTCTCAGCAGTTCTTATGACGCCGGGACTCTCCTGGACGGCAACGCAGCGATCGTGTCCAGGAACACGGCCGAAGTCAGTTAGCTCCGTGCACAAATCCGTGCACAACCAGCAGCCAAAAGGCCGATTCTCTGTTCGAGAATCGGCCTCTGACCTTGGTAGCGGGGGCAGGATTTGAACCTGCGACCTCTGGGTTATGAGCCCAGCGAGCTACCGAGCTGCTCCACCCCGCGTCGGTTCCTCTACTGTACGGGCAGAACCGGTCCCAGGCAAATCCGACCCGCTCAGCCGCCGCCAGCGGCCACCAGTCAGGTCCCCAAGGCCGGCGACTGATCGACCGCCATCCAGATCACGTACTTGGCAGGCAGCGGACCACTGGGAGCTTGGGTCAGGTCGTGCGGATCCTGTGTAGTCGCCAGGTTCATCACTAGCGTGGGCGAACCACCGAATCCGGTAATCTCGGCAGGCCTGGCGCCGAGAACCACGGGACGACGTCCCGCCTTGAATATGCCGGCCAGCACCGCCTCGACCGACGTTGACGGGCTGCCCTGCGGCATCCACGCCACGGGCACGCCGCACATTCCCCTGATCACCTGCGTGAAGTCCCCGGCAACCCGCCGGTCAAGTATCACGACCGACGATGACCGGCCGATGGCGGCGCACAGGCCGCGTACCGCCGTCGTTTCCCCCGAGTGGACCGCGTGCTGCGCGATCCCCTTGCTGCTCAGCCTCAGCCCTCCCCCGACGCCTGAGTGAGTCAGCCCGAGACCAAGCGACGTGGTGAACGATGGCAGCACCATGGCGCCGACACAGAAAGCGCTGACGCACGCCGCGGTCACCATGCCCGCTCCGCGGTCCATGGCCCGCCGGGTCAGCCAGGCAGCGGCCCAGGTAGCCAGCAAGATCATGCCAGGGATCACCACCGGCACGAGTCTTCGGCTCGCCCACGGCTGATCCGGCACGGTGAACGGCTGCCACAAGATAGCCGCCGACCCAGCCACCACAAGCGCGACCGGCAATGCCAAGTTCAGGGCGGCGCCGGATGGGTCGTTCCAGGTAAGCAGCGCCCGCAGGGACCGGCGCACGAGCACAGCCGCGCCGAACCCGGCGAGCAGCACAGTGGCTAGCCCGGCGTACCAGACCACCCAGTAGAGGGTGTCCTCCGAGTACAGCCTGGTCGGGTCGACCCGGAGCCCGGCCAGCCGCTGGAGCCCGGCGATGAAGTCGGCCTCGGCGTGGCCGAGCACGGCGCGCACCGTCTGGAAGTAGGGCCTGGCCGCCAGCGCGGCGAGCGCGACAATAACCGCGAAACCGGCCAGGCCGGGCAGCCAACGGAGCGGCGGCTTGCCGAGTATCTTGCGGACCACCCGCCGCACCCGCGCCGGTCGCATCGCCATGATCACCAAGGCGGTCACCACGGCGGTCCCAGCCGCGTCAGCGCCGATCACCTTCAGCGGCGATGCGATCGTGTCGGCCCACGGGCGGGCGAGCACATACCCGGCCGCCACGCCGTACCCGCAACCAAGAAAAAGCCCAAGGGAGAAAATAACGCCAACCGACCGCCGAGCCACCAGAAGGACTCCGCCCACGGCGATCGCCGGAAGGAGATACACGAGCGACCCGAGGCTGAGCAGAGATGTCATTCCGAGCGCGATTCCGCCTAGCGCGGCAAGCATCCGCTCGGCGGTGAGCCGCGACGTCACAGTAGGCCAGAGAGTGCGCCAGTTCACCGTTCGCGGCCAGGCGGCCAGGCGCTTCGCGCGGGCAAGCAGCCGCTCGGCCAGGCCGAGCACCCCGCCGCGTCCCGGTTTGCGAGCGGCGACAGCTGGTATCGGGACGGTCACATCGGGCGTGGTGCTCTTGCCCGAGCCAGCTACCGCAACCGGCTCAGCCGCTCCATCCGGTTCAGCCACTCCCGGCTCCGCTGTCCCAGCCGAGCCGACGGCGATCACGGAATCGGCCAGCCGCAGGGTCCTGGCAACCGAGTCATCCACTGCTGGCTTGACGAGTGCACTGCGACTGGAGGTCAGCGCATCGAGCAGCAGGCACAACCCGCCGAACAGCAGGACCTGGATAGCTGGCTCGCTAAACGAGTCCCTGCTTGTGTAAAGCTCGGGCATTGTGACTGCGAGCACCAGTGCGCCCGCCGGCGCCCACTGCCGCCCGGCGAGCCTGCCGACCAGCCCTCCGAACGCGAGGACCGCGAGCCCTCCGAGCACGGGCATGACCAACGTTCCGCCGCCAACACCACTGGTCCAGAACCCGCCGGCGAGCAGCATCGGCAATCCCGCCACGACTGCCGGGACCACTGAATGTCCCTGCGCGAAGAACCCGATGCTCGACAAGTGCAGCCCCGCGTGCGTCCCCCCGAACGCTGCCAGTGATGCAGGGATCGGCAGCGAGCCGTGCTGCGCCAGCCAGTATCCGGTCTGGAAGTACGCGCCAGGCGTCCGCGTGGCGATCACGGATGGCGAGTTCTTCGCTAGCTGCCAGCCGACGAAGCCGCCGGCCACAAGCGCGGTGCCGAGCAGGCCGAACCACGGCATCCAGCTTCGCTCCCGCGCCTGACCAGGAAACTCCGACGGCCAGTGGCTGGGAACTCGGTGCAGCACGTTGACGGCGATCGCTGTCGCCAGGGGCGCCGAGATGAGCAGCATAGGCACCGGCAGGAACTCGCCGGCGAGCAGCAGCGGCAGGCCGGTTAGCAGCCACGAGACGACGAGCACCGCTGGCAGGACGGTGAGCCTAGCGAACGCCCGCGCCGCGAGGTCGTGCGTCCGTCCCGGCCGCGCGATCGCACCTGGCGCGGAGCTGCGGCGCCGCCTGGGCAGCCAGCCAGGCCAGACCAGCCAGGTTGGCCGCTTGACCCGCTTGACCCGCTTGACCCGCGTCGTGCCGGGGCCGCGGAAGGTCAGCAGGGCGGGCAATGTTCGCAGCGGCCTTGACCGAACTTTGGTCGCAGCGGCGGTCTGGGCCGGTGCGGGCGCTGGCGTGGCCGCCATGCCAGCCTCACCATTCGGGTTGTCCTGCCCAGTCGCAATGTCCTGCGCGGCCTTGTCGCTGGCCGTTGTGTGCCTCGCCACCACCGCTCCCTGCCCTGATTGGCCCCTCACATTCGTAGACGCGGCAGAACCCGTATCGGTTTTCTTCGCGGCATCATCTTCGACGGCGCCGTTGGCCGATTTGGTCTCCGCTCCCGGAGAATCGCCAGGTCGCTGCTGGGAACGAGTACGCCATCGCGCTGCCAGGTGCACGCCGGCTCTGCTGCGGCTTGCGATCCCGTTATCTGACCGGCCTGAGACCTCCTCCTGGTCTCCGGGCGGCGGCAATGGAGGCAAGGTCACGGGCTCCACTGTAAGTGGACTGGCGCGTCACGCAAATGTCGCCGAGGCGTGTTATTCCGCCGAATGTTCCGCCGGGCCCGGTCGACCCGTCCGGCGGCCTACGGACTCGGCCGCGACACGACCCAGTGCTTACGGGCGATATTTCCTCACCGGAGCGCGTACCATAGGGCGCGACACCGGCACCATGCGATTTTGGCAGCCCGTGAACTCGGCAGCCCATGAACTCGGCAGTCCGTGACCTCGGCAGTCCGTGAATTCGGTAGCCGCGAACACAGCCCGGAGGATTGGATGACGCGCTCGCGCCGTGGTGGCGCCTGGGACATGCGTCAACGTCGCGGCCAGCGCCGTCGATGGAGTTTGGGGCGCGTGCTTGGCGTCGGTCGCTATCCGGCTAGGACGCTGGTCACTGGCTGGTCGGCTATCGGACTGACGTTGGTGCTAGTGCTGACTGCGCTCGCTGGCTACGTCAAGTACCGCGACGTGCTCGACGGCATCAACCACATCGCGGTCACCGACCTCGGCAAGCGACCGCCCAAGTTCAACAACGCCATGAACGTCCTGCTGATCGGGTCGGACAGCCGATCGGGCCGCAACCGCAAAATCGGCGGGTTCGCCCAGGGCCAGCGGTCGGACACGGTCATGATCGTGCACATCTCGCCTGGTCACAGCCACATCTACGTGCTCAGCTTCCCGCGTGACACCGTGGTGCCGATCCTGTCCTGCACGCCAGAGCCAGGCTTCGGCGGCCAGACCGCGCAGCCCCTTCCGAATGTCGAGCAGCTCAACTCCACGTTCGCTTACGGCGGTCCTGGCTGTCTGTGGAAGACCCTCGAGCAGACCACCCACATCAGGATCGATGACTTCGTCGAGCTGAACTTCACCGGGTTCATCAGCGTGATCGACGCGCTCGGCGGAGTCTGGGTGTGCCTTCCAGCCCCGGTCCTTCCGAGCCGCTATGACCACCTGAGCCTGACGGCAGGCAAGCATTTCCTCAAGGGCTACAAGGCGCTCGAGTTCTGGCGGTTGCGCGAGGACTTCGGCCTCGGCTCTGACCTGCAGCGGATCCAGCGTGACCAGTTGCTGATGGTCGCGGTCGTGCAGCGGATACTCAAGACCGAAGTACTGCACAGCCTGACCAAGACCTACTCGATCGTGTCGGCGATCGTGCACGCGCACGCGCTGACCACCGACGCTGGGCTGAGCCCTACCAAGATCCTCGATATCGGCCGGAGCATGGCCGGGATCCACGGTAAGGCTATTCAGTTCGTCGAGATTCCGACGACTACCTACCCAGGCAATCCCAACTGGGTTGAAATGGATCCGACGCAAGACCCAACGCTTTTCAGCGCTGTCGCACACGATGTCAAGCTGCCGAAGGTGCACAAGGGCAAGAAAGGCAAGGCAGGCTCTCGGGCGGGCAAAGGCAAGGCCAAGCGCACCAACCCGAGTAGCACCGGACCCAAGCTGCTCAGCACGTCGAAGGTCAGCGTCGAGGTGCTGAACGGCTCCGGCGTGCAGAACATCGCCAGCGTCACCGGCACCGCGCTGACCCAGCGTGGTTTCCACGTGCTCGGCTGGTCGAGCGCGGCCACGTTCAGCTATATCGGGTCGATCGTGGAGTACGGTTCGACGGCAGATCTCGCGGCCGCCCGCACTGTCGCGGCACAGCTAGGCAAGAACGTCACGCTCCAGCTCACCCCGTCGATAACGGCAGGCACGGTCACGCTCATACTCGGTTCCGACTTCAAGACGCTCGCGCCGCAGCAGAGCGCGCCGCCAGGCAATCTCGCCAAGCAATACAGCGGCTACACCGGCGGAACGAACGTCTGCAGAGGCTACGGAACCGCGTTCACTGGCGCCTAAGAGGCTCGGCGAAACTCGGCCTATCGGCTTGACAGGCCACTAGCGCGGTGTGCGGGCGGGGTAGCGGGGCGGTGTCGGCTCATGCGGTGTGCGTGGCGGCAGCGCGCCGACATTGCTGGCTGGCCGTGCCGGACCTAGCCTGGCGGCGGGGTTCGGGCTAGCGCGGCCGGGTCGCCGCACTGTGAGGTGCCGTGGTTCCCGCAGTGCGGGGCGCCGGCGTTAACCTGCGGTGCGCAGTGTGTGCGTTACCTGCGGTACGCAGTGCCGGCGTTACCTGCGGTGCGGAGTGCCGTGGTGCTGGGTGCTTGCGGAGTGCCCTGCCGGTCTGCTGCGGCGGGGGTGCGATGGGTTGCCGGTTTCATCGCGCCGGGCCGGTCGAGTGCCGCGATGGGTTGCCGTATTCACCCCCGTTTTCCCTGATGAAACCCCGGATCCATCGCGCCGGACGGCGCAGTGCGCGGCGCGCAGGGCGCGATGGAATCCCGGATCCATCGCTCCGGGCGGTTGATCATGGAGAAACGGGGATCATCTCGCGTGGTCACATGGCAGCAGCGGACGAAATCGCGCTCTCCCGGCCCGGCACCAGCACAACCTCGCCGGACCAGGTCACCGCTCGCTTTCGTCAGCTCTCCCAGTCAAAGTTTGGCCGTGAGGCTCCTCTGGCCTGGGATTAACGCGGCCTAGGACGGCTAAGAACCCTCCCTAGGTTATGGAATACGGGGGAGAAAGGCGGCGAACTGCGGGGCGTGGGCCGCGAGGGCGGACCACGCCCCATGCCGGCGTGTGGGTTGCCGTTGCGACCGCCTGCCTGCTCGTCGCCGCCGTGCTGACTGGGTACGCGGCCTACCGCGCGATCGTCGGCAGAATCCACCATGTGCCGGTGATAGACCTTGGCAAGCGGCCGCCGAAGCTCAACGACTCGCTGAACATTCTGGTCATCGGCTCGGACAGCAGGCAGGGCAAGAACGCCAGGTACGGGGCTCGCATCGGTGGGCAGCGGTCAGACACCGTGCTCGTGCTGCACCTGTCACCTGGCCTGCGGCGGGCGACCGTGCTCAGCATCCCGCGCGACTCCGTGGTCCCTGTGCTCCCCTGCGCCGCCGTTGACGGCTTTCCTGGCCAGATGGGCCAGCTCCGCCAGATCGAGCAGATCAACGCGACGTTCGCGCTTGGCGGACCCGACTGCTTGTGGAAGACGATCGAGCAGGCCACGCACATTCGCCTTGACCATTTCATGGAACTCAACTTCACCGGGTTCGAACACGTCGTCAACGATCTTGGTGGCGTAGACATCTGCCTGCCGTTCGCGATCCACGACGCGCGCTCCAGGCTGCGGCTCTCAAGCGGCCTGCATCACGTGTGGGGAGCGACGGCGCTGGCGTACTGGCGGGTCAGGTACATCGGCGCCGGCTCCGACCTTGAGCGGATACAACGCGACCAGTTCCTCATGGCTTCGGTAGCCCAGGAGGTGAAACGGGCCAACCTATTCGGCGACCCGGCGCAGGTCTACAAGATCGTCTCCGACATCGCGGCGTCGCTGACGACCGACAGCGGGCTGACTCAGGCGAACTTGATCTGGCTGGCCAACCACCTGCAGAGCATGAAGCTCTCGGCCGTGCGCTTCATCCAGATCCCGGTCGTCGTGTATCCGAAGAACCAGAACTGGGTTCAGTGGGCACCCCAGGCAAGCGATCTGTTCAGTGCGATAGCCCACGACCGCAACCTGCCGGGACAGCGCGGATCGGGCCCGCGCGAAGCAGCGGAACGCCGCGCGGATGCCGCGCGCGCCACCCCGGAGGCCGGCCATGCCCCGGCTTCCGCGGCAGCCGCTGCGAAGCCAGACGGCCAGCAGGGACCTGGCCGCGGCTCACAGTCGTCGCACCTGGCCGGGCAATACGGCGGCATCACCGCGCGCGCGAACGCCTGCCGCGACTCCGCCGCCTTCGCCGGTCCACTAGGCGGGCACTAGATCCGAGGTCGATCCGGGCACCGACCGACCATGGGCCTGGCCAGCGGATCCGGGATTCGGCCTAGACGATGGGGGGGCGGCCAGCCCTGGTGAGGCGCCAGATGGTGCGCAGCGACATCGACTGCCTGGGTCCAGGGTCGAGCCGCCACCCATCGGCGAAGCCGGCGAACCAGGCGCGCAGCGCGCTTGCCGAGCGTTCCCTGATCAAGGTCAGCACGACCCAGTCGGCCAGGTACCAGATCGCCAGCGGCCACCGGAGGTTTCTTCTGGCCAGCCAGACCCGGTTGCGAGCTTCCGTCCGATACCAGGTCGCGTGCCTGGCGTTGGCAGCCGGCGGGTGGCACGCCCGTGCGGCCGGGTCGTATTCGATCCGGTAGCCAAGCCCGATCAGCCGCCAGGACTGGTCGGTCTCCTCGTGCCCGAAGAAGAACCGGCCAGGCTGGCCACCGACCTCGTCATAGGCAGACCGCCTGATCGCGCAGGCACCGCCGGCGAACGTGGTCACCTCTGAGGCACGCTCGGGGTCGCCGACCCGCAGCCGCGGCACGTGCCAGCGCGCGCCTGCCCCGCCTTCCGGATCGACGACACGGAACGACAGCACGGCCAGCGACGGGTCAGCGCCGAATCGCTCGGTGATGTGATCGCCGAGCGCCGCGGGCTCGGGATACCAGGCATCATCGTCGAGGAACAGCACGACGTCGCCCGTGCAGGCCGCCACTGCCGCGTTGCGGCCGCCGGGCACGCCAGCGTTCTCCGGAAGCTTGAGCGCGGTCACGTCGGCTGGCACCGGCGGCGGGTCAGCGCCGTTTCCTACGACGATCACCTCGGCGCCTGCCGCTCGGAGCGGCTCCGTGCTCCCGATCGCGCGAGCGACCTCGTCGGGCCTGTTGCCCATGGTCAAGATCACAATCGACAGCTTCAACGCAGTCTCCTCGACGCCATGATGGCCACCAGGTGCGCGATCACCATGAGGGCCGCCACGACCAGGCAGACGAGAAGCAAGACGCGGGTGGCTGCCTGGCCGCCCCTGGCGGCGTCGATGATCGCCGCGGCCAGCACAAGCACCGACAGTTCGACTGCCTGCGTGATCCGGTGAACGCGCAGCACGCTCGCGAGCTTCCTGGCCAGCGCCAGGCCGGAACCAGCCGGGGCGAGCGCGGCGTCGGCGTACGTCGCTGGCAGCCCTTGCTTGGCCCTGGCCACGATCACGTTGTCGGTCTCGGCTTTGACGATCATCGCGAGCAGCGCCGCGCCGACCCCGGCGGTGATGTAGTCCCCCGACACCGTCAGGTGACCCTGCGCGCGAAACCCGAGCCCGACCAGCAGTGCGCTCTCGCCCAGGTAGTGTCCGACCAGGTCCAGGTAGAGCCCGCGCGCCGAGGTGCGGCCCGACCACCTGGCCAGTTCGCCGTCCGAGCAGTCAAAGAGCAAGTATCCCTGGATCAGCACCGCCCCGACGATTGCGGTCAGCAGCCCGCCGAACGCGATCACCACTCCGGCCGCGACGCCGCAGGCGATGAAGGCGAGCGTCACCGCGTTGGGCGACCAGCCGAGCCTGGCGAATACCCAGGTAGCGTACGGCGACAGCTTGCGCATGTACAGACGGCCGGCCCAGTGCTCGTCGTTCAGCCGGTCGATTACGGCCTGCGGCTGGCCTTGCGACCGAAGCTCAGCCAGCGATGGCGCTGACATACTCCTCCACTCTGGCGCGGGCCTGCGCTGGTGACATGGCGAGCCGCTCCAGGATCGTGTACCGGCCGGGCCGGGTCGCCGGGGCGTGCATAACGGCGGCTGTGAACTGTTCAGCCGACAGGCCTACCTGCTCAGGATGCCTCGGCAGGCCGTGCCGGCGCAGGCAGGAGGATATCGCCTCGAAGTGCGCCGTGTCCCCGCGTAGGTAGCCGCAGAACGAGGCGCCGAGCCCGGCCAGCTCGCCGTGGCTCGCCGCGCCGGGGAACAAGTGGTTGATCGCGTGCATGATCTCGTGATCGCCGCCGCTGCTCGGCCGGCTCGACCCGGCGACGACCATTGCCATGCCCGACATGATCAGCGCCTCGGCCAGCACGGTCAGGAAATCGTTCGACGTGGCTTCGCCTGGCTGGTTAAGCACGGCCTGCGCGGCCGACCTCGCCATCGCCACGGCGAGCCCGTCGACCGGTTCGCCGGTGTCGGCCGCGGATAGCTCCCAGTCGGCGATGGCCGACAGGTTGCTGACGACGTCTCCGATGCCGGCGATGGCGAGCGACCCCGGGGCGTGCTTGACCCGGTTGAGGTCGACGACGACGGCGACGGGCGGCACGACGCCATAAGAGCCGTTGCCAGACTCGTGCGCCAGGGTGCTCACCGGCGAAGCGATGCCGTCATGGGCAAGGCTGGTCGCGACCGAGACCATCGGAATGCCCGCCATGTGCGCCGCGAACTTGGTGACGTCTATCGTCTTGCCGCCGCCGATGCCGGCCACCGCCTCGTAGGTGCCTGCTCGCAGGTCCTTGCCGAGGGCGACGGCGACCTCGTGGCTGCCGTCTGGAACCTTGAACAATTCCGCTGAGCCGATGTCAAGCTCGGCCGCGATCGACTCACCTTGCCCAGGGCCGACCGCCACCGCCACCCGTCCCTCAACGGCGATGCGGCGGTCGGCGAGCAACGCGCCGAGGCCGCCGATCGCGCCTGGCCGCACGTCGATGACAAGCGGTGCCGCGATCATACGGGCGAGCAGGGGCAACGATCCTCCTAGAGCCAGCCGTCGCGCCAGACCGCTCCCTGCGAGCGGAGCGCGGGCCTGTGGTGAGGTTAGCAGCGGGCGGCGATCTGCCTGGCCCGCCGCAGATCCTCGTGGTTGTCGACCTCGACCCAGTCAACAACGCCTATGGACGCCGCCAGGACCGCGCCTCCGCTCCTGGCGAACTCGGCGAACCCGTCCTCGTAGTACAGGCCGGGATCACGCCGCCAGGTGGTCTCTAGCGCCTCGGCGAGCCCGGTCGCGGCCGACGGCTCGATCAGGGTGACGCCTATGTACTCGCCGTGCGCCAGCGTCGGGTCCATCAGCTTGGTGATCCGCAGCATCAGCCCGGCGTGATCGAGCGTTACCTTCATCTCTTCGTCAGCTAGCGGCTTGACGTCGTCGATCGCGATCACGAGGCGCCCTGGCGGGGCCGGCGCGGTGGTAGCGATCGCGCTTGCCCGGGCCAGCACCGACTCTTCGACGCTCTTGGGGTGCACGGTGTCGCCGTTAGCGAGCAGGACGCCACGGTCGAAATAGGATCTCGCGAGCCAGAGCGAGTAGGCGTTGTTCCACTCCTGCGCCCGGTCGTTGTGCACGAGCCTGATCGTGAGGCCGTAAGCCCGCTCAAGCTCGGGTACCCGACGGGCGATAGCGCTGGCGGCGTAGCCAACGACGATCACGACCTCGCTAAGGCCGACGGCGGCGAGGTTGCGCAGGCCGATGTCCAAGATCGTTGTCTCGCCATCGACCGGCAGCAGGGCCTTGGGCAGCGCATCGGTGTGCGGGCGCAGCCGACGGCCAGCGCCGGCGGCCAGCACCATACCGATCACTGGCGCCGGTCCTCCCCCAGGTAGTCGCTGATCATCTTTCTGCATATCAGCACGCCAAGGCATGCCGTCAGCCCAAGGTACCCGAACGTCGCGATACCGAACATCCCGGCCACGCTGACAAGGCCGACCCTGCCTTCCCAGCCGATGCCTTCAGTTCTCCTGGCCATGATCTGGCTGACCCGCGTCCTCCTGCTGAGCCGGGTCCTGGCGGGCGGGGGCGTAGCCCGTGCTCGACTCGCCGTCAGGCTCGCGTACCAGATGGCGGTCATCGAGCAGGCGGTGTAGACGACTAGCCAGGACACCGACCCGGCCGCGCCGAGCACCGCGAGGTACAGGTACTGCGCGACGCACAGCAGCACCGGTACGAGCCAGTCGGACCGTCCATCGTGCGGGTGGCTCGACCCGGGCGCGGCGAGCAGCAGCACGACAACGGGCGTCAGCGCGACGATGCCTGGCAGGCTCCTGATGCCGAGCGCGGTGAGCAGCCCGATCGCGACGAGGCCAGCGGTGGCCGGCGGCACCGGCATCAGGTTTCCGCGTACCAGCCAGCCAGCTCGGCGAGCGAGGGGACCGTCATCGCGGCAGGCCACCACCACGTCGTAGACGACGGAGGTCGCGGCCCTTCCGGCCGACGACGCGGCCGCCGCCCGCCGAACCGCTGCCATCAGGCCGCCGGTCTCGATGAGGGTGCGAACCAGGGACACCGTCCCGGCGGCAAGCACGACGACCAGCGCGATCCGAGGTCCGTAACCGACCACGATCAGCGTTGCCAGCAGTACGCGGCCGCCGATGGGCGGGAAGGTGAGCGCGGCTAGCGTGCCGAAGACCCTGGTGGTCTTCCTCCTGCGGAAGCCAGCCAAGGCAGCGGCGGAACCGCAGGCGCGCGGGATCGCCGCGATCGACCCGACGATCACGATCGCGACGGCGAGCGGCCAGGTAGCGGTCCATCCGGCCGACTCGGCACCGGCAGCGATGCCGCCGTAGATGGCCGATTCCCCGGCCGTCGCGCACACGGCGTAGAACCAGCCGAACTCCCGTTCGCGCGCCAGTCCTGTGCTGTGCTGCCTGAGGTGGGGCTGCCTGAGGTGGGGCTGCCTGAAGCCGGGCCGCCCGACGCCGGGCCGCTTCGGCGGTTCTTCCCCGCTCCAGTCGAAGCCCGGCAGGACCATCCAGTCGCTGCGGTCGGGCTGAAGCTGCCGACCCCGCCCGACCTGCCCGCCGCGACCGGCCCGTCGCGCCGTCGCCGAGGAAAGCCGCGTGGCCGCGGCGCGCATGACTACCCACGTTCCGGTCGTGATCAGCCCGCGCACGTCGTCCTGGCCGGTGCCGCCGCTCAGCCAAGCGGCGGCGCACAGGCCTAGCAGCAGGGAAACGCCGGTCAGGGAGTTCGGTGCGATCGCGCGGTTCGCGGCCAGCCGGATCGTCCAATCCGCGCCCGCGCGGCCCCGTCGCGCCAGGTCGCCCGCGATGCCACCGGGTCGCGGCGTCGGCTCGGCCGCAGCCCGCACGTTGGGGCTGGCCAGCGACAAGTTGGGCGCGAGCGGCTGCGCCCCGGCTGACTGCCGGTCAGCTTGATCGACACCCGCGTAGCCAGTCCGCTCGGCGGCTGGCTTGGTCCGCCCCGGCTCGCCAAAGGCTCGCCGCAATCCGGCGAAGATCGGCCCTCCAGGCTGCGATTGGAAATGACCAATTGACATTCTCCAATTACTTAGAGTACTCATCGCGCGACCGAACCAGCAGCGGGCCGTAACCGGGCGCGTCTGTGCGACGCCGGATCTGTCCAGCACCCGCCCCGGCGCGGCCGGATCGGCCATCTAGGTAAGGTCCGATCATGCGAACGGTCGCCGTGGTGCTCGCGGGTGGTTCAGGACTGCGACTTGGCGGTACGGTCCCCAAGCAACTGCAGCTGCTGGCCGGGCGGACGCTGCTTGAGCACTCGGTCAGCGCGTTCCAGCAGGCCCCCGGCGTGGAACGCCTCGTCGTCGTGTTGCCAGCCGAGTTCGTGGCAGAAGGCACCAGACTGCTCGGCAGCAGGTACAGCAAACTCACCGAGATCATCGCCGGTGGTATTGACCGCCCTGGCTCGACTCTAAGCGCGATCGAGTTGCTCAGCGGCGACGGCCCGTCGGCGGCCGACTTCAATGTGCTGTTCCACGACGCGGCCAGGCCGCTGGTCGATCAGCGGATCATCGCGGACTGCGTGGCCGCGCTGGCCGACTGCCAGGCGGTCGGGGTCGTCGTACCAACCGCGGACACGATCGTCGAGGTTGCGGGTGGCGTGATGACGTCAATTCCGCCGAGGGAGTCACTCGCCCGGTGCCAGACTCCGCAGGGTTTCCGGCTCTCCGTGATACGCCGCGCCTATCAGCTCGCTGCCGCCGATCCCGACGCGGCCGGGTTCAGTGCAACCGATGATTGCGGAATCGTGCTGCGGTACCTGCCCGACGTCAAAATCCGGGCAATCCCCGGCACCGAGCGGAACCTCAAGATCACCTACCCTGGCGATCTCAAGGTCGCCGAGTCGTTCCTAGCCGCTACGGACTAACGTCGCCGTCATCGGGCGGGTTGGGACCAGGCGGCGCGGGCTGGTGAGGAAACCGACGCCCCAGCTGATGTGCATGGTGGCCAGCACGGCCGGCAGCATGGCGAGAGCCTGGCCGCGTACCGACACCGCTGCCGTTGCCGTCACCGCGAGCACACCAAGAAGGTAGAGCAGCGGCGCGGCGAAACCAGCCAGCAGCCAGGGCAGCCAGCCGCCGACGCCGGCCGCCAGGGCGAAAAGGCCAGCGAGCCCGGCAAGCGTCCCTACCGCCATCGCGCTGACCGCGGTCGGCGGCGCCAGGTACCGGGGGTTGATCGTGCCAGCGTGCATTCTGGCTACCACGTGCCGCCAGCGGCCGTAGTGGAAATACTGCGACCAGAGCGCTCCGATAGTGGCGCGGGGCCGGTAGCTGACCTTCAGCTCAGGCTGAAACCAGACCAGGCCACCGGCCTCGCGGAGCCTGTGGTTCATCTCCCAGTCCTCGGCGCGCAGGTATCGCTCGTCGTAGCCGCCGACGCCGTCGATCGCCGAGCGGCGGAACGCACCGAGATACACCGAGCTGGCCGGGCCAGGCTCGCCGCCGGTGTGGTATTTCGCCGAGCCGACGCCGGCCGGAGAGGTCATCGCCCACGCCACCGCGCGCTGGAACGGCGTGATTCCCTCAGCGGCCATGATGCCGCCGACATTGACAGCACCGGTGTCCGCCAGCGTCCGCACCGCTGTCGCTATGTATCCGGGCGGCAGCAGCGCGTGCCCGTCTACCCGGATGACAACGTCATGCCTCGACGCCTTGACCGCCGCGTTGAGCGCGGCCGGGATATGCCCGGACGGGTTAGCGACTACGGTTATCCGCCGATCGGCGGCGGCAAGTCCTTCCGCGATGTGCTCGGTCTTATCCTTCGATGGACCGACCGCGAGCACCAGTTCAAGGGCGCCAGGATAGTCCTGGCACAGGACAGCGCTGACTGCCTCGGCCAGGTGCCGCTCCTCGTTGCGGACCGGCATTATCACCGAGACTGGTTCAGCCACGGTCGTCACGGTACCCCATCGGGCTACCCGGTCGTGTCCTCCAGCATCTCGGTGACGAGGGCGGCGATCTGCGAGCGCTCAGAGCGGACGAGCGTGATGTGAGCGAACAAGGGGTGGCCCTTCAGCTTTTCGATCACCGCGACGACGCCATCGTGCCTGCCGACGCGCAGGTTGTCACGTTGCGCGATGTCGTGCGTGAGCACCACGCGTGAGCCTGATCCGACCCTTGAAAGCACGGTGAGCAGCACGCCCCGCTCGAGCGACTGCGCCTCGTCCACGATCACGAACGAGTCGTGCAGCGACCGGCCCCTGATGTGGGTAAGCGGCAGAACCTCGAGCATGTCCCTGGCGACCACTTCGTCGATGACGTCAGGGGTGGTGACGGCGCCCAGCGTGTCGAAGACCGCCTGCGCCCACGGGTTCATCTTGTCGGCTTCCGAGCCGGGCAGGTAGCCAAGTTCCTGGCCGCCGACCGGGTAGAGCGGACGGAAGACGACGACTTTGCGGTGCTGGCGGCGTTCGAGCACGGCTTCGAGTCCGGCGCAGAGCGCGAGCGCCGACTTGCCTGTGCCTGCCCGCCCGCCGAGCGAGATGATGCCAATCTCCTGGTCGAGCAGCAGGTCAAGCGCGATCCGCTGCTCAGCGCTGCGGCCGCGCAGCCCGAACACGTCGCGGTCGCAGCGAACCAGCCTGACGGACTTGTCGGGCTGGACCCGGCCGAGCGCGCTGCCCGAGCCCACGCAGCTCGAGTAGAGCACCAAGCCGGTGTGGCATGGCAGGTCACGGGCCGCAGGCAAGTCAAGCGTGCCGCTGGCGTACAGCTCGTCGACCTCCGCGCCGGCGATTTCGATCTCGCGCATGCCGGTCCAGCCTGTTTCCGGCGGCAGTTCCGCGCGATATTCCTGAGCGGCCAAGCCGATGGCCGCGGCCTTGATCCGCAGTGGCAGATCCTTGCTGACCAGGACGACGCTCTCGCCTTCCGTCGCCAGGCTGCGCGCGACGGACAGGATTCTCGTGTCGTTGTCGGCAAGCCGGAACCCGGCCGGCAGCACCGAGGGGTCGGTGTGGTTCAGCTCGACCCTGACCGTCCCGCCGAGATCGCCGATCTCGATGTCGGCGTCGAGCCGGTCGTGCGTCATCCGCAGGTCGTCCAGGTAGCGGAGGGCGGCCCTGGCGAAGTAGCCAAGCTCGGGATGGTTGCGCTTGGCCTCAAGCTCGGTGATCACGACCAGCGGCAGCACGACTCTGTGCTCAGCGAATCTGCCGAATGCGCCTGGATCGGCGAGCAGGACGCTGGTGTCTAGCACATAGGTACGGCGAGCCAATCCGGACGGGTCGGCGGCCGGAGCGGCCGTGGTGACTGGCGCGGCTGGCGCTGTCCTGGCCCGCGCGGGGCTTGCCGTGGTGCGCTTTGACCGCGTGCCCGCGGGCTTCGTGCTGCCAGAGCTTGTCGCCGATTCCTTCTTGCTGGTAGTGTTCGTGCCCGCTGCGCGAGCTGCTGCGGAAGTGGCCACTCAGTCTCCAATGATTCGCCGTGGCGACACCTCAGACACAAAGCTGTCGCCGGGACCGGGGACCGGCCAGCGATGGGCCGGGCACCGGCCCTTCGCTCATCTCGCCCGCATACGCAGGCGCGGAGCTCGAGAATTCTCGAGGGCCTTCCCGTCGGGCGGCTACGCACCGCCTGTCAGTCTTTGACGGTACCTGGGCGAAGGCACTACATGGAAGTACCGGCACGCTCCGAACACGGTTTATGACAATTTGCTCACGTGCCGAAGCGACGGTGACGTCCTGCGTACGACCTCAGCGCCCGCAGGAAATCCACCTTCCTGAACGCCGGCCAGTAGGCGTCACAGAAGTAGAACTCAGAATGCGCGCTCTGCCACAGCAGGAAACCGCCGAGCCGCTGCTCGCCTGATGTCCTGATCACCAGGTCGGGGTCGGGCAGGCCAGCCGTGTACAGGTGCTCGGCGATGTGCTCGACATCAAGGATCTCGGCGAGTTCCTCGATCGTGGTGCCCTTGGTGGCGTGCTCTTGCAGCAGTGAACGGACAGCGTCGGCGATCTCACGCCGGCCTCCGTAGCCGACGGCGACGTTGACCAAAAGCCCGGGGTAGTTGGCGGTCGCTTCGCCCGCGTCCTTCATGACTTGCGCGGTGTCCACCGGCAGCAGGTCAAGCGCGCCCACTGGTTTGACCCGCCAGCTCTGCGCGACAAGTTCCCTGACGGTGTCCTCGATGATCGCCAGCAGCGGCTCGATCTCCGAGTCCGGCCTCGCCACCAGGTTGTCGGTGGACAGCAGCCACAATGTCACGACTTCGACGCCGGCGTCGCGGCACCAGTCGAGCAACTCGAATATCTTGTCCGCGCCCTTGCGGTGGCCAGTGCTGACGTCGGTAAGTCCCGCCGAGCGCGCCCAGCGGCGATTACCGTCGCACATCACTCCCACGTGTCTGGGCACCCGCGACCGCGAGAGCGACGCCTCGAGCCGCCGCTCGTAGAGCCGGTAGACAAGATCGCGCAGACCCATCCGGCACCCTTCCTCGCTGCCGCCAAGCCGACCAGTTCATTGTTCTGGCCGTCCGGCGCCCTAGCCGTTCGTCGGCCGCTCGCACGGCCGGAGACGGGCCTGCCGTGACGGCACGGTCCGGTTCTTTAAGCACCGTATCCAAGAACACGACCAGTTCGGCCGAGGTCAGCACAGCTCGTACACCAGTTCCTCGATCGCTCCATGCTTCGAGCACGGCGCGACGCCTGAGTTGCCAGTGACCACGGCTGGCGCCGCTGGTAATTCCTGTATCTGACAGCCAGCGCGCGGTCGACCTGAGCACACACCGCATCTCACCGTTGCCAGGAAGATCGGCACGACCTTGCGACCTGAGCGTGAAGTACTCGTTATCGCCTGGTTCAAACATCGCGGTCGCGCCGGGAACCGGGAATCTGTCGTCCGGGTCGGGCCACGACCTGGCCTGCCGCGGGTCTTCCCGTGCCGCCTGGACCTGCGCGGCCAGCGACGCGAGCTGGTGACCGCAGCGCTGGCCGACGATCGCGAATGGCTGAGAGTCCCTGACTAGCTCAAGCGTCAGGTCATACAGCCGGCCAAGCCGATCACGACAAGGAACAGCCACCACGCCCAGCAGGGATCCGTCTACGCACCGTAGTTCCCCCATAACGGAACGTTAGCACCGCTGTTGCCAGATCGGACACCCCCGCCGTCAGATCCCAGCGCGCCAGATCCCTCCTGGTCTTAGCCGATGGACTTGACGATGGCCTCGTCGAGCCCGTGGAAGGAAGCCAGGTACTCCTTCCGCTCCTTCTTCAGCCTGGCGACCATGGCGTCGTACTCGTCATCGCGGCCCTGGCGAGCGTATAGGCGCCTCGGCTGCAGGATCTCGACGTCATCTACTCCAGGCACGAAGGACGCGATCTCGTAGCCGAAGTCAGCGTCGGTCTCCCAGCTGATCGAGTTCTCCACGATCGCCTGGACGATCGCCGATGAGTAAGGGATGGTGACCTTCTTGGACGTCGCGTCCTCCGTGCCGCCGATCCTGCCGGTGTTGAGCACGTACACCTTCAGCTCGTGGCTGTCGAGCAGCTCGAGCATCCGGTTGCCCATGTCGGCCATGTCCCTGGGGAAGAACGGGTTCGTGCCGGGCACGCGCAGGAACTTGCCTTCCTCGTCCTTGCCGCCTGCCGATGTGCCCGTGGTCTCACCGAGCATGAAGTAGGCGGCCGCCTGCGCCCGGTCAAGGCGGGCGACACCGGGGACGATGTTCTCGTTGCGGTTGAGAATCAGCAGGAACTCGGCCCGGGGCACCTCGTTGCCAGGCCACGGGTGCACGTAGGAGAACGGCCAGGTCGTCCGGCCGTTCTTGGTGTAGGAAGTGTCGAAAAAGTCGACCTTGCCGTCAGCATCGACCGAGACATTCTCCAGGTAGGCGTCGGGCTTGGTGGTGGCACCGTAGATCGCTGGCTCGAACCTCGGGTCGAGCCCGAAGGTCTTGGCGAAGCAGCCGTTCTCCGTCGTGTAGACCTTTCCGCCTGGCATGAGGGCCACGAAGTCATCCTGCGCGGGCTTGCTGCCCAGCTGCGTGGTGAACGTCGTGGTCGTCTTGCCCGTGCCTGACAGGCCCACGATGAGAATCGCCGTTGGGTTGCCGTCCGCTGGCATGACCTTGCAGCCGGCGTGCAGCGCGAGGCCGCCGCGGTTGTAGACGATGTTGTTCCACATCCGCAGGCCGCCCTTCTTGGACTCACCGAAGTAGTCCGAGTTCAGCACGCGGGTGATGTTGTCACGCAGGTCGACCGCGATCACGCGGTCATCTGGGTAGCCGGGGGCGGCCAGGTTCGGCGTGTAGATGACAGTGGTGTCCGGCTCCCACGCGGCCGGGTCGTAGTCGGCGTCGACCGGGTAGTAGAGCTGGCGCTGCATACCGGCCACGTTGGCGTTCGCGGCTTCCATGATGAGCCGCGCCCTGGTGCGGAACCGCGGGTCAGAGCCGATGTAGCCGTCAACGACGACGACGTGCTCACCAGCGATGTATGCGTCCTGCTCGGCGGAGATGCGGTCGTATTCCGGCCTGGTGATGGTCTGCTTGGCGGCGTTGGTCGAGTCGTCTACCACGAACGTTGACCTGGTGCTGCGTGAATCAACCCTCGCCTTGACCACGACATTGTCGAACTCGGTGATCTGGCTGTTTGGCATTTTCTCGGTCAGCTCGCGGAGCCGCTCCGCGGTTGGATTCCACTCCACCAACGCGGCCCTCACCTCATACACCACGACTGCTCCTCCAGAGCGAATGAGCCCGGACATGCCGGATCGATCTGGGGAGTGTACCCCGGACGGATTAGATCAATTATCGGTGCCCATCCGGAATGCCGGGATTCAGGCCGACCTTGGCCCTTCGGCACGCACCTGCTCGACGTGCTGCAACGCGGTCCGCAGGTCGGACAGCCAGGAATCCTCGTGCTCACCGACGAGCCTGACGCACCAGGCGAGTGCGTCGCTTCGGCTGCGCGCCACCCCAGCGTCGACCAACGTGTCAAGCACCATGCGCTCGTTCTGCCGGAGCCTGGTCATCACGGGGACAGAAAATGTCGTGTACATCACAACGCGGTCACCCGAGCGCACGCCCCACGAGACCTTGCGGCCGAACGTGTGCTCGGCCTCGTGCGCGATCTCGATCCGTTGCTGCCTGGTCTCCTCGCGGAACCTGCGGCTGCGGCCCTCCCAGGCGGCGCCCTGTTCCGCCGCGGAAGCGCCGTCCGCTATCTGCGGCGCCGCGATCGGCAGGATGACCGTAATCTCTTCCCTGTCCAGCTTCACCTCGGGTGTGCCGTCCAGCCACTCGCTAGGCATTCGCCCGATGAACCAGCCACGAAGCCGTTCCGCCGTCGACTGCTGATCAGATGTCTCTGTACTCATGTAATAATGATTACACGTAACGCCCGCAGAGGCAAGCGCGCGTCAGCTCAGCGAAGCGCAACGGAACCGCCAGGCCATCAGGCCGGACTGGAAAGAGCTGGTCAGCCGACCAGGCTGGTTGCTACGGCTGATGCGATCCGCGGGTAGATGCGGATCGCGCCCGCGAAGCCCGCGCCGAAGTCGGCCTTGACCACTTCGACGTCCATGCCGGTCTGCGGCGCCTGCAGCATCCAGCCGTTGCCGACGTAGATGGCCACGTGCGAGATGTAGTTGGGCGCCGTCGGATCGGTGTGGTAAAAGAGCAGGTCGCCAGGCCGAAGCTGGCTGAGCCTGAGCAACGGGCCGGTTCTGGCCTGATCGGCGGCCACGCGCGGCATCACCACGCCAGCCTTCGCCAGCGACCACTGCACCAGACCCGAGCAGTCGAACGCGTTCGGGCCGGCCGCTCCCCAGATGTAAGGGTCGCCGATGCGGCTCATCGCCGCGGTGAGGAACTTGACAAGCTGCGTCGAACTCAGGCCCTGCCCGGGCGCCGAGGCGATGTCATCGCCAGCCGCACCGGTGGTGACCGTTGCCTGGCCGTCGATGAACTGGGTCACCAGCGGAGCCACGGACGCGTTAGCTGGCAGCAGCTTCTTGATCTTGCGCATCAGGACGTCGAGCCTGGCTCTCGGCGCGCTGATGATGATCGCGTTAGCCGACGGCAGGCCGAGCGACCTGGCCACGCCGTGCGACACGACCGCGTCGACACCGCCGACGCCCACTGTGCCGAAGCCGGCCACAGGCACCCGCAGCGTGCGGGACCCGGTCACCTCGACGGGCTTGTTCAAGCTCAGCCTGTCCTGCCTGCCCATCGTGTAGGAGATGGCCATACCGCCCGCCGCGATGTTGTCCCACAGGGTGGTCGATCCCGCGGTCGGGTTGGCGGCGAACGGGCGGAACGTGGCGGGGTCAACCCCGAGCACATTCACGAAGACGCCGTTGACCTTGATCCGCCCGGCGTCGACAGGCACAGCCGCCGCGACGCCGCGCAGGCGGCGGAGCTCGCGAAGGACCGAGGCCGGCAGTGCCGTCGGATCAACGACGAGCACGTCGGCTGGCAGCAGCCTGACCGGCTTGGGCACGGCCGTGCGCGCGGATGCGGGAAGCGGCTTGGCCGCGACAGTCAGGGCGATGCCTGGCTTGGTTAGCGGCGAACCACCAGGACCGACGCCCGGGATCGCGCCAACCGCCCAGTTCACTCCCGCTTGCGTGGGTGCCACACTCGGATGGGCCGCCGCCGACCGGGCCTGCCCGGTGCCCGGCAAGGCCAGCTGGGAACGTGAATGCCGCAGCAGCCCGGCAAGCACCAGGCTAAGTACGAGCATGAAGGCGACGACAGGGAGTAGCCGACGCGCCAGACCGCGCAATCTGGTTCCCTTCCGCTTGGGGGCGGTTGAAGTCGCTAATCGGATTATGCCTCGCCGCACAGGTCACGCGAAAGCCACCCAAGGGTAACTAGCACGCATGTGTGCGCTATAAGGCAGACGCGCGACCCGGCGATAAGGGTTACCCGACGGCCGATGCGGGGTCACGATCTCAGCGCGGCGAGCAGCTCAGACGGGGAAGTGACCGGCAGCCGGCAGGCGAAGTCGCGGCAGACGAAGGCGGCTGGCTGCCCGTCGACCAGATCACGTCCGGCCAGCAGCGGTATGCCGACCTCCTGCTGGCCAGCCCCAGGCCCAGCCCCAGGCCCGGCCGCCGACCCGGCCCCAAGCGCGATCACCGCACCGGCCGTCGCGCCGAACGCCGCCGCCGCGTGCAGCGACTTCGTCCGGTCATCATCGGGCGGACCGACGATCGCGACCTCGGCGGGCCCGGCGATGAATGCCTCGGTGACGGCCAGCCCCCAGCCGGCCGCCTGCGGGTACTTGGGCGCGATGGCGGCGACCGGGCCGAGCGCGTCGGCGGCTGCCTGCCGGTGCGGCGTCGACCCGGTCAGCGCGGCGTAGCTCAGCAGCGCGCCGGCCAGCGCGAACGTGCCAGCTGGAGTCGGCCCGTCGGTAGGGTCGGCCGGGCGGTAAATCAGCCGTTCGCTATCGTCGGCCGTGTCGTAGAACCCGCCGTCCTTGGCGCGGAACCGCTCGACGGCGACATCGAGCAGCCGACCGGCCAGCGCCACCCACGACGCCTCGCCGATCACGCCGGACAGCGTGAGCATCCCGGCGGCCACGCACGCGTAGTCCTCGAGCACCCCGGCGCTGCGCCCGGCAATCCCGTCCCGCGAGGTGCGCGCCAGCCGCCCGTCGGACATGTGGATAGTCGCGATCAGCTCGGCCGCCGCCACTGCCGCCGCTACGTAGTCCTCGCGCCCGAACAGCAGGCCGGCCTCGGCCAGCGCGCCGATAGCCAGGCCATTCCAGGCTGCGACGACCTTGTCGTCCCTCGACGGCCATACCCTCGCGTTCCTGGCCGCGAGCAGCCGTGACCGCACGTCGCAATGCCGGGCCGGATCGGACGGGTCGGCGTGCAGCTGCAGCACCGAGCGGCCGTGCTCGAACGTGCCCGCCGCCGACACGCCGAACACCTCAGCCGCGTAGCCGCCGTCCTGATCCCCGAGCACCGCGTCGAGCTCCTGCGGCGTCCACACGTAGAACGCCCCCTCGACTCCTTCGCTGTCCGCGTCAAGAGCGCTCGCGAACCCGCCGTCGCTGGTGCGAAGGTCGGCGAGCATCCAGTCGCAGGTCTGCTGGGAGATCCGGCGGGCCAGGTCGCCCGCGAGGCTCCCGTCGCCGCCGCAGCGCCGCCACCAGTGCGTGTAGACCCCGGCGAGCTGGGCGTTGTCGTAGAGCATCTTCTCGAAATGCGGCACCACCCAGTCCGCGTCGACGCTGTACCGCGCGAATCCACCGCCGAGCTGGTCGTAGATGCCGCCCCTGGCCATCGCCTCGAGCGTTCCTGCCGCCATCCGCAAAGCGCTGCCAGCCACCGGACGCCCCGCCGATTCTTCCGCCCCATCGGCCGACCGCTCTGAGCGCCTGAGCAGGAATTCGAGCACACTGGACGGCGGGAACTTGGGCGCGCCGCCGAACCCGCCACGCACCTCGTCATAGCGCGTGGCCAGCGAGCCGACCGCGGCATCACTGAGATCCTCGCGGCGGGCGATCTCACCCGCGGCGGCAGCCGGTACCCGTGACTCACTCTGAGCCAGGGCACCGGCTATCTGCCGCGCCTGGCTCGTCACGTCGCCCCGGCGGTCCCGCCAGGCGCTCGACACGGCCTCGACGATCCTGGCGAAGTGACCAGCCGGGTAGTAGGTACCGCAATAGAACGGCTCCCGGTCATGGGTCATGAACACGGTCATGGGCCAGCCGCCCTGCCCGGTCATCGCCTGAGTCGCGGTCATGTAGACGGCGTCGACGTCAGGGCGCTCTTCGCGGTCCACCTTGATCGACACGAGTCGCGAATTCATCAACTCGGCGATCGCCGCGTCCTCGAATGACTCGTGAGCCATCACGTGGCACCAGTGACACGCCGAATAGCCGACCGACAGCAGCACGGGCACGTCGCGGCGGCGAGCCTCGGCGAACGCCTCGTCGCTCCACGGCCACCAGTCGACCGGGTTGTCGGCGTGCTGGAGCAGGTATGGACTTGTCGCGTCGCGTAGCCGTTCAGCCATGACTCCATTTTCTCCCCATGAACTCATCCGTACCCTGCTCGAACGTCCAGAGCGAGCGGACGTGACTGCTAACGTGCCAGATGTGAGCACGCCCGATCGCGCTAGCGCCGGCCGACCGCTCGGCACCAGGATCAGAGGTACCAGGCAAGCCGAGGCGGTCGCCGCGGTGTTCGACCGGCTGCCCGGTTTCTGCAGCGCTCAGCAGATCCATGCTGAACTACGCGAGCGAGGCGAGCAAGTCGGGCTCACGACCGTGTACCGGCACCTGCAAGCGCTCAGCGAGTCCGGCCGGATCGACGCGATCAGGGACTCAACCGGCGAGATCCTGTACCGCAGGTGCCAGACCGACACCCATCACCACCACCTGACCTGCCGCACCTGCGGCCGCAGCGTCGAGGTCGAAGGGCGCGCGGTCGAACGGTGGGCAGAACAGGTAGCCAACCAGGCTGGATTCACCAATGTCGGTCACACGGTGGAACTGTTCGGTCTGTGCCCGGATTGCAGCGGCCAGGAATGAGATCATTGGCAGAAAATTGCGCGAGGAAGTCATAGCCGCTAACGCTTACGCCGCCGTGGGTAGGAGTAGCCAGGACCCATCCCCGCCTGGTGCAGAGCCAGCAGAGCCAGGCCAACAAGCGCCAGGCTGATCGGGGCAAAGAGCGCATCGGTCGCCGTCGACGTGGCGTTGAGCATGAATGCGATCGCGAAAAGAATGGCAGCGATGATGGCGAGCATTATGACATCTCCTGCTCAGGACGCGCCGTCCCGATGCGGTAGACAATGACAACTCATCCGAACTGTCCTCGCCTGCCTGGCCTACACGTCAATGGCCAGCCAGTGGCGAACGGCGCGTTTGATCGCGGCCGTCACGGGCAGCCTGCCGACCAGTCCTCCGGGCCGGAGCGTCCCGGCGCGCGGCGAAGTTGTTCTGCGGAAATGCGCACATAGCGGGCCATGCTTATCTAGTGTGGTCAAGGTGGCGGCGGGAGGTGACGGCCCGGTGACTGACTTCGAACCGCGCAGCGTCACGACGCCGTTGGCCACCTACCGGGTGCAGTTCGGTCCCGAGTTCACCTTCGATGACGCGGCGAACATCGCCGGCTACCTGTCCAGGCTGGGAGTCAGCCACCTGTACTGCTCGCCGTTCCTGCAGGCGGCCACGACCTCGTCGGCCGGCTATGACGTCGTCGACCACGCCAAGCTTGACGACCGGCTCGGCGGCGCACCAGCCTATGACAGGCTCACCGCGGCGCTCCGGACTGCCGGACTTGGCCAGATACTCGACATCGTGCCCAACCACATGGCACTGGCCGGCCGCGATAACAAGTGGTGGTGGGATGTGCTCGAGAACGGCCCGGCCAGCCGGTACGCGAGCTACTTCGACATCGACTGGGATCCACCCGAGCGCAAGCTCACCGCCACCGTTCTCATGCCGGTGCTGGCTGACCGCTACGGGCGCGTGCTCGAGGCGGGCGAGCTGAAGATAGCGCGTAAGAGCGCCGGCTTTGTGGTGACATACCACGACCAGGAAGCGCCCCTTTCGCCGCGCACGCTTGACGACTTGCTCGCCAGCGCGGCCGATCGGGTCGGATCAACTGAGCTGAAGGGCATCGCGAGCGAGCTCGGCAGTCTGCCGCACGCTCTGCTTACCGACCAGGCGGCGGTCGCTGAGCGCCACAGCGAAAGCGAGAAGCTCAAGTCAAGGCTGGCGGCGCTGGCCGAGCAGGCCGAAGATGTCGCCAAGGCCATCGACGCCGAGATCGACGCGATCAACGATGATCCCGACCGGCTCGACGAGCTGCTCAGCAGGCAGAACTACCGGCTCGCCTACTGGGGCACGGCCGCCGAGGAGATGTCCTATCGCCGGTTCTTCGACATCGACCGGCTGGCCGGACTGCGAGTCGAGCGCGACGAGGTGTTCGACGACGCTCACAGGCTCGTGCTGCGACTCGCGCGTGACGGCTCGCTCGACGGGTTCCGCATCGATCACGTGGACGGGCTAGCCGATCCCGAGGGCTATCTGACCAGGCTTCGGGCCGCCGTCGGCGATGCCTACATCGTGGTCGAGAAGATACTTGGCCCCGACGAAGAGCTGCCAGGATCATGGCCGGTAGCCGGCACGTCGGGCTACGGCTTCCTTAACCTGGTCAACCGGCTGTTCATCGATCCCAGCGGCTATCGCGAGCTGCTCGCCGGCTACGCCCGCTTCACCGGCCAGAACGCGGACTTCGCCGAGATCGCGCGCTCGGCCAAGCTCCAGATCATGCGCGAGGACCTAGCCGCCGAGGTGGAACGGCTGACCAGCCAGCTCGCCGACATCTGCGAGCGGCATCGCCGCCAGCGCGACTACACCCGCAGGGAGCTGCGCGAGTCTTTGCGTGAGGTGCTCGCGGCCTTCGCGGTCTACCGCTGCTATCCGCGCGTCGGCCATGAGGTGACGCTCGCCGACCGGGCCAAGGTCGCGGCGGCGGTGACCGCGGCCCGGCAGCGCAGGCCTGACCTGGACTCCGAGCTCTTCGACTTCATCGGCGGGCTGCTCGTGCTGCGCTACGAAGGTGACCAGGAAGGCCAGTTCGCCATCAGGTTCGCTCAGGTGAGCGCGCCGGTCATGGCCAAGGGCATAGAGGACACCGCGTTCTACCGGTACCAGCCGCTGATCTGCTTGAACGAGGTAGGCGGCGACCCGGCCAGGTTCGGCGCCACCGTGGGCGACTTCCATGACGCGATGCGGTACGCGGCGCTGCACTGGCCAGAGGCGATGCTCACGCTGTCGACGCACGACACCAAGCGCAGCGGCGACGTGCGCACGAGGATCTGCGTGCTCTCCGAGCTACCGGCCGCCTGGGAGGCGGCCGTGACCGCCTGGGCCGAGCAGAACACCAAGCACAAGCGGCGTATCGCCAAGCACGGGCGCGGCGGCTGGCCCGACCTGGCGGTCGAGCACCTGCTCTATCAGACGCTCGTCGGCGCCTGGCCGATCGACGCGGAACGGACAGCCGCGTTCATGATCAAGGCGGTCAGGGAAGCCAAGCAGCACACCTCGTGGACCGATCCGCAGGAGGGCTACGAGGCCGCTATCGACGAGTTCGTCACGGCCGTGCTCGGCGATCACGACTTCGTCGCCAGCCTCGAGTCGTTCCTTGATGAGCACAAGATCGTCGCCAGAGGCCGGTTCAACTCGCTGGCGCAGACCGCGCTGCTGCTGACCTGCCCGGGCGTGCCCGACATCTACCAGGGAACCGAGATCTGGGATCTTTCCCTGGTCGACCCGGACAACCGCAGGCCAATCAGCTTCGCGAGCCAGTGGGCGCTGCTCTCCGATGTCGCCGACAGCGGACCGGCTGGCGCGCTGGCGCGCGACGACGCGGGCGGACCGAAGATCTGGCTGATCGCGAAGCTGCTCGCGCACCGGCGGGCGTTCCCTGACTTGTACGACAGGAACGCCGGTTACGACGCGGTGGAAGTCAGCGGTCCGCACGCCGACAGGTTCGTGGCGTTCACCAGGTCAGACCGGCTTGCCGTGATCGTACCGAGGCTGGCGACGGGCATGGCCGACCCGTGGACAGGAACCGAGGTGGCCCTGCCTCCCGGCCAGTGGACGAGCGTGCTCACCGACGAGCATTTCAGCAGCGGCAACGTGCGCGCCGCGGCGCTGTTGCGGCGCTTCCCCGTCCAGATCCTGGCCCGCGAGAACGCGTCTGCCTCACTGCGCTCTGGGCCCTCTTAGTGCGCCATTCGGCTCGCGGGCATGTGTTCAGGGTGTGGGCGCCGCGCCCAGAGCGCGTCGACGTCCTGCTCGGCGACCGGCGGCTGCCGATGGAGCGGACCGCGGGCGGGTGGTGGACCAGGGAAGCAGAGTCCGCCGACGCCGGCACCGACTACGCTTTCAGCCTCGATGGCGGGCCGCCGCGCGCCGATCCCCGATCCGCGTTCCAGCCCGCTGGCGTCTTCGGGCCGTCCAGGCTGGTCGATCACGGCAGTTTCGTCTGGTCGGACCAAGGCTGGCGCGGCGTCCCGCTGCCCGGTGCGGTGCTCTATGAATGCCACATCGGCACGTTCTCAGCGCCAGGGACGTTCGCCGGGGCGATCGAGCACCTGCCGCACCTAGCCGACCTCGGCGTTGACGTACTTGAGATCATGCCCGTCGCCGAGTTCCCAGGCGACCGTGGCTGGGGTTACGACCCGGTGAACCTGTTCGCACCTCATCACGCCTACGGCGGCCCCGACGAGCTCAAGCGGCTGGTCGATGCCGCTCACGCCCACGGCATCGCGGTGATACTCGACGTCGTGTACAACCACTTCGGCCCGGCCGGAAACTACCTGCAGGAGTTCGGGCCTTACCTCACCTCCAAGTACCAGACGAACTGGGGCGACGCGGTCAATTTCGACGGCCAGGACAGCGGCGAGGTGCGCAGGTTCGTCATCGCTAACGCGCTGATGTGGCTGCGCGACTATCACTTCGATGGTCTGCGGATCGACGCCGTGCACGCCATCTCAGATGCGTCGGCGACGCACATACTCGCCGAGCTGACCGCCGAGGTCCAAGCGCTCGCGGCTCACCTGCGCAGGACGCTGATCGTCATCGCGGAAAACGCGGTGATCGAACCGAAGCTCGTGATGAGCCCCGACGCGGGCGGCTACGGCCTCGACGCGTGCTGGGCCGACTACTGGCACCACGCGCTGCACGCGGCACTGACCGGCGAACGCACCGGTTACTACCGCGACTACGGCTCGCTGGCCGTGCTGGCCAGCGCACTCAGTCAAGCCTGGGTGCACGACAGCGGCGACTCGGCCCGCGCCAGCCAGCGAGCGGGGCTGGTCGGCAGCCAGTTCGTCGTCTGCACGCAGAACCACGACCAGGTCGGCAATCGCGCCGCCGGCGAGCGTTCTCCGGCGCTGATGAGCGACGGCCGGCTGCGCGTGGCCGCGACGCTGCTGCTGACCTCGCCGTTCGCGCCGATGATCTTCCAGGGCGAGGAGTGGGGCGCGACCAGCCCGTTCCCGTACTTCACCGACCACGCCGACCCCGAGCTAGCCGATGCCGTGCGGGAGGGCAGGCGCGCCGAGTTCGCGGACTTCGGCTGGGAACCTGACGCCATACCCGACCCGCAAAGCGTCTCCACGTTCGAGCTGGCCAAGCTCGACTGGACGCAGCCAGGCAAGGACAGCCACGCTGACCTGCTGGCCTGGTACCGGAAGCTGCTCAAGCTGCGCGCCACCTATCCCGACCTCACCGAGCCGAGGATCGACAGGACAGCCGCCGCCTGCGACGAGGCCGCGGGCTGGCTCACCGTCCGGCGCGGTTCGCTGCTGATCGCTGCCAACGTCGGCCAGTCCGGCTGGACCTGCGACCTCGATCAGAACTCGGCGCTTCTCGCCGCCTCAGATCCGCGGGTGCGGCTTGCGAGCGATGTCGTGCTGCTACCGCCAGATACGGCAGCCATCTTGCTGGCGCCAGTCTCCGATCCGGGTAAGTTTTCCGCGCTATCGCATGAAAGCTATCCGTGACCCGCCCCGCGAGCGCGGAAGCTGTCCGCCAGGCCCGGACGTGCCGCCCGCGATGACGCAAGGTCCGCACCGCGCAGCCAAACCCACCGCCGTTAGCAGGCGCAGGTGTTGGGGACGGGCGACTGGTCGTAGTAGCCGTAGAACGCGCTGTTGCGGCAGGACACGTTCGCGGTGATGCCGCCGTAGTTGGTCGACAGCCCGCTGACCGCCTGCGCGGTCTGCGTGGGCGGGGCGAGCTTGGTGAAGTCCGACCCGAGTATGACCTGGACCGTGCCCGCTGTCAGGCTGGGATCGAGCTGGAGCGTGACCGAACTGAACTGCTGCTTGAGTGTCCTGGCGGCCGGCAGGTCGGTCGCCGACGCGTACTGGATCACCGATGTGGTGTAGCTGGTCGTGGCCGCATAGCCCGTGCCTACGACGGTGAACCCGCGGCTCGTCAGGTCGGCAGAAGCCTGGCTGGTCAGATTGGCCCCGGACGATCCGTTCAAGATCAAGACCTTGACCAGCGACGGGCTCACAGTCAGCGGCTGAGCCGCGGTCCCCACCGTGGGGGTCGAAACTGGCGTCGGGCTCGTGCCTGGCACGGCGGCGTTCCGCTTCCCCTTCTTTTTAGTGATCTTCGGCAGCTTCGTGTCGTGGGCGATCGCCCAGAAAACCGCGTTCGCCTGCGGCTGGGCGAACTCGACCTCGTTGGGGTCACCCGGATAGGACACCCAGGGCGCGGTGATGAACTGCACGTTGCTCGTCGAGACGCCGGCCAGGCTAGTGGCCAGGTGCAGCAGGCCGACATCGCTAGCGTCGGTCACCATATTGGTGGCCACGTCGCCGAGCACCTTGTACAGCTTCGACGGGCTGTGCAGCAAGCCGCTGCGCAACACGCCCTTGACAAGCTGGGCGAGCAGGTACTGATCGCGGGCGATCCTGGCGATGTCTGACCCGTCGGCGATGTCTTCCCTCGTCCGCCAGAACTGCAGCGCGACCCGGCCCCAGATGTGGTGGTAGCCGGCGGTCAGATCGAGCCCGGTGCCTCCGGCCAGCGTGATCACGTTGTGTATCGAGAACGGCAGGCAGACGTTGACGCCTCCCACGTCGTTGATAACCTGCTCGAACGCGGTGAAGTCGATCTCGATCACGTTGTCGATGTAGACGCCGCTCTGCTGCTCGACGGTCTCCCTGACGCACTCGGGTCCGCCTGCGGCGAGCGTGGCGTTGATCCGTTCGACGGCGTAGGGGTCGGCCTGCTGGCCAGGCAGGCCGTTCCAGGGCGAGCACGCGTAGAGCGGCACCATCGTGTCGCGCGGGATGCTGACGACCGTTACCTTGCCGCGGCCTGGCGAGATGTGCGCGACCATGATCGTGTCTGAGCAGTTGCATCCATTACGGCCGCCGATCGAGCCGTTGTGACCGTGCCTGTCGTCCGAGCCGAGCAGCAGGATATTGGTCGCATCGTTGTAGCGCGGCGGCCGGTGGGTGGCGTCGATCTTCGCGATGTGCGTGATGCCGTCGAGTTTTAGCTTTATGACGATGTAGGCGCTGAACGTGCCGGCCACAAGCACGGCCGCTATCGCGATCGAGGTCCAGCGGACAATTTTCGCCCGCCTCGACCGCATGCGCTTCATGAGTCCTCCGGAAGCTCCGCGCGTTGGTCAGCCCGCTCTGATCAGCATCGTGCTGATTAACACCATGCTGATTGACACCATGCTGATCCTCAAGTGACAGGCTAGTACTTATGACGTTACTGGCCACGCATCGGTTGACAGCACAACGGATAGCCAGCCAGGTAGGTTCCCCGCCCAAGTGCCCTCTAATCGGGCCAATTTCGACAATCTCCGTCGATCAACGCGGCGATGAGCCGACCGAGTTCCTTCGCAGGAGCGTCATTGGCGCCCTGACCAGCACGTCGCGTTCCTCGCCGCCTTCTACTCTGGTGATGAGCGCGTCGACGGCGGCGCTGCCTAGTTCAGCGAGCGGCATCGCGACGCTGGTGACCGGGACCTCGAGAAAGGCCAGGCACTCATCTTCGTCAAAGCTCACGACCGACATCGACTCTGGCACAGCGACCCCGGCCTGGCGAAGCGCCGCGAGCACGCCGAATAGCTGGTTGAGGCTGCCCACCGCGCAGGCGGTCGGCCTGGACCGGTTATTCAGCATTCGGTTCGCCGCTTCCCAGCCGCCCTCCTCGGTAGCGGCCGTGTGCAGCACGGCGAGTGTCAGCCCGCGGGCGGTGCAGATCCGCCTGGCCGCGGTCACCCGGCGATGCACCGTATCGACGTCGGCCGGGCCGTCGATGAGCGCGACGCTGCGATGGCCGAGCTCGGCGACATGGTCAAGGAAGATCCGGACGGCGCCAGGCTCATCCATGACCACGTTGTTGCCGCGACGCGGGCCACGGCGGTTGACGTAGACGTGCGGTGCGATCGAGACGCCATCGGCGTGCTCGCTGATCCGGAGCGAAGTGGCGATCAGCAGCCCGTCGGCGCGGCTCTCGTCCACCAGGTACCGGTAGCTGTCGGGCGGCTTGGGGTCGTCGTCGGGATCTTCCATGATCATCACGACGAATCCGCGCTCGGCCGCCCGCTGCAGCGCACCGCGCTGCAGCCGCACCCAGATCGGGTTGCGCAGCAGCGGTATGACGAAGGCGAACGCGCCGACCCGCCGCTGCTTCAGCGCTCTGGCCAGCGCGTTCGGCCGGTAACCCTGCTGCCGGGCGACGCTGAGTATCTGCTGGTAGATCTCGGGCCTTACCGATTGCGCCGGGTCGCCGTTGAGCACGCGCGAGACCGTCGACGTATGGACGCCCACCGCCTCGGCGATGTCGACCAGCCGGGACACCCTCCGCTCCGTTGGCCCCGGAGCACCAGGGACCGATGCCCGACCCCCCGCGGTCATACCACTTCCGCAATTGTCCTGGTCAGCAGGATCGCGGCACAGAACGAACGGTAGACGGCGAGCGGGGTATCACCGGCGAAGCGCAGCCCGCGGTCGCCGATCCGCTCAACCCCGCGCACCCAGCTAGCCGCCTCGGCGATGTCGGTGGTCCTGACATCGACTTCGAGCGTGGCGCTGGCGAGCGGTGGCGGCTTGATCGCCGACGCGCCGGCGACGGCCTGCCGGGCGGTTTCGCGTATCAGCCCGCAGGCCCGATCGGGGTGCAGGCTGTGCGCGGCAACCCGGCTCACGGTCTCCTTCACCACGGCTGCGTGCACGCCCGGGATCAGCGCCGTGGTCTCGTCGCAGGCGCTGCGGTCGCCGGTCACAGCCACGACAGGCACACCGTAGTGAGCGGCGACCAGCGCGTTGATTCCGGCCTCGCCGGTCACCACGCCGTCGAGCCTGGCCTCCATGACGGCCCTGGGGTTATAAGTATGGGAAAGTCCGGCCGGGGCTCCGATCGAGCCGTGATAAGAGACGAACAGCACGGCGCCGAAACTGTCGTCCAGCCCCTGCATCATGTAGAGCGGCTTGTGGCTGCCAGATATATAGGAGGCGCCGCCCTTCAGCTCGCCCGGCGGAAGATTGCGCATGGTCGAGTGCGAGTCGTTGACCACGATCTCGGTGGCGCCGCCAGCGAGCGCACCCTCGATCGCCGCGTTGACCTCGGCGAGCAGCAGCTTCCGGCCGGCCGCCGCCTCAGCGCCCTGGCCGACGCACTGCTCCCAGTCGACGACGCCCGCGGTCCCTTCCATATCACTGGACAGGAAGACCTTCATAGCTGCGCTCTCATAGCCGTGTCCTCATATCTGGGCTCTTTCCTGTATGCGGTAGGTGTCGTCGGCGGCGCTCATCACGCTGTAGGTCGACCCTGGCCTGGTTGAAGCTCCGGCGTGGCTGCCGTCCGGTGTCAGGCAAAGCACCTGCAGTCCCGACCTGAAGTCGTCGGGCAGCTCGGCGGCATCGGCTAGGACGCTGGCGCACGCCTGCGCCGGACCCAAGCCGCTGGCCAGCGCCAGCACCGCGCACCTGGCCGTGCTCGCCCGGATGGCGAGCTCGCCTCGACCGGTGCAAGCGGCGGCGCCGAACCGGTTGTCGCAGTAGTTGCCAGCGCCGATCAGCGCCGAGTCGCCGACCCGGCCGGGGAACTTCCATGGGTAGCCGCTAGTGCTGACCGCGACCGCCAGGTTGCCGGCGGCGTCGAGCGCGAGCACGTTGACCGTAC
Organism: Streptosporangiaceae bacterium; assembly: GCA_035553055.1. Lineage (GTDB taxonomy): Bacteria > Actinomycetota > Actinomycetes > Streptosporangiales > Streptosporangiaceae > Chersky-822. The sequence goes on along the minus strand of DATNEK010000062.1, from coordinate 34,846 downwards.
CCCATGGCCCGCTGGGCGGCACCATGGCCGCGATCCGGTCGAGTGCCCAGCGCCGGTATTCCGCTTCGCCGGGTCCGAAGCTCTCCCGCGCGCGAGCGAGGCCATCGGGTTCTAGCCCTTCGCGCCACATGCGCTTGGCTTCGTCGGTCAGCGTCTCGCCGCGCTCGATGCCGGCCTCATCTGCGAACCGCTCGGCACCGGCGCCGACCAGCAGCAGATGCTGGGGCAGCCGGTCGCAGACGGCGCGAGCGATGGAAATCGGGTGAGGGAAGCCGGTGACCGCCGCTACCGCTCCGGCCCGCCTGGTCGCCCCGTCCATGATCGAGGCGTCAAGCTCGACCACCCCGAGCAAGTTCGGCAGGCCGCCGACGCCGACGTAATGATCGGCCTCGTTCGCCTCGACGACCCTGACGGCGGCCTCGACCGCATCCATCGCGCTCTTGCCGACCCTGAGCAAATCCATGCCAGCGGCCAGGCCGACCTCGCCGCGTTCGCTGGCAATCATGATCGGAGTGATGGCTAGTCCCCTTTCCCCGGCACGGCCGCCCGCTGCCCGGCCGGCGGTGCGTCGATCGCCCCTTCGAACGCGAAATGGCACGCGGCCCGATGGGCGGGGCTGCCTGGTGCCGCCGTCAGCAGCGGGTCGTCGAACTCGCAGCGCTGCTGCGCGATGGGACACCGGGTGCGGAACCTGCAGCCGACCGGGATGCGCAGCGCGCTCGGCGGGTCGCCGACCACCGCGGGTCCCTCATCGGCTTCCCTGACTGGGTCGGCGGTCAGCCGCGGGATGGCGGCGAGCAGGCCCTTGGTGTAGGGGTGCCTCGGGTCGGCGAAAAGCTGCTCGGTCGGCGCGACCTCGACGATCCGGCCCAGGTACATAACGGCGACCCGGTCGCATAGGTGCCTGACCACCGCCAGGTTGTGCGAGATCAGTAGCAGTGTCAGTCCGAGTTCGGCCCGCAGGTCGGCCAGCAGGTTCAGTATCGTCGCCTGGACGCTGACGTCGAGCGCCGACACAGGCTCGTCGGCGACCAGCACGTCCGGCTTGAGCACGAGGGCCCTTGCGATCGCGACCCGCTGGCGCTGGCCGCCAGAGAACTGCCGCGGGTACGCGCGCATCGCCTCCCCGTCGAGCCCGACCAGCCTGAGCAGCTCCTTGCAGTAAGAGTCGGCCTGGCCTTGGGGCACGATGTGATGCACCCGAATCAGCTCGCGGAGCATGCCGCCCACGGTCAGCCTCGGGTTGAGCGAGGAGTAGGGATCCTGGAAGACCATCTGGATGCGCTGCTGATCGGCGCTCGACCTGCGGGATGGCAGGACCCTTCCGTCGAACTTGATCTGCCCGCGGTCGGCGGGCCGAAGGCCGGCGAGTGCGAGCGCGAAGGTGGACTTGCCAGAACCAGACTCGCCGACCAGCGCCAGCGCCTCGCCCTTGGCGAGGTCGAGATCGACGCCGTCGACAGCGCGCAGCAGCCGCTGCTCGTGCTTGATGCTGGCGGCGAGCCGCGAGCCCACGGTGAACGACACGGCCATGTCGCTGACCGAAAGGAGCGGTTCAGTCATGGCCTGATCCGATCGGCTAGGGCTTCCTCGCAGCGCTCATAGTGCAGGCAGGCGGTGTACCGGCCGCCAGGCAGCTCGCGCAGCGGAGTTGGTTGCACCCGGCAGTCCTGTTCGACGAATGCGCATCGGGGATGGAACCGGCATCCCGATGGCGGGCTGACCAGGCTAGGCGGCGACCCGGGGATCGGCACCAGCGACTCGCGCACGTACTCCACGTCAGGCGCGGACCTGACCAGCCCCAGTGTGTATGGATGGCGCGGGTCGAGCAGCACATCGTGCACATGACCACGCTCGACCAGTTCTCCTCCGTACATGACCGCGACCCGCTGGCATAGCTGGGCGACGACAGGGAGGTCATGGGTGACGAAGATGAGGCTCACCCCTGACTCGCGGCACAGGCTGGCGAGCAACCGCAGGATCTGATCTTGGATGGTCACGTCGAGCGCGGTGGTCGGCTCGTCGCACAAGATGATCTCGGGTTCGCAGGACAGCGCGATCGCGATCATTACGCGCTGCCGCATTCCGCCGGAGAACTCGTGCGGATAGGCACGGAACCGCCGCTCGGGATCGGGAATGCCGACCCGGCGCATTAGCTCGAGCGCACGTTCCGCGGCCTGGGCCTTGCTGTAGCCGAGATGTACCCGCGGACCTTCCGCTATCTGGTAACCGACCCGCATGACCGGGTTGAGCGCGCTCATCGGCTCCTGGAAGATCATCGATATCTTCGGGCCGCGTATCCGGTTGAGGTCTGAATTCGACAGCGGTACCAGATCGACCCCATCGAGCAGGATCTGGCCCGAGGTGACTTTCGCTTCGGGCGGCAGCACGCCGAGAATCGCGCGAAGCGTCATGCTCTTGCCTGATCCTGACTCACCGACCAGGCCGACCGCCTCGCCCCTGGCCACCTCGAGCGAGACGCCGTCGACCGCGCGGACGGTTCCGTGCCGGGCCGCTATCCGCACGCGCAGATCGCGAACCTCGAGCACGGTACCGCCCGTGCCTGCCCCCGACAACGCTCCCGCATCTCCGATGGTCATGCCTGACCTGGCCTGATGATGTCGGCGAGCCCGTCGCCGATCAGAGAAAGCGACAGCCCGACAAGAACGACGACGAGGCCGGGGAACGTAGTGAGCTGCCAGTGCGTGGTCATGAAGTTCTGCCCGTCGTTGATCATTGAGCCGAGATCAGGCGTCGGCGGCGGAATGCCTAGCCCGAAGTAGCCGAGCGCGACGATCGCCAAGATGTCCTGCACGATGTCGGACATGCCGTAAATGATTGCCTGGCTGACGACGTTAGGCAGCAGGTGCCTGGCCATGATGCGCACGGCCGACAGGCCGCCCGACTGCGCGGCGAGCACGTAATCCTGCCTCTTGGCGACCAGGATCTCGCTGCGGATGATCCGCGCGTAGGACACCCAGCCGACCAGCGTGATCGCGATGTAGATGCTGCGCTGACCGGGGCCGAGCACGAAGACCAGAGCGATGACCAGCACGTAGAAAGGGAAGGCGACGACGATGTCGACCAGCCGCATGATCACGGCGTCGACCCAGCCGCCGAAGTAGCCGGAGATACTGCCGAGCACCACGCCTATGCAGAACGGCGAAACCACCGCGAGGAACGCGATGCGCAGGTCGTTGCGCAGACCATAAAGCAGCCTGGTAAAGGTGTCGCGGCCAAGCTGGTCGGTGCCGACCAGGTGGTGCGCGCTCGGTCCGAGCAGCGTCTGGCCGAGATTCTGCGTGATCGGGTTGTAGGGGCTCAGCAGCGGACCGAGCACTGCGGCGATCACGATCAGCCCGAGCAGGACGACACCGAACGCCAGCGCCGGCTGCCGGTACCAACGGCGCACCGAGCGCGGCGCGACTTGCCGCTCGACGGCCATTAGACCGTCCGCCGAGATGGCACTCATCGGTCGAACCTGACTCTCGGGTCAAGCGCGGCATAGGACAGGTCGGCCAGCAGGTTGACCATGACGACGAGGACTCCGAATACCAGGGTCACGCCCTGCACGACCGGGAAGTCGCGCTGGAAGATCGAGCTGATCATCAGCTGTCCGATGCCGGGAATCGCGAAGACGTTCTCGATGATGACGGTCCCGCCAATCAGGAAGCCGATGTTGATGCCGAGCACGGTCACCGCCGGGATCACCGCGTTGCGCAGCACGTGCCGCAGAAACAGTCGCGGCGCTGGCACTCCCTTGGACTTCGCCGTGGTGATGTACTCGGCGCCGAGCACGTTGAGCATGCTGGCCCGCAGCGCGCGGATGACCACAGGCGCGAGCGCGATCGCCACCACGAGCGCAGGCAGGAACATCGAGTGCAGGTGACCGAAGAACCCGGCGCCGTAGCCGCTGGTAGGGAACCAGTGCACGGTGATGGCAAAGGCGTAGATCAACAGGATCGCGAGCCAGAACGGCGGCATCCCGAGACCGACCAGCGGGACGGCCCTGACCACGTGGTCGCGTACACCATCCTTGCGGCTTGCCGCGATCATGGCGAGCGGGACGCTGATCGCGATGGCGAGAATGACCGCGTAGACCAGGAGCCACAGCGTGGCGGGTATCCGCGTCGCGATGATGCTGGCCGCCGGCGCGCTGTAGTACAGGCTCTGGCCGAGATTGCCGTGCACCAGCCGGTCCATGAACAGCCAGTACTGGCTTACCAGCGGCCGGTCAAGACCCCATTCGTGGTGCAGAAAGGCCACGGCTTTCGGGGTGGCATGGATCCCGAGTATCGTGCTCGCCGGGTCGCCGGGGATCAAGTGGATCATGAAGAAAACGACGATCGTGACGCCGATCGCCACTGGTATCAGCATCAGCAGACGCTGGAAGACGAACGTCATCCGTCCCAATGGCTCTCACCTCTCAACGTACCTGTGCCAGTTGCGGGCGTGCGGGGGTTCCAGGGGGTCGTCCCCCTGGGCCAGCACCGCACCGTTACTTACTGAGCCAGACGTCCTCCATGTGCATGTTGCCGAGAGGTGTCACGAAGAAGCCGTGCACGTTGCTCGTCGAGGCGTATGGGTAAGGCGAGTAGTACAGGAAGGCCATGAACGCGTCAGCCGCCGCGTCGGCCTGCACGACGTTGTAGAAAGACTGGCGAGCGGCCGGGTCGGTGGTCTTCTCCGCGGCGACGGTGTCCTTGACCACCGTCGGGTTGTTGTAGAACGTGAAGAAGGAGCTCGCGCCACCTTGGGGGTCGACAGCGAAGTAGGTGAGCTCATCAGGGTCAGGGATGTCCATCGTCCACAGCGTCAGCACCATGTCGTACTTGAAGTGCTGTTCGTCGTTATTGACGGTGTTCGGGTCAAGCTCGCTGATGTTGAGCTTGATGCCGAGAGGCTTCAGCTCGGCCTGCAGGATCGTCGCGATCGTGATGTAGTCCGAGTTTCCTGACGGGACGATGATTTCGGTGCTGAAGCCGTGCGGAACGGAGGACTTGGCCATCTCCGCCTTGGCGGCGGTCAGGTCGAACTGCAGCCCCTGGGTGGCGGCCTGGTAGAACGGCACCTGCGGCGGCAACAGTGAGTTGGCCGGCTTGCCGTTGCCGAACAGAACGGCCTTGACCAGCGCTGCCCGGTTGATCGCGAACGAGATAGCCCGGCGAACGTGCACGTCGCCGAACGGCTTGCGATGTTCGTTGAACGCCAGGTAGTTGGTCTGAGTCGAGGGGAACAAGGACATTGTCACGCCCGGCGTGGTCTTCAGGCTGTCCACCGTTGACCAGGCCGGAGTCTGGTCGATCTGAGCCTGGCCGCCCTTGAGGTTGAGTTCCCTGGTGTTGTCGCTCGGCACGTCCTCCCAGGTCACGCTGTTCAGGTAGGGCTTGCCCCGCTGCCAGTAGTACGGGTTGCGCACCAGCTTGAGCGCCTGGCCCTTGTGCCAGTAATCCCACATGAACGGGCCGGTGCCGATCGGGTGGGTGTAGAACTGCGCTTCGGTCTGGCCGTCGTAGTTGTTCGGCACGATGCCGTTGGCGAAGATCGACAAGTCGGCAAGCAGCGGCGCCCACGGGTACTTGAGGTGAATGACCACCGTGCCTGGCGACGGGTCGTCGACCGAGGCGATCGCCAAGTCCAGGAAGTCCCATCCGCCCTTCGCCTTGCGGTCCTGGTCGATCGAGAACTTCACGTCGGCTGACGTCATCGGCTTGCCGTTGGAGAACTTCACGCCTGGCCTGAGCTTGAACGTGTATGACTTCTTGTCTGGCGACATCGTGTAACTGGTAGCCAGCCAAGGCTCCACGCCCTTGCCGTTGTTCGTGACGGTGTACAGCGGCTGGAAGATCTGCTCGAAGATCCAGATCGAGTTGTTGTCGAAGACGGTCGTGTTGTTCATCGACTGCGCGTCCTGGAGAGCGTCGAATACGAGGTTGCCGCCGCGGATCGGAGCGCCGGCCGGCGCGGCGGATCCGCTGGACGACGAACTTCCTCCTGAACCGCAGGCGGCCAGTACAACGAGTGCGCTGGCCGCGATCAGAGCCTTGGCCGATGTGATTCGAACCCTCACGCAAGCTCCTTAGTTAAGGCGACCGAGATCCGACCGCTGTGCTATCCCCGCTCGCCCGGGGCACACGGCAAGCCACGCTGCTCGCCCTACAGGCTGACCAGCCTAGCTGGACAAACCTTTGTTTTTCATAATCTGGCCGCAAACCGGCGAGTTGTAAATAGTAGGCTGATACCTAGACCGATGGCGTTACCGTGTTGTAACGTTCCGAGCCGTGCGTTATATAGTGCTTGGCTGTGGGGCCATCGGGGGTACTGTGGCGGCCGGCCTGGTACGGGACGGCCACGATGTGCTAATCGCGGACGCTGACCCGCGCGTCGTCGACGCGGTCAGAGCGCATGGCATCAGGATCACCGGCCCGGTGGAGGACTTCACCGCGCACGCCGGAGCGGTTCTTCCTGACGAGTTGCCTTCGGTGCTTGACTGCCCGGTGCTCATCTCGGTCAAGGCGCATCACACGGCGACCGCCGCCGCGGCGGTCGCCGGGCGGCTTGGCGGTTCCGGCTACGTGCTGTCCATGCAGAACGGGCTGAACACGGCTGTGCTCGCCGATGCGGTTGGACCAGGCAAGGTGGTCGAGGCCTGCGTCAACTTCGGCGCCGACGTCATCGAACCTGGCCTTGTGCTGCGCGGCAACCGGGCAACGTTCGTGGTCGGCGAGACTGACGGCACAATCAGCGACCGGATCACCTCGCTCGCCGCCGACATCGCCGACGCCGAGATCACCTCCAACGTGCTCGGCTATATCTGGGCCAAGGAGGCTTACGGCGCGATGCTCGCCGCGGGCGCGGTCAGCGATCTGCCGATCGCCGACACGCTTGACGATCCCGCGTATCAGCCGCTCATGCTCGCGGTGGCAAGGCAAGTGCTCGCCCAGGCGCCGCTGCCGGCGGTGCCACTCGACGGCTTTGACCCAGCCGATCTCGACGGATCGCTGACGAGACTGGCCGAGTTCAACCGGCGGTCAGCGAAGACGCATTCGGGCATCTACCGCGATCTTGCCGTGCTGCACCGTCCGACCGAGGTCGCCGCGATCCTCGACGGGCTGGCCGGACCGCAGGCGCCGCTGATCGCCAGGATCATCGAGCTAGTCCAGGCCATCGAGAGCGGCGACCGGGTTTGCTCGCGGTCCAACCTCGACCTGCTGGCGACCTATGAGCGTCTCGACCGCCTCGGCACGCCGCTGAACGCCGTCGCCGCCGTGATCGGCGCTCCTGACCGGGCCGCGCACGGACCACTGGCTGGCGAGCCGGTCGCGGTCAAGGACATCGCCTCGATCGCCGGCGTGCCGACCAGATGCGGCAGCCCGGCCAGCGACCCCGGGCCAGCCAAGAAGGACGCGGTCATCGTGACGCGCCTGCGCGCCGCCGGCGCGGAGGTGTTCGCCGCGACTCAGTGCCTGGAGTATGCGGCGGGGTTCGCCCATCCCGACATCGGGGACACCCGCAACCCGAGGGACCCGTCGCGCACTTCGGGCGGCTCATCGGGAGGATCAGCCGCGCTGATCGCCGCCGGCGTATGCGCGCTGTCCATCGGCACCGACACCGGCGGATCGATCAGGATTCCTGCCTCCTACTGCGGAGTCGTCGGCCTCAAGCCGACTTACGGATTTGTCCCCGTCGGCGGCATCTTCCCGCTCTCGCCGCGCTGCGACCACGCCGGCACGCTGACCGCGACCGTGGCTGACTCAGCCAGGCTGCTCTCCGTGATCGCCGCCCAGCCCCTGCCCGCACCCGGATCCGGCGATGGAGGCCGGCGCGGGAGGCGTTTTCGCGTCGGCGTGCTCAGCGCGCAGCTCGCTGACTCGTCGGTGACCACTGAGGTCGCGGACGCTGTGACGGCAGCCCTCGCTGCTCTGGCGCAGGCCGGCTGGGAGCTGCACGAGCTGACCGGCTCCTGGCTCGACCAGCTTGCCAAGTGGGAACAGTCGCTGGCGGTTATTGTTTCTAAAGAAACTTTTGCTACCCACGCGAGCAAGGACACCAGCCGTTATAGCGACGGCACCAGGGCGCTGCTCGCGTTCGGCGCGTCGGTGACAGACGCGATGTTCGCCAGAGCGCTTGACGAACAGGCCGAGTTGACCGCCTCGATCGAACTGAACCTCGCAGGGGTCGACGTGCTGGCCGGGCCGACGGTCGGCTACACCGCACCCGAGCAGGACCCGCCCTTCGGATTGGGCGACGACAACGGCGAAGGCCGGTTCACCGGCCCGTACAACCTGACCGGCCACCCGGCGATCTCGCTGCCCGTGCCGATCGCGGGGCTCCCGGCCGGATTGCAGCTCGCCGGCCGGCGCGGCGCCGACTTCGATTTGCTGGACGTCGCCGCTGCCGCCGAGCAGGTGTTCTCGCCGATGACCTACTCCAGTGACCCGAGGAAGGACTGAGCCATGCCCGCGACGGTGCGCCGGCACACGATCGACATAGCCGGGTGCGAGGTTCCAGTCGTCGACGTAGCCGGCTCCGGTGACGGACCGAAGCTGACCGTGATCGCCGGCGTGCACGGTTGCGAGTACGCGTCGATGGCTGGCGTCCGCGCGTGGGCGGCTGGCCTGGCGCAGCGCGAGCTTCGCGGCTCGGTGCGCGCGGTGCCGGTGCTCAACCTGCCAGCGTTCGAAGCCCGCAGCCCGTTCGTGATCCCGGCCGACGGCAAGAACCTGAACCGGCATTTTCCCGGTAACCCTTCCGGTTCCTTTACCGAGCGGTTCGCGCATGCCGCGTTCGGTGCGCTCATTGCCGGGGCCGACGCGGTCATCGACGCGCACTGCGGCGACCAGCCTGAGGCGCTCGAGCCCTTCGCGCTCTACGACGCCGGGCCGGCGCAGGAGCGCGCTGCCGAGCTGGCGGTCGCGTATGGGCTCGGCTATGTGATCAGGCAAGAGCCAGGACCCGACCGCGCCGTCGCCGGGACCACGAGCGCGGCGGCGGCCGAGCTTGGCATCCCGGCGATCACCGCCGAGGCGGGAGGCTGCGGCCTGGTAGAACCCGCCGCGGTCGAGATGCACGTGCGTGGCCTCAACCGAGTGCTCGCGCAGCTAGGCATGAGCGATGAACCCCCGCCGTCGCTGGCTGACGCTGGGCTGAGTGCGCCGATCAGGCTGAGTCGCTTCATCTGGATGCGCTGCGCGCACGCCGGGTGGTGGGAGCCGGCCGTGCGGCCGGGCGAGTCGGTGGCCCAAGGGCAGGTGCTCGGCACCGTCTCGACCATCGACGGCGCCGAGCTACTCCAGACCATCGAAGCGCCGACCGACGGCGTGCCGATGTTCATCACGAGCTCGCCTGCCGTCGTCGCCGACGGCCTCTTGCTCGGCCTAGGCGCCAGGTAACCGGGACTTCGGTGGTCGCGCTCGAAACCTCAGGCCACGTAGGGCTGCGCGCCTGACTCGCTGACCATGACTCGGCCTGCGGCCGCCCACTGCTGCATTCCGCCTGCGACGTTGATCGCCTGCCAGCCCGCCGCGTTAAGCGCCTCGGTCGCCTGCGCCGATCTATGGCCCGACCGGCAGATCACGTAGACGGCCTGGTCGGCGGGAATCTCGGCGACGCGCACGCCGAGTTCGCCGAGCGGGATGTGCCTGGCCTCCGGGGCGTGACCGGCCGCCCACTCGTCTGGCTCTCGCACATCAAGCAGCCATCCGTCCGCTGGCACCGCGGATGCCTGCACGTGCGGAACCTGGCCTTGCGGAGATGACTGGTTCACCGATAGCTCACTCCTTCACGCCACGTTGTCGTCGGCGGGCTCCAGGCTAGTTGCCCGGGATACCCGGTGCGCACACTCGCCCGGCCGAGCTATGACGGCCGTGGGGATAGCTTAAGTTTCGTGCTTATTCGCGACGCTTTGCCGCAGGAGATGGCCGAGGTCGGGCAGCTAAGGGTTACCGCATATCGCTCGGGCGGGTATCTGTCAGAGAACTCGGGCTACGAGGCGCAGTTGCGCGAACTCGGCGCCGACGGAGCCGGCGCCGTACTCGTCGCCGTGTCAGCGCCGCGGCCAGGTGCCGGCCAGCACGACGCTATCTCCGGCACCGTCATGCTGCAGCCATGGCCGCACGCCGGCCAGGTCGTGACCGGCTCAGCCGAGGCCGAGATCAGAGCGCTTGCCGTCGCTCCCGATGCTCAAGGCGCTGGCGTCGGAAGTGCTCTGCTCGCGGCGGTGATCGAGCGTGCGAGCGCCAGCGGAGTCGATCATCTGGTACTGCTCACGCAGCCCGAGATGCGCGCTGCGCAGCGACTTTACGAGCGGGCCGGCTTTCGCAGGCTGCCAGGCAGAGACTGGTCGCCATCGCCAGGGCAAGTGCTGCTTGCCTACGGCATGCCGCTACCTGGACGGGTCTGAAGCGTCCTGCCCCTCGGCGCGAGCGACCGCCTCCGCCTCGTCGCGTGCCATCTGGTTCACCTTGCGCAGATGTTTCGACATCGACCGGAAGACAAAGTACAAGATCACTGCCATGCCGAAAACGACAAGGAACGCGACTGTGCCTGGCTGAGCGAGCAAGCTGGTCTTGGTCGCCCCCGCAGCTGCCAGGACAATCAACACCGCACCTTCTCTCGGATCCCGGCGAACAGGTCGTCTTCCAGATCGTCGGCGTTCACAGCCGGCGTATCAACTATCGACCTAGCCAGATGATAGTCCTCGGTCGGCCACGCCTCCCGCTGCAGGCTCACCGGGCAGCCGAACCAGCTTCCGTTCGGGTCGACCTGGGTGGCGTGCGCGATAAGCGCCTGATCGCGGATCTCGAAGTAGTCACCGCACGGCACCCGCGTGGTGATCTCGAACACCTTCATCGACGGATCGCCTGGCCGCTGCGACCACTCGGCAAGACGCTCAGCGTAGGGCGACTCAAGGCCATGCTCGAGCATCTTCTCGTGCAGCGCCATGAACCTCGCCCGGTGGAAGCTGACGAAGTAGTAGAGCTTCAGCGGCTGCCACGGGTCACCGCAATCGGCGTAGCGCTCGGGATCGGCGGCTGCCTCGAACGCCTCGACCGACACCCGGTGGGTCATGATGTGGTCGGGGTGCGGGTAACCGCCGTTGTCGTCGTAGGTGAGAATCACGTGCGGCTTGAACTCGCGTACCGCCTTGACCAGCGGCTTGGCCGCGACTTCGAGCGGCTGGAGCGCGAAGCAGCCGTCAGGCAGCGGCGGCAGCGGATCGCCCTGCGGCAGCCCTGAGTCGACGAATCCGAGAAACTGCTGGCGGACGCCCAGGATGTCGCGCGCCTTGGCCATCTCCTCCCTGCGGATCCGCGGCAGGTTGGCCCGCACCTCGGGCCGGTCCATGGCCTTGTTGAGTATGTCGCCGCGCTCGCCGCCGGTCAGCGTGCAGACCAGCACGTCGACGCCCTCCCTGACGTACCTGGCCATCGTCGCCGCGCCCTTGCTTGACTCGTCATCGGGATGCGCGTGGACGGCCATCAGTCGCAACGGCCCGGCGTCGCCATGGGCGAGGCGCTCGCCGGAGCACGCGCACTCAGTAGGCGGAGCAAGATCGACGCCGTCCGGGATGAGCGCCTGGGCGCCGCCGTCACGCGGCACGGCTGACTCAGGACCTGCTGCTGCTGACATCCGAGATTTGCCTCTCGATGGGACTATTCGGGCGAAAGCGCCGCCTCCCGTGCGTCCCTGGCCGGGATACCGCGCTGCCGGCATGCGCCGCATGACTCAACAAGCGTGACCCTGAGCGGCATTCCGCAGCCGCCCGAGACGCGCTCGGACACAACATTGCGCGCTTCCGCTCGCAGGGCGGCCTGTTAGGTCTAGCGTTCTTCTGCGGTCACCTCAACTTCAGCGGGCCGAAACTAGCGACTTGTACCCGCTGTCTCTAAAATCCGTGGGAGAAATTTACCTTTAATACTGATTCAATTTCGATATCGAGTTCGAATTATTAGCCTGACCTGTAGATGGTTGAACTGACTCAGGTGGACAAAGTAGTCTCGATGAATTACCCCCATGATGGGGCCCGGCCGGGGCCCGGCGGAGTTGGTCTCCGTACGGCGGATGCGAGGAGTGCTTGTGACCGAGACCCGTGACGACACTGTCACCTGGCTAACTCAGGAGGCGTACGACCGGCTCAAGGCCGAGCTGGACCACCTCTCCGGTCAGGGCAGGATCGACATTGCCAAGAAGATAGAGGCAGCTCGGGAAGAGGGCGACCTGCGCGAGAACGGCGGCTACCACGCCGCCAAGGAGGAGCAGGGCAAGCAGGAGGCGCGGATACACCAGCTGACCCACATCCTGACGCACTCCAAGGTCGGCGAACCGCCACGGACCGACGGTGTCGTCGGCCCGGGCATGACCGTGACGGTTAAGTTCGAAGGCGAGGACACCGAGGTGACGTTCCTGCTTGCCTCGCGCGAGGAAAGCGGCGCGCCGATCGACGTGTACTCGCCGAAGTCACCGCTTGGCTCGGCGATATCTGGCAAGAAGGTCGGCGAGTCAGCGAGCTTTAACCGGCCGAACGGCCGTTCAGTGACCGTCGAGATCATCGACGCGGTGCCTTACGGCGCCAGCTAAGCCTGGAAAGAAGCGACCCCGGACCTGCGTGGTCCGGGGTCGTCTTTCGCGAGAGTCAGGAGACCAGCGACGGCTCGGGCTGCGGCTCGGACACCGCCGGCGGTCCGTCGGCGCGGCCGCGCAGCGGAATCTCCTTGACCAGCCAGGCCAGCGCGAACACGATCGCCGCGGTCGGCGCCGCCCAGATGAACACCGTGTCGAGGCCGTGAGCGATGCCGCCGAACACGACGGCGCGGATCGCGGCCGGCATGTGCTGCACGGCCGTGGGGCTCAGCCCGCCGGTTCCGTTGACCTTCAAACCGGGCAGCTTGCCTGCGATCGAGCCGTTCAGCGCCTTGAAGAACACCACCCCGAAGATCGACACTCCGATCGAGCCGCCGATCTGCTGGAAGAACGAGCGTGAGCTGCTCGCCACGCCCATGTCCTTCGGGTCGACGCTGTTCTGTGCGATCAGCGTGGTGATCTGCATCAGGAAGCCCATGCCGATGCCGAAGATCCCGAAGAAGATGGCCGAGACGAATCGCGAGGTGTTCGGGCCAAGCGTGGCCAGTAGCAGCATCGCGAAGGTCATGACCCCGCCGCCGATGATCGGCAGCATCTTGTACTTGCCGGTCTTCACGGTCATCCGGCCGGCGATCAGCGACGTGGTGGTGGCGCCGAGCATCATCGGGATCAGCAGCAGGCCACTGACGGTCGGGGAGGCATGCTGCACGGTCTGCTGGTAGAGCGGCAGGAAGGTCATCGCGCCGAACATCGCCAGACCGAGCAGGAAGCTCATGCTGCTGGCCAGCGAGAAGTTCCGGTTCTTGAACACGTGCATCGGCAGGATCGGCTCCTCGGCACGGAACTCGATCCAGATGAACGCCGCGACCGCACCGATGGCCACCACGATCAGCGACATGATCGTCGCCGACCCCCACGCGTACTGGGTGCCACCCCAGGTGGTGACCAGCACAATCGCGGTCGCGCCGACCGCGAGCAGGATCGAGCCCAGATAGTCGATCTTGTGAGCGATCTTCTTGACCGGCAGGTGCAGCGTCGCGAGGATGTAGAGCAAAGCCGCGCCGCCGATCGGCATGTTGATGTAGAAGATCCAGCGCCAGGACAGGCTGTCGGTAATGTAGCCGCCGACCAGCGGACCAGCGATCATCGCGATCATCATCGCGGCCATCATGTAACCCATGTACTGGCCGCGCTCACGTGGCGAGACCAAGTCGCCGATGGTGGCGATGGTGCCGACAATCAGGCCGCCCGCACCCAGCCCCTGCAGCGCGCGGAACGCGATCAGCTGATCCATCGAGTGCGCCTGCCCGGACAGCGCCGAGCCGACCAGGAAGATCACGATCGCCGTGATCAGCAGCCGTTTGCGGCCGTACAGGTCGCCGAGCTTGCCGTAGAGCGGCGTCGTGATGGTCGAGGCAAGCACGTACGCGGTGACGACCCAGGACAGGTGGTTGAGACCGCCCAGATCGCCGACAATCCTCGGCAGCGCTGTTGACACAACGAGTTGGTCAAGCATGGCGAGGATAAGCGCGAGCAGCAGACCGGGCAGCACGATCATGACATCGCGCCTTCGCCCGAACGCTGGCTCCGCTCTCTGGCTGGCCACCGCCTCGACCTCTGACATGTGTGAGCTCCCTCGTTCCCGTCCCGTCGCGGCCGAAGCCATGTGCCCGGCTCATTGCCGTTTTCTGGCAACCTACTTGCCGACCGGCTAGCATTCTTGCTGTGGTAGCCTATGCTGCCAACTAACCGGCCGTCAAGTAGGTTACATCAGAGGTGGCGCACGCAAATGAATGACCCCCAGCGGGTCGGTCAGGTACTCACGCCGGAGCGCGGCGAGGGCGACTCGCGCGCCCGTTCTGACACTCGCGCCAGAATCCAGCAGGTGGCTGTCGAGCTGTTCACCGAGCACGGCTACGAGGGGACCTCGCTCCGTGAGATCGCCGAGCGACTCGACGTGACCAAGGCCGCGCTTTATTACCACTTCAAGTCCAAAGAAGACATCGTCACCAGCCTGGTCGAGGACTACTCCAAGCAGATGGATGCGCTCATCGAGTGGGGCCGCTCGCAGCCGAGAACGGCGGAGACAAGGCGTGAGCTGCTGAGCCGGTATGTCGACATCGTGGCCGAAGGTGACCAGGTGTTTCGCATGCTGCACCAGAACCAGGCGGCGGTGAGCATGCTCTCGTCGGCCAAGAGCAGAGGAGAGCTGTTCAAGGAGCGGATCGAGTTCCTCATCGACTTGCTGACCGAACCAGGCGCCGGGCTCACTGAGCGGGTGAGGGCCGCGATGGCGATCGGCGGCATCAGCGTGGGCTGGATGTTCTTCGCCAGCCAAGCCGACAGGCACGAGCTGATCGATACGGTCCGAGGTATAGCGACCGGCATCGCCGAGATGCCCTACGCCGGTGTCGGGCAAGCCGGCTAAAGGCGCGAGCAAGCCGACGCTCAGCCGCCCGCCGCTCAGCCGCCCGCCGCCGCGGTAGCGCGCACCAGCGGCGTGGTCCGGTACGTGACCGCGGTCGCCAGCGCGATTACCGTTGCCGTGCGCACGACTCCCGGTACATCGACGATCGCGTCGATGACCCGCTGCAGGTCGGTGTTGTCACGCGCGACTACGCGGCACAGCACGTCACCCGCTCCTGTGATCGTGTGCGCCTCGAGAATCTCGTCGATGCCCGCCAGCCTGGCGTTGACTTGATCGCGGCCGCCACCCTGGGTCAGTTCGAGCGTGACGAACGCGGTCACCGCGTGACCGATCGCGGCCGGGTCGATGTCGGGACCGTATCCGGTGATCACGCCGCGATGCTGCATCCGGTCCAGCCTGGCCTGGATGGTGCCCCTGGCAACGCCAAGGCGCCGGGATGCCTCTAGCACCCCGATCCGCGGCTCAACGGTGAGCAATTCGACGATACGAGCATCGAGTTCATCGATCACCGGTCGACTCACCGCCAAGACATCGTGCACAATATTGTCGCTCGTTCGCGCTCCTAGCTAAGCAAACTGCCTAGCCAACAGGAGAACAGTTGCGCATCCTGTCCTCTTGATCGATTCTGCCAGGACAACAGAAGCCGAGCGAGGGGCGTGACCGATGACCACGCAGACCGCGGCTACCAAGCCCGCCGCGACGACAGCCGATGAATTTCCTGTCACAGGCATGGACGCGATCGTGTTGGCGGTCGGTAACGCCAGACAGGCCGCGCATTTCTACTCGACCGCGTTCGGCATGCGGTGCGTCGCCTATCGCGGCCCGGAGACCGGCTGCCGCGACGAGGCCGCCTACGTGCTCGAGTCGGGTTCGGCCCGGTTCGTGCTGCGTGGCCCGCTCCGACCGGACACCCACTTGGCCAGGCACGTCGAAAAGCACGGCGACGGCGTGATCGACCTCGCGATCGGCGTGCCGCGGGCAGGCGATGCCTTCAGGTACGCGGTGGCGCACGGAGCGCGGCCGGTCGAAGAGCCGCACACCTGCGAGGACTCGGGCGGCACGGTCGTCAAGGCCGCGATCGCCACCTACGGCGACACCAGGCACAGCCTCATCGAGCGGTCAGACTACGCGGGCCCGTACCTGCCCGGCTATGTCGCGGCCGACCCCATCGTCGCTCCGCCGCAGGTGCCGTACTTCACGGCCGTCGATCACTGCGTCGGCAACGTGGAACTCGGCCTGATGGATGAGTGGGTCAGCTTCTACCACCAGGTGATGGGCTTTTCCAACATGAAGGAGTTCGTCGGCGACGACATCGCGACCGAGTACTCCGCACTCATGAGCAAGGTGGTCGCCGACGGCAGCCGCACGGTGAAATTCCCGATCAACGAGCCGGCCGTCGGCAAGAAGAAGTCCCAGATCGACGAGTACCTGGAGTTCTACGGAGGCCCAGGCGTCCAGCACATCGCCTTGGTCACCGACGACATCGTGTCGGCTGTGCGGCGGATGCGGGCAGCAGGCGTCGAATTCCTGGCGACGCCCGACAGCTACTACGACACGCTGGGCGACTGGGTCGGTGACACCAGGGTCCATGTCGATCAGCTCAGGGACCTGCGCATCCTGGCCGATCGGGACGAAGACGGGTACC
Organism: Streptosporangiaceae bacterium; assembly: GCA_035553055.1. Taxonomy (GTDB): domain Bacteria; phylum Actinomycetota; class Actinomycetes; order Streptosporangiales; family Streptosporangiaceae; genus Chersky-822. Next base: position 18,191 of record DATNEK010000062.1, on the reverse strand, counting down.
TGCTGCAGATCTTCACCAGGCCGGTGCAGGACCGCCCGACGGTGTTCTTCGAGCTGATCGAGCGACACGGATCTCAGGGCTTCGGCAAGGGCAACTTCAAGGCGCTCTTCGAGGCCATCGAGCGCGAGCAAGCCCGCCGCGGCAACCTCTAGCCCGCCCGGCGGCGTCCGCGACCACGAGACGACCCATGACTCAGGCCAGGCCGCGCGAGCCGACGGTGCCGCGGGCGCCGCCGTCGGCAGAGGCTGTCCGGGCTATCTGGCGAGGGTGGCCGACCGTAAGTCGCCGGTCCAGTACTGGTGGCCGGATACCACCAGGGCTGCCGCTCCTACCAGGCCCGCGTGCTGGCCGAGCGCCGCGGGCACGACCAGGACTTCGCGCGCGAAGTCGAGCATCGTGTGCGCGGCCAGCGACTCCTGCAGAGGATCAAAGATCAGCGCCCCGGCTTGGGACAAGCCGCCGCCGATGGAGACGACCTCTAGGTCACACAAGTTGGTGGCCGAGGCTATCGCTATGCCGAGGCCGCGGCCCGCCCTGCGCATCGCCGCCCGGGCGACCGAGTGCCCTTGGGTGGCGTCACCGGCCAGGTCCTTCGCCGTCATGCCCGGCTGGCCTGGCCTCCAGCCCTCGGCCTGCGCCCACTCCACCAGCGCCGGACCGCAGGCGATCGCCTCGAGGCAGCCGCGTCCGCCGCAGACGCACAACGGCCCGTCGTCCGGATCGACCACGACATGGCCGATGTGCCCGGCGTTTCCGGAAGCGCCGTCGATCAGATGGTTGTCGAGAACGAGCCCTCCCCCGACGCCGGTCGAGACCACCATTCCGAGCATGTTCCTGCGGCCGCGGCCGGCACCGCGCCAGTGCTCGCCCACGGCCATCGCGACCGCGTCGTTGTGGACACGGACTGGAAAATCGCCACCGGTACCGCCTGCGAACCGCTCCACCAGCCGGTCGCGCAGCGGGAAATCGCGCCAGCCTGGAATGTTGAGCGGCGAGACCACCCCGGCCGGCCACTCCATCGGCCCGCCGCAGCCGCAGCCAATGCCAGAAAGCTCGGCCGGGTCGCCGATCTTGGCCACCTTGAGCACCTGGAGCAGCACGGACTCCAGGGTCAGCCACAGCTTCTCGGCGTCGACGTCGCGCGGCGTAGGAACCTGCGACCAGGTGATCAGCCGACCACCGGCTTCGGCCACGCCGGCGGCCATCTTCGTACCGCCAATGTCGATAACGAGGACGGGCCCGCGCTTCGTCATCATGAGCCTCCGTGAGCCTGGCAAAGATGCGGACCACGCCGCAATGCACATAGTGTCGAATCGTGCAGCCACAACGCCAGTCCCCATCCGCCACCGCCCCAACCGTCAACACCCTTGGCGAATTGCGCGGGACAGCTCATGAGTTCACCACCGTCAAGGACGAGATGCGGCGCAACCTGATCGCGAGGTTGCGCGCAGGCGAAGATCCGTTCCCTGGGATACTCGGCTTCGACCAGACGGTAAGGCCGCACCTGGAGCGCGCGCTGATCGCCGGTCACGACGTCATCTTGCTTGGCGAACGGGGCCAGGGTAAGACAAGGCTGATCAGGACGCTGACTGGCCTGCTCGACGAATGGTCGCCGGTGATCGCCGGATGCGAGATCAACGACCACCCGTACGCGCCGACCTGTGTCAGGTGCGTCAGGCTGGCCGCCGAGATGGGCGATGAGCTGCCGGTGAGCTGGCAGCACAGGGACGACAGGTATGGCGAGAAGCTGGCCACGCCAGACACCAGCGTGGGCGACCTGATCGGCGACATCGACCCGGTCAAGGTGGCGGAGGGCCGCACTCTCGGCGATCCGGAGACGATCCACTACGGCCTGGTGCCGCGAACCAACCGGGGCGTGTTCTGCCTGAACGAGTTGCCCGACCTGGCCGAGCGGATCCAGGTCTCGCTGCTCAACGTGCTCGAAGAGCGCGACATCGCGGTTCGCGGCTACGCGCTGCGGCTGCCGCTCGACCTGGTGCTCGTGGCGAGCGCCAACCCTGAGGACTACACGAACCGGGGCCGGATCATCACGCCACTCAAGGACCGGTTCGGCGCCGAGGTCAGGACGCACTACCCGCTTTCGCTCGACGACGAACTCGCCGTCGTCAGGCAGGAAGCCGAGATCGCCTGGGCCAGCGGGAACAACTCCGATGCCGTGCTGCCAGCGCATCTGATCGAGGTGATCGCCAGGTTCACCAGGCTGGTGCGCGCCTCGCCAGCGGTGGACGCCCGGTCTGGTGTATCGGCTCGGTTCGCGATCGCCGCCGCCGAGGCGGCGGTTGCGGCAGCGGTCAGGCGAGCGGCGATTAGCGGCGAAGACCAGCCGGTGGCCAGGATCTGCGACCTCCCGGCCGTGGTCACCACGCTGCGCGGGAAGGTCGAGTTCGAAGTCAGCGAGGAGGGCAGGGAGGCCGAGGTGCTCGAGCACCTGCTGCGCCGCGCCACCGCCGACACGTTCCGCGCGCACCTGGGCAGCGCCGACCTGTCCGGCCTGATCGCCAGGTTCACTGACGGCGGCAGCGTCGAGTCGTCCGATCTGCTGCCAGCCGCCGAACTGCTGCGCAGAATCGGCGAGGTGCCAGGGCTCGCCAAGATCATGGAGCGGCTTGACGGCGGTGGCGGCGAGTCGTTCGGGCAGGCGGCGGCGGCGCTCGAGTTCGCGCTAGAAGGCCTTTACCTGATGCGCAGGCTGTCGAAGGATGTTGTTGATGGCGGCACCGTCTACCGCAGCTGAGCCACGGGCCGGCTTAGCGAGGCTCAGCGAGGGCTTAGCGATTATGGCTGGCAAGGCCGAGTACAACCGGCAGGACGGGGAAGGCGAGCGCACGTGAACGGCTATCGGTACGGGCAGTTCCACGGTGGCCCTGACCCGCTAGAACCGCCTTATGACGTGCGCGGTGCCGTCGACGCGCTCGGCGATTCTGTCCTGGTCGGCGACAGTGTCGCCAACGCGCTACGCGACCTGATCCGGCGCGGAATGGCGGGCCGCCACGGCCTCGATGACCTGCTCAGGCAGGTGCGCGAGCGGCAACGCGACTTGCGCAGGAGCGGCAGGCTCGACGGGATACTCGAGCAGGCGAGCGCGCTGCTCGACACCGCCATCGGACAGGAGCGCGCCGAGCTGTTCCCTGACCCGAGCGATGAAGCCAGGATGCGCGAAGCGGAACTCGACGCGCTGTCGCGCGACACCGCGACCGCTATCAGGCAGCTCGCTAACTACGAGTGGCGCAGCCAGGCGGCGGCGCGCACCTTCGAACAGCTCAAGGACCTGCTCAGGCGCGAGGTACTTGACAGCCAGTTCCGCGGCATCAAAAACGCGATGTCGGAGTCGAGCGCCGAAGGCATGCAGCGGGTCAAGGAGATGATGGCCGCGCTGACCGACATGATCGAGGCTGACGCTCGCGGCGAACACACACAGCAGGATTTCGACGCGTTCATGGAGCAGTACGGCGAGTTCTTTCCCGATTCGCCCCAGAACCTGGACGAACTCGTCGACTCGCTGGTCAGGCGCATAGCGGCGGCCCAGCGGCTGCTTAACTCGCTGACCGACGAGCAGCGCGGCGAGCTCGCCGGGCTGATGGCACAGACGCTTGAGGACGCCGGGCTCGCGCAGGAAATGGCCAGGCTGGCTGCTGCGCTGAGGGAGCGCAGGCCTGACGTGGACTGGGACGGTCAGGGCGGGCGCGAGCGAATGACCGGCAGCGAGCCGCTCGGCCTCGGCGACGCCACCACGGCGGTGTCGGAACTTGCCGACCTCGCCGAACTCGAAGAGGCACTCAGGCAGGACTACCCGGGCGCGATGCTCGACGACATCGACGAAGAGGCGATCAGGCGCGCGCTCGGTCGCCAGGCCGTCGACGACATGGAAGCGCTCAAGCGCATCGAGCGGGAACTTGAGCGGCAGGGCTACATCGCGAACAAAGAAGGAAAGCTCGAGCTGACGCCGAAAGCGGTGCGCAGGCTGGGCGACACCGCGCTGCGCAAGGTATTCGCCAAGCTGGCCGAGGGCGGGCACGGAGATCACGATCAGCACGACGTTGGCCAGGCCGGCGAACTCACCGGGGCGACCAGGCCGTGGCGATTCGGTGACGAGCAGCCCATCGACACCGCCACCACCGTGCGCAACGCACTCATCCGCGGTAGGAATGGTGGGCAGGGAGGAAGGGCGGTCAAGCTCGCGGTGAGCGACTTTGAGGTGAGCGAGACCGAACGACGCGCGTCGGCCGCCGTGTGCCTGCTCGTCGACCTGTCATACTCAATGGCCCTGCGCGGCACGTGGGGCGCGGCCAAGCAGACCGCGCTCGCGCTCTACTCGCTGGTCAGGACCAGCTTCCCGCAGGACGCTCTCCAGGTAGTCGGGTTCTCCAACTACGCGAGGGAACTCAGGGAGACCGACCTGGCCGGGCTTACCTGGGACATGGTGCAGGGCACCAACCTGCACCACGCGCTCGTGCTCGCTGGCCGGTTCCTTGACCGCAGGCCAGAGCACAACCCGATCGTGCTGGTGATCACCGACGGCGAGCCGACGGCTCACCTGCGCAGAGACGGCCGGTCGTGGTTCGACTGGCCGCCGTCGCCGGAGACGCTGGAACTTACCATGGCCGAAGTAGATAAAATGACCAGACGTAGGGCAACACTGAATATATTCATGCTCGCTGACGACGAACGGCTTAGCTCGTTCGTTGACGAGGTAGCAAAGCGGAACGGCGGCCGAGTGCTGCGCGCGATGCCGGACAGCCTCGGTGAGTACGTGGTCAGTGACTTCTTGCGGTCACGCAGGGCAGCGAGCAGGTGAGGTAACCGTGACGCAAGAGCCGCGTCGCCTGATCCCCGAGCAAGCAAAATCAGGCGCTTTCGTGAACTAAGCACTCACCCGGCTCCGTCCGTAGTACGGTGCCGCACGTGGTCGCCTCCGGCGACGGGTAAGTCCCCGCCTGTCGGCGAGGAGATCAAGCGGAAAGTTCCCCAAGGGAGGAAAAGAAGTGAGCACAACAAGCACGGCGTCCGGCACGGGCAGGAAGCCAGTAGTCATCGCCCTTGCTGTCATAGGCGTCGTGGCAATCGTGGTAGGCGTCCTCTGGTTCGTTGGCGCGGCGCCCAGCTTCCTGAACGTGGGCAGCCACGTGAAGCACGGTGGCCACCTCTTCCGCGGCGGCGTCGCCGCTGTCATCGGCCTTGGCCTGCTGGTTTTCGCCTGGATCCAGAACAAGAAGTCTTGAGCGTAGTTAGCTGAAAACGTGAGTGCCAGAGCCAGGTAAGTACTCACCTGGTTCTGGTATTTCCGTCCCCCCGGCGCTGTCAACCCGCGCTGTCGAGTAGCCGGGTTCTAGACTCTGCGCATGTCGTTTCCCAAGAACCTGGTCCTCTGGCTGCACCTCGCGTTCGTGGCCTTCACCATCGGGCCGGTCACGCTGGCGGTCATGTCGACCCCGCGGTATATCCGGCAGCGCGACGTCAGAATTCTGCGGTACCTGAACAGAATCACGTTCGTCTTCGCGCTCGGCACCCTTGGCGTGCTCATCGCCGGAATGGCGCTCGCCTCGATGATCTCGAAGGCTGGCCAGGCGTGGGTGATCGTGTCGGCGACCCTGTTCGTCGTCGCGCTGGCGTTGCTCGGCCTGATCATGCGGGATCAGCGGAAGGCGATCAAGGCGCTCGATGAGGCCGCCGCGACGCCGTCGTCGCAGGTCGCCGCCGCCGACAGCCAGCACTCAGCGGCCGGGCTAACCGACGCGGCAGTCGAGCCGACGCCCGCCCCTGATAGTGAAGCGATCGCCGGTCAGGGCTCGGGCTCGGCCACCGTAGCCAGCCACGTCGCCGCCGTTGAGCGCGGCCGGATCGCGATGATGGGCGGCGTAGTCAGTCTGATTTGGCTGGTAATACTGGTCTTGATGGTCTGGCGCTAGACGCCTGCGGCTGGAGGTGGTCGCCGATGCCGGGCGAGTCCGCACATCTTGATTTCTCCCCGTTCCCGCCGATCGCTGACTACGGGTTCCTTTCCGACGGTGAGGTCACCGCGCTGATAGCGCCGAGCGGGTCGATAGAGTGGCTGTGCCTGCCACGGCTCGACGGCCCGAGCGTGTTCGGGTCGCTGCTCGATCGCGACGCTGGCTGGTTCAAGTTCGGCCCGGCCGATGTCGAGGTGCCGGCTGATCGCCGCTACCTGCCAGGCACGATGGTGCTCGAGACCACCTGGGGCTCCGGCGAAGGCTGGGTCATCGTCCACGACTGCCTGGTGATGGGCCCGTGGAAGCACCAGAACCCCGAGCGTGGGTCGCACCGAAGGCCGCCGACCGACTATGACTCCGAGCACCTGCTGCTGCGCACGGTGCACTGCACGAACGGGTCGGTCCAGCTCATCATGGACTGCGAACCCCGGTTCGACTACGGGCGTCAGCGCGCGCACTGGAACTTCACCGATCGCGGCTTCCATCAGGTCAGCATCAGCCCGGATGGCGAAGGCCGAACGCTGACCCTCACCTCGGACATCATGATCGGCGTCGAAGGATCGGGAGCCAAGGCCCGAACCTTGCTGAGGGAGGGCGACACCAGGTTCTGCGCGCTGTCCTGGGGGCACCGGCCGCCGCCCGAGACCTATGAAGAGGCACACCAGCGGATGATGTGGACCGCGCACCACTGGCGGCACTGGCTGGCTCGCGGGAACCTGCCCGACCACCGCTGGCGCACCTACCTGGCCAGGAGCGCGCTCACGCTGAAAGGTCTCGCCTACGCGCCTACCGGCGCGATCGCCGCCGCAGCCACGACTTCCCTGCCCGAGGCACCGGGCGGCGAACGCAACTTCGACTACAGGTACAGCTGGATCAGGGACGCGACATTCGCCTTGTGGGGCCTGTTCACGCTTGGTTTCGAGTGGGAGGCGGCCGACTACTTCGCCTTCATCGCCGACCTGGTCGAACGCGATCGCGACGAGCTGCAGATCGTTTACGGCATCGACGGCTCTAGGAACCTGGACGAGTACCTGCTCGACCACCTGCGCGGCTACCAGGGCGCGCGGCCGATCAGGGTCGGCAACGCGGCCTACAGCCAGCGGCAGAACGACGTCTGGGGAGCCGTGCTCGACTCGCTCTACCTGCACACCAAGTCAAGGGACTGGCTGGACGAGCGGGTATGGCAGATGGCCAAGCTGCAGGTCGAACAGGCGCTCGCGCACTGGCGCGAAAAGGACCGCGGCATCTGGGAGGTCAGAGGCGACCCGCAGCACTTCACCTCGTCGAAGATGTTCTGCTGGGTGGCGGCCGACCGGGGCGCCAGGCTAGCCAGGATCAGGGATGAGCCAGAGATCGCCGCGCAGTGGCAGCTCGCGGCCGACGAGATCAAGGCGGACGTCTGCGCGAACGCCGTCGACGACCGTGGGGTGTTCTGCCAGCACTACGGCACCACGGCACTGGACGCCTCGCTGCTGCTGATGCCGCTGCTCAGGTTCCTGCCGCCATCCGACGACCGGATCAAGGCGACGGTACTCGCCATAGCCGACGAGCTGACCCAGGACGGCCTGGTGCTCCGCTACCGGTCAGAACAGACCGACGACGGCTTCACCGGCACCGAGAACACGTTCACGATCTGCTCGTTCTGGCTGGTCTCGGCGCTGTCCGAGATCGGCGAGCACACCATGGCCAGGGACCTGTGCGAGAAGGTGCTCTCCTACGCGAGCCCGCTGCTGCTCTACGCCGAGCAGATCGACCCGAAATCGGGTCGGCACCTGGGTAACTTCCCGCAGGCGTTCACCCACCTGGCGCTTATCAACGCGGTCATGCACGTGATCGGCCAGGAACAGCACGCCGCCCGCATGCGCCTGGGCTCGGACGCCACGATCTCGCCCCGCCATCTCGCCGGCTAACTGGGGAAAATATCGCCGGGGAGACGAGCTACCCTGCGCCCAGTGCGGCGCGCAGGTCCTCAATCAGGTCCTCGCCGTTCTCGATGCCGACGGACAGCCTGACCAGGTCGGGCGGAACGGCAAGCGGCGAGCTGGCGACCGACGCGTGGGTCATGGTGGCCGGGTACTCGATCAGCGATTCGACACCGCCAAGTGACTCGCCGAGCGTGAACAGCCTGGTGCGGCCGCACATCTCGATAGCCGCGTCAGGACCGTCGGCGTGCAGGAACGAGACCATGCCGCCGAAGCCGCGCATCTGCTTGGCCGCGACCTCGTGGCCCGGGTGCTCGGCCAGGCCCGGGTAGTAGACCTGCGCCACCTTCGGGTGGCTGGCCAGCATCGTCGCCACCGCCAGCGCGTTGGCGCAGTGCCTGTCCATCCTGACCGACAGCGTCTTGACGCCTCGCAGCGTCAGCCACGCGTCGAACGGCCCGCCGACCGAGCCAATTGCGTTCCGCATGAAGGCAAGCCGCTCAGCGAGTTCGGCGTCCGGCACCACGATCGCGCCGCCGACCACATCGGAGTGGCCGCCGATGTACTTCGTGGTCGAATGCACAACAGCGTCAGCGCCGAGGCTCAGCGGCTGCTGGAGGTACGGCGAAGCGAACGTGTTGTCGACGGCGAGCAGCGCACCCGCCGAGTGGGCGATCTCCGCGAGCAGGCCGATGTCGGCGATCGACAGCAACGGGTTGGTCGGCGTCTCCACCCAGATCAGCTTCGCGCCGTGGGCCGCCACAGCGGCCCGTACCGCGGCTGGGTCGGAAATCGGCACCGGGTAGTAGCGCAGGCCCCAGCCAGCGAGCACCTTGTCAAACAGGCGGTAGGTGCCGCCGTAGGCGTCGTGCGGAATCAGCACCTGATCGCCCGGCTGGCAGATCGTGCGGATCAGGCAGTCCTCCGCTGCCATGCCGGAGGCGAACGCGAGCGCTCTTGTCCCGCCCTCAAGCGCGGCCAGGCACTCCTCGAGCGCTCCCCTGGTCGGGTTCGCGGTGCGTGAGTACTCGTAGCCCTCGATCCAGCGGCCGGCGCCGGCGCTAGCACCCGCGTGCGTGCCGCCGCGCACGCCGCCGACCCCATCCTGCTTGTAGGTCGATGCCTGATAAATGGGCGGCACGACGGCGCCGGTGAGCTCATCTGGTTCCTGCCCGGCGTGAATCGCCAGGGTCTCGAACCCGTCAGTCGCCTTGATGTGAGCCATCAGCGCGGTCGCCTCCCTTAAACCTCTACTCCGATTTCGGATATTCTGATACGCGATTATCTGCCGTGCGACTATCTGAATTACGACTATCTGAACTGCGACTATCTGAACTGCGACTACCTGAACTGCGACTATCCGAACTGCGACTATCCGACGGTGTTTGCTCGATGAGCGGGTACTACCCAGCCAGGAAGGTCAGTACATCCTGCCTGGTGATCATTCCAGCCGGCTTTCCGCCAACGAGCACCACGGCGGCACCTGCCTTCTCAAGCGCCGCGATCGCGGCGCTGATCGGCTCGCCAGAACCGATCATGGGCAGCGGCGGCGACATGTGCGCGGAGACTGGCTCGTCGGGCGCCGCCCGTCCGGTGACCAGGGCGTCGAGCAGTTCACGCTCGGTAATCGAGCCGAGAACCTCGGCGGCCATCACCGGCGGTTCCTCCTTCAGGACAGGGAGCTGAGAGACGTCGTACTCGCGCAGCGTCTCGATCACGCCCCGAACGGTCTCATCGGGATGCGCGTGCACGAACAGCGGCAACTGGCCGCGTTTGCGATCGAGCACGTCGGCGATTCGCGGCTCGGCTGTCTCTGAGGTCAGAAAACCGTAGTCGGCCATCCAGTCGTCGTTGAACACCTTCGACAAGTAGCCACGACCGCCGTCGGGCAGCAGCACCACGATCACGTCATCGGGACCGGCCTGCTCGGCTACCGCGAGCGCGGCCACCACGGCCATCCCGCACGAGCCGCCAACGAGCAGCGCTTCCTCGCTGGCGAGCCTTCGGGTCATCAGGAACGAGTCGGCATCGCTTACCGGGATGATCTTGTCGCAGATGGTCTTGTCGTAGGTGTCAGGCCAGAAGTCCTCGCCGACGCCCTCGACCAGGTATGGACGGCCGGTGCCACCGGAGTAAACCGAGCCCTCCGGGTCAGCGCCGATCACCTTGACCCGGCCGCCGGAGACCTCCTTGAGGTATCGGCCGGTACCCGAGATCGTGCCGCCCGTCCCGATGCCTGCCACGAAGTGGGTAACCCTGCCCTCGGTCTGGGTCCAGATCTCCGGGCCCGTGGTCAGGTAGTGCGACTGCGGGTTCGCAGGGTTGGCGTACTGGTTCGGCTTCCAGCCGCCGGGGATCTCAGCGGCGAGCCGGTCCGAGACGCTGTAGTAGGAGTCGGGCGACTCGGGCGAGACGGTTGTCGGGCAGACCACCACCTCGGCGCCGTACGCGCGCAGTACGCTGATCTTGTCCTGGGCGACCTTGTCGGGGCAGACGAAGACGCACTTGTAGCCCTTCTCCGCGGCGACGATGGCCAGGCCGATGCCGGTGTTGCCCGACGTCGGCTCCACGATCGTGCCGCCTGGCTTGAGCGCGCCAGATTCCTCGGCGTCCTGCACCATCCGCAGCGCGATCCTGTCCTTGACCGAGCCGCCTGGGTTGACGTATTCGATCTTGGCGAGCACCGCGGGCGCCCCATGACCGCTGCCAATGCGGCGGGTGACCTTGCGCAGCCTGAGCAGCGGAGTGTTCCCGATCAAGTCGATCAATGACTCGTAGACAGCCATAACCCCACCTCAGCTCGCGGGCGGCGCCACGCTGCGCTCGCCAGACCTACCCAGCCTAGCGAGCCCGGTAGCCGCTGAGGGTCAGCGACCGATCCAGCGCACGGGCGGGCGATCGCGACATGGGGGGTGTCGCGGTCACGAGGGACGTAGCTCCAAACTCAGTTACCACTCGCGGTCGCGTCATTACACTCAGTGCGCTGTGGGGGGCGCCAAATCATTCACATCACAACTGGGGGCATTGTGACACTGTGGCTTGCCGACCATCGGGCGGGCGGCGCGGACACCTTGGTCGGCGGGCCGCCCATCGCCGACTTCGCTCCGTGCGAGCCGGACGTCGACCCGTATCGCGCGGCAGTCGGCGAACTTGTCGTCGAGTTCAGGCAATTCGATAGCTCAGATCGGCTGAGCGCCGAGCTTTTGCTCGAGCGGCGGCTTGACGAGCCCGCGTTCACCGCGGTGCTCGAATCGACTCCCGAGGGGCGCGACGCGACGATCGCGAAGCTGCTGTTCGAGGTGCGCAACTACGATCCGCGGGCGCGCAACAGCCCGCGCAGCCTAGCTGCCCTGATTCGGATCTCGATGCTGGCCCAGATCGAGGCGGTCTGGTGGGGTCGCGATCACTGCTACGAGACCGACGACGATCTGCTCGACGCGACCGAACTGATCGACCTAGATGAACTCAGCGCGATCGATCAGCTCACTTTCAGGTACCGGCATCAGGCGGGGACGTTGTTGTCCAGGGCGGCGAGATCGGCCGAGCGCCGCACGCTGCCTGGCCGCTCGCCGCGGACGGCCGGGCTGTGGCTGGCGATGGCGAGGCCGCAGACCGTTGCCTGGCTCAACCAGCTTGCCGACGATTTCGCTGACCTCGCGCCTCGGGGCGCGCCACCACTCTGGGTCAACAGCCTCACCAGAAGCGTGGCCCATCAACGCAGGCTCAGGGAACTCGGGTACGCCGCGCTGCTGCCAAGCTCGCATTGCGTTGGATACGCCGCCGACATCGAGATGGCCTGGTACCGCAGGTTCCACGCACACCGGATCCTGCGCGGGCTGTTGCTCGATCGGCAACGCGCAGGCGAGGTGAACGTCATCGACGAAGGCCAGGCGTGGCACGTGTGCTTGCGACCGAGCATCGTTCAGAACCCCTCGCAGTACCTCCCAGGGGGGACGACCCCCCAGAGCCCCCCGCAGTACCGCCCAGGGGGGACAACCCCCCAAAGACTGCCGCAACCGGCGACGGGCTGATCGCTATGTGCGGCATCGCACTTGTGGCCGGGCATGGTCCGAGCGGGATTATGTTCTGCAAAATGCTCGGGGCGCTGAGGCCGCGCGGTGAGGTCGAGCAAGTGGCCGCGCACGCTCGCCTGCTGGCCGGCACGCACCGGCTGCCGATCGTTGACCCGGCGGGCGGCGCGCAGCCGCTGGCGTCGCCTGACGGCCGGTGGCTGCTCTGCTATAACGGCGAGGTCTTCAACCACCGCGGGTTGCGCGATGAACTACGCGGGCTCGGGCATGAGTTCCGCACCGACTGCGACACCGAGGTCGTGCTGGCCGCGTTCGCGCGGTGGGGCGAGACCGCCGTGCGCAATTTTCGCGGTGAGTTCGCGTTCGCGGTCGCCGACCTGATGACTGGTCGCGTCTACCTGGCCAGGGACGCGGTCGGCGTCAAGCCGCTCTACTGGTCGGTCGCCCGCGGCTGCCTGCACGTGGCCTCAGAGATCAAGGCGCTTGTGCCGGTCGGCGCGCCGATCAGCGAGGTGCCGCCCGGCTGGCACGGCTGGTCAGCGGCGGGCGGCGAGCCCGAGCTCGCGCCCTATAGCGGGCTGCTGAGCCTGGGCGTTCGCGATGTGGCGGCGCCGGCCAGCATCGAGACAGAGGCCGAGGCGATGGCTCTGGTCAGGGTGGCGCTGCAGGACAGCATTCAGGCGCGGGTCGACACCGAGCACCGGGTCGGCGTGATCTTGTCTGGCGGCCTCGACAGCTCGCTGCTGCTCCTGCACGTGCGGGCGTTGCACCCCGACTGCGTCGCATTCACGGTCGGCGCGCCCGGAAGCGAGGACATCGGCTACGCGCGGCGGCTCACCGCCGAACTCGGCGTCCCGCACGAGGTGATCGAGGTCGCGCAGCACCAGATCCGGCTGCCCGAGATCAGGGAAGCGATCAGGATCTCCGAGCTGACCGAGTACGGCGACATCATCAACTCGGTCGTGTCCGTGCCGCTGTTCCGCAGGATCGCCGAGGTCGGCGTCAAGGTCGTGCTGACCGGGGATGGATCCGACGAACTGTTCGGCGGGTACCCGATGTACCAGATGGCCAGGACGGATCAGCAACGGAGGTTGTTCCTGCACAAGATCGCGAACCTGGGCCGGACCGAGTTGCAGCGGGTTGACCGGGTCAGCATGGGCCACGGGGTCGAGGCGCGCGTGCCGTTCCTCGACCCCGCCCTGGTCGAGCTGGCGCTCCGGCTGCCCGCGCGGTTCAAGGTGCGCGACGGCGTCGAGAAGTGGGTGCTGCGGCAGGCGTACGCCGACGTGCTGCCCGCCTATATCACGGCCAGGCCGAAGAACCCGATGTCCTATTCGTCCGGGCTGCACGAGCGGGCCAGGATGTATAAGCCGCTGTTCGCCCGGATCCACCGGTCATTCGGCTACGACCTGCACGAGCCGGTACGGCGCGACTTCTCTGTCCTGCTCAAGCGCTGCGGCAACGACCTAGACGTCGCGCTCGCAAGGTCGCTGGCGCCCGGCGACTACAGCGTTCGAGAGCACGCGAGGGATCTCCTCGGCGCCGCCAGGCAGAACGCCGCCGCGCTGGTGGGTGCGCGGGCCGTGCCCACGCGCGGGCGGCCGGGCGGGCGGCCTGCTGCTGGCCTGAATACTCGGCACAGGTCCACGTGAGCTACTGTTCGGTAAACACCGATATCGCCTGGCCAGGGAGCCACCATGCCTGAGGCAGTTATCGTCGCGACCGCGCGCTCGCCGATCGGGCGGGCATTCAAGGGGACCATGACCACCATCCGTCCCGACGACCTGGTGATCCAGATGATCAAGGCCGCGCTGGCCAAGGTGCCGCAGCTTGATCCAGCGCAGATCGAGGACCTGATACTCGGCTGCGGATTGCCTGGCGGCGAGCAGGGTTACAACATGGCCCGCGTGGTCGCGGTCATGCTCGGGCTCGACGGGATGGCTGGCACCACGATCACCAGGTACTGCTCGTCTTCACTGCAGTCAACCAGGATGGCGTACCACGCGATCAGGTCAGGCGAAGGCGACGTGTTCATCTCCGCCGGCGTGGAGATGGTGAGCCGACTGGTCAAGGGCAGCAGCGACGGCGCGCCAGACACGAAGAACCCGGTGTTCGCTGACGCCGAGACGCGGGCTGCCGAGCGAGCGGAGGCCGGCGCGCCAGTTTGGCACGATCCGCGTGAGGACGGCCAGATTCCTGACATCTACATCGCGATGGGTCAGACCGCTGAGAACGTGGCCCAGCTCAGGAACGTAAGCCGGGCTGAGCAGGATGAGTTCGGGGTCCGGTCGCAGAACCTGGCCGAGAAGGCGATCGCCAACGGTTTCTGGCAGCGCGACATTACGCCGGCCACCATGCCCGACGGCACGGTGATCTCGGCCGACGACGGGCCGCGGGCCGGCACGACGCTGGAGAAGGTGGCCGCGTTGCAGCCGGTGTTCCGGCCGGATGGCACGGTTACGGCCGGCAACTGCTGCCCGCTGAACGACGGCGCCGCCGCGGTGATCGTGATGAGCGACACGAAGGCGGCCGAACTCGGCATCAGGCCGCTGGCACGGATCGTCTCCACCGGGCTGACCGCGCTGTCGCCCGAGATCATGGGGCTTGGCCCGGTCGAAGCGTCCAGGCAGGCGCTAGCACGGGCCGGCATGACGATCGACGACATCGACCTCGTCGAGATCAACGAGGCGTTCGCGGCCCAGGTAATCCCCACCTACCAGGAGCTCGGCATCGACATCGACAAGCTGAACGTCAACGGCGGCGCGATCGCTGTCGGTCACCCGTTCGGCATGACCGGCGCCAGGATTACGTCCACGCTGCTCAACAGCCTGCAGTTCCACGACAAGGTCTACGGACTCGAGACCATGTGCGTCGGCGGCGGCCAGGGCATGGCGATGATCTTCGAACGCCTCTCGTAGCCCGCGAGTAGGGGTTGCCAGGCGCGCTGGGGCACGAGCGGAGTGACCGCGGAAGATCGCCGCTTGCCTGGCGGAAGGTTGCCGTGTGCCGGACGCGTTGCGTACCCGTCGCGGAGAATTTTCGTCCGCACCCACGAAAATCCTCCGTGAGCCGGGAACTCACCCCCGCGAGCCCGAAAACTCTCCGCCAGGGTCGGCCGTCCCGCCCCGGACAGCGGCGATGTGCCCGTTGCTGTTGTTGATTCGCGTCGGCGAACGGCGGCGATGTGCACTTTGCTGTCGTGGGGACAACAGCGCTGTGCACTTTGCTGTCGTTGGTGCGCGCCGGCGAACAACAGCGCCGGACCACCCGGCCGTCCCGCCTGGCCCGGCAGCGCGTGGCGCGAAGTTGATCTTCGAAGCGATAGCGCAACCGCCTCCCTGGCTGCAGCGTTGGACCGAAGCCGCCGATGACCTCCGGTGAGTTACGGCAGCGTTGGAAGTTGCTGTTCTCGCCGGCGAGAGCCCGGAGGGGCGTGGGTCGGTGCCAGTCTCAGTCTTGTCTCTAGTTAGTCGCGGAGACACGCCTTCTGACCTGGGCTCACTCTATATTCGTGGTTGTCTGACCCATTTGTTTTGAACGACCGAAGGATGAGCATGGCATCACTATCGCGAAGGTCTGCGCGTCTGATCGCACCGGCGGCGGCCCTGCTGACGCTGGCCGGCGGCACCGCAGCGGTTGCCGCGTCTACGCCTGGCCACGTGGCGATGAAAGCGGCGACGACGAAGCTGACCTGGCATCCGTTCACGCTGATCAACGGCTGGAAGTCGGCGAGCAAAAAGGAACTCGTGACCGGCCAGCCAGCGTGGGCGTACCACAACGGCATCGTTTACTTCCGTGGCGCGATCATGCAGCCGAATCCGGCCGGCGGTGTCGTATTCGCGAACCTGCCCAAGTTCGCCAGGCCCGCGCACAAGCTCTACATCCAGGTCTACACAAACGGCGACGATCGAGGGATCTTGTACGTCGGCAACGGCGGCACCCTGAAGGCGCTTGACGGCAACGCGTTCACGTTCACCTCGCTCGCGGCCGTCTCCTACCCGACCGCGGCGGTCAAGTCGCACAAGCTGACGCTGGAGAACGGCTGGACATCGAGCCAGAGCGTCTACGGCACTGGCGACCCGTCCTACGCGGTCAGCGGCGGCGTGGTGTACCTGTCTGGCTCGCTGCATACGAGCGGGACCTCGCAACTCGCCACGGTACTGCCGAAGGCGGCTAGGCCAGCTCACCGGATGGTCGTCGCGGTGTACACGTTCGACGACATCGACGTCGGATGGGTCGACATCATGCCCACGGGCCAGGTGCGGGTGTTCGGCGCAGACGCCCCCATTTTCACCTCGCTCGCCAACATCTCCTACCCGGTGGTGGGCACCAAGTGGCACAACTTCAAGCTGGAGGACGGCTGGAAGTCCGGGCAGGCGACGTTCGGCACCGCCACCCCGGCGTACGCGATCATCAACGGCATCGTCTACCTCAACGGCTCGATGACGGGCGCGACTGCACCTAATGGCCTATGGACGACCTTGCCCGTCGGCGTGCGGACAGCCGCCGACGTGCTCGAGATCGAGGTGTACACGGCCGGTGGATCAGTCGGTGGCATAGCGATCACGGCGAGCTTGGGGCTGGTCAGCAGCACGCCGTTCAGCAACGCGAAGCAGTTCACCTCGCTAGCCGCGCTCGCTTACCCGCAAAGTTCCTAGCCGGCGCCGCCGATGGCCGGCGTCAGCAGCGAGCCGACGCTGGGGCCGGTCAGCGGCGGGCTGGGGCAGTTGGTGGCGAGTTGATGGCATTGGTCCAGCAGGCCGGGGTTAATCCGCTAGACAAGTAACGGAAGTGTCACGTTCAGGTCTTGCCAGCAGGCGTCAGGTAGTGCAGGCTCGCCTGTAGGAGAATCTCGGCATGGAGGTGCCCCTTGTCCCTGACCCACTCCCCGGAGATGCACAAGAACCTGATAGCTCGCATTCCACGAGTCACTGGCAGCGATCTCCGAGAGTGGTTCCATCGGCTGGAGTCTGGACCTTCCTTCATGCGACTTGGCGAGCGCGCGACCTGGCTGGCCGACGAGCACGGTCTGACCCACGCGTACGCCATGGCCATCGTGCATGAGTACGAAGTGCAGCGCCGCATCCGTCTGAATGGCGCTTGACTCCCGTATGGATCTTGAGCGCGCTCGCGAGTTCATGCGCGTCCATCATCGGGCTGTCCTGGCGACAACTCGGTCCGATGGCCTACCGCAGCTCTCGCCTGTGACCGTCGGGGTCGACGACGCCGGCCGAGTGGTGATCAGCACCCGCGAAACGGCCATCAAGACGAAGAACCTCGCACGCGATCCGCGTGCGTCGCTGTGCGTCATGAACGACCAGTTCTATGGCGAGTGGGTACAGGCCGAGGGGACCGCGGAGATCATCCACTTGCCAGAGGCGATGGACTTGCTCGTCGACTACTATCGCAAAGTCTCAGGCGAGCACCCGGACTGGGACGACTATCGAAACGCCATGACGCGCGATAAGAGAGTGATCGTCGCGATCACGCTGACGCGGGCAGGGCCCGACCGCAGCGGATAACTCCCGCGCGTCCCGCATAATGTGATTCAGATTTTCTGTATCGATCAATGCGGCGTCAATCGCGACTAGTGAATCGCAAATCTGCACTCGCACTCTGCGGTGTGCAAATGCACAGCGCATTCGCTCATTGCAGCACCTCTGACCTGCGAAGATGCCATCTGAGTGAGTGAATACATACTCAACAGAGTCAACCGTACCCCCGGTCGGGCTCGAACCGACACTGGTACCCTTTTAGGGGGCTTGCCTCTTCCTTTGGGCTACGGGGGCGCGGAAATCGTACCTCATGTCAGGCACTTTATTCAAAGGGTAGACAGAAACGGGCAGCTAGCTATTGTGGGCCGCAAGCAGAGCATTCGTAGCAGCTTGATCAAGCTCCTAGCAGGGAAAAGACGGCCATTGTTACATTAGGTAAACAGACGCTACCAGTTCGTGTCTTGCGATCTCTCGCGATGCGCGACGCGGCGAACACGCTGCGCCCGATTCCACGCCCGCTTGAATCACCCTAGAACCGGCATATGTATCGCATGCACCACAAATATTTGTGTTACGTCTCGCAGCGTCAGCAACCGTCGTCACCCACGGCACACGGGCCACGAGCTTAGCCGAGTCCGGCGTGGTCTTTGGCCTTAGCGAAGACCGCGTCGAGCATCTGACCGGTCACCTTGCCAGTGAACGTGTTCTGCTGGCTCGGATGGTAGCAGCCGATGACCATCAGCCGGCCTATCGTGACGTCAACTCCGTGGCCGA
>DATNEK010000061.1:0-36199 GCA_035553055.1 Streptosporangiaceae bacterium | reverse complement strand
CGGCCAGATCCCGCCGCACATCCGGGTCATCAGGCGGCCCCGCGAACGGGTCCGGCCACAACCCGAACAACTCCGCATCCGTCGGCTCCCGCGGCTCAGACCCCTCATCCCACGCCCAACCCGCCTCCGCGTCCGCCGGCTCGCACGGCTCAGGCCCGTCCCACGGCCAACCCGGCCCGGCATCGGCCGGCTCCCGCGGCTCAGGCCCGTCCCACGGCGAACCCGGCTCGGCTGGCTGATCCGGCATCCGGCTCCTTCCCGCGCGATGCTGCCTGAACGTTTCTTTCTCACTCAGGATATCGAGAGGGTCTGACAATCTCCGGCCTCGCTCGACAACAAGTACGAAACGTAACCTCATCCAGGAGCACCGGGCGGTCGGCGCGGCACCATACAGGCCAGGTGGCGCTAGCTCAGATCGGCTAGCTCGGCGGTGAAGTCGCCGCCGGCGTCGCCGGTGTTCACGACGCCCTTGGGTTCGATCAGCATCACCGAGGTCTCGACGTCCGCCTTCGGACCCAGTGCTCGCTGAACTTGGCCAACATCGAGTTCAAGCTGACCGCTGCGTTATGCGGCATGTCCACGTCTCTATTCTGGCAGGCGAACCACCATGAACCCGGCGCACGGAACGTAGGTAGCAACCCATATGTGCACCGCCTTGCTAAGCATCGAACCAGGCCTTCCCGTGCTGCTTGCTGGCGTACGCGATGAGTTGATGGACCGTGCCTGGGAGCCGCCCGGTCCGCACTGGCCAGATCGGCCAGATCTGATCGGCGGTCTGGACCTGCAGGCCGGCGGCACGTGGCTTGCCGTCTCGCCACCGCGCCATCGAGCAAGTTGCGTGCTGAACGCTCGCGGCCAGTTCGCGCCGCCGGCTTCGCGACTGAGCAGAGGCGCGCTGCCGCTGCGGGCGGTCGCAGGCGAGCCCATCGATAAGAACGCCCTAGCGAACACCGACCCGTTTCATCTGATCACCGTCGAACCTGACCGGGCGCTCTGGCAATCCTGGGACGGCCTCGTGCTCACTGAACGTGAGCTTGGGACCGGACTGCACTTCGCGGTGAACAGCGGCCTGGCAGCCGACCTGCATCCGCCGCGAACTCAGCCAAGCGCAGGCCAGGGCGAGAACGGCCGTGCACACGAACTCGCGCGAATCGCCCACTTCCTGCCGAGACTGCAGGCCGCGACCCGCCCGAGCCCGCCGCCGACCCATCCTGGGACGCCAGTTCTTCCGGGGACGCCAGCTCTGGCCGGTCAGGCGGCCGCGCCTCGCCATCTGGGCCAGTCGACAGCGGTGGCCTGGGCCGGATGGTTTCCTCTGCTCAACGGGGACGGTCTCGGCACCGAGGACGACCGCGCCCTGATCGTGCGCCGCGATCTGGGTGGCGGCCGGATCTGGGGATCGACCTCCATCTCGCTCGTCGCCCTGTCGGCCGCCGGCCTGCGCTACGACTTCACCGGCAAGCCGGGTGATCCCGCATCCTGGTACACCGTCTACGAGGGTGACTAGCTCACCCCATGGTCTTGGCGCCGTCCAAGGACTCCCTGATGATGTCGGCATGGCCGGCGTGCTGCGAGGTCTCAGCGAGAATGTGCAGCAGCGTCCGCCTAGCCGACCAGGAAGCGCCAGGCTCGAACCAGGGCGCCGCGGGCAGCGGATGAGCGGCGTCCAGGTCCGGCAGCGTCCGCACGAGATCATCGGTCTGCTTGGCGACCTCGTCGTAGTGCCCGAGCAATCCGGCTAGCGTCTCGCCGTCGAGCATGCGGAAGCTATTCATGAACGCATGAGGGTCGCCGCCTTCGAACGTCATGGCCGACGGTCCATCGACAATGAACCTCGCCCATCGCTGCTCGACCATCGCGACGTGCTTGATCAGGCCGCCGACCGAAAGGTCGCTGACCGTCGTCCGCTTGGCCGCCTGCTCGTCGGTCAGCCCGCGGGTTGTCTGCCGCAGAAATCCCCTCTGCCGGTCGAGCGACGCCAGTAGGTCTGTGCGCTCCTGGTCTGCCCGCTCACCCGTCAAAGAGTTTGTCACGGTCACGAATCCCCCTATCTTCCGGCCGTCAGTGGCCGGTTAGTGTCTGCTAGTACATCGAGCGGGTATCACTGAGCACGCTACGCCCAGGTACTGACAGCAACCCCGGCTTTGCCGGCCTCATGGAAGTCAAGGGTCTGACATGGCCTCAGTCGTGGTAGCAACCGCCTACGGCGCTCCGGAAGTCCTATCCGTCGTAGACCGACCAGTAGGCGTCCCTGGACCGGGCGAAGCGCGCGTCGCCGTGCGGGCAGTCGGCGTCAATCCGATTGACTACAAAATGTACAGCGGCGCGTTCGGCGCTGACCCTGCCAAGCTGCCGATGCCGCTCGGCTTCGAAATGTCTGGCGTGGTGGCCGAGGTAGGTAAGGACGCGATCGGCCCGGTCGGCTCGATCAAGGCCGGCGACGAGATCATCGGTTACCGAGTTACCGGCGCATACGCCAGCGACCTTATCGCTCCCGCGCAGGCGCTTGTACCCAAGCCTGCCAACCTGGATTGGGCACAGGCAGCCGGGCTAATGCTGACGGGCGCGACCTCCTGGCACTGCCTGGCGGCGACGAACGTCGGCCCCGGCGAGACCGTGCTGATGCACGGCGCGGCTGGTGGTGTCGGAGTAATGGCCGTTCAGCTCGCGGTTGGCCGGGGCGCTACCGTCATCGGGACAGCCGGTCCAGGCGGGCACTCTTTCCTGCGCGAGCTTGGCGCGATACCAGTGGCGTACGGCCCCGGCCTCGCTGACCGGGTACGCGCGGTAGCACCTGGCGGCGTCGATGCCTCGCTCGACCTGGTCGGCACCGAGGAGGCCATCGACGTCTCGCTCGAACTGGTACCAGACCGGGCCAGGATCGTGACGATCGCATCGCCAGGACGCGCTGGCCAAGTCGGCATCAAAGCTGTGGGCGGCGCTCCTGGGGCGGATCCTGGCACCGAGATCCGGGCAGCGGCGCGGATCGAGCTGGCCAAGCTCGCAGCCGCAGGGTCACTGCGCGTGTTCGTCAGCCAGACGTTCCCGCTGACGGCGGCAGCCGACGCGCACCGCGCGATCAGCGCGGGTCACACGCAAGGCAAGATCGCGTTGATCCCGTAGTGTCAGTGGGCTGAGCTACTGTAGCCGCGTGCCAGACGACACGACCTCCGCATCGAATGAAGCGCTGCGCGAGCGGTACGAGGATCTGGTTGACGAGCTCGCCGGCCTGCCAGGTGTCACTCCGCCTCAGGGCGGGCGCGGTTTCGGCCGGGCAGCAGTCAGGTTCAACGGCAAGATCTTCGTCATGTTCGTGCGCGGACGGCTGGTGCTAAAGCTGCCAGCTGCGCGGGTGACGGCCCTGGTGGAGGCTGAGTGCGGCGTGAGGTTCGACGCGAATAAGGGCACGCCCATGCGCGAGTGGCTGAGCCTGGACCCTGCGTCCGGCCAGGATTGGCTGCCGCTCGCGCGCGAAGCGCTCCACTTTGCTGGCGGCGTGACCAGAGATTAGACCTGAGGCCGCCGCGACGCGTTCGAGTTGCAGGCGGACTCGTCCGCACTAGCCGCCATCCGACCGGCCCCGCCACGGTCGGAAACAGGCGCGTTATCCATTCGCGAGCACATCGACCAGCGTGGTCGGCCCGACGACGCTGTGGAACCGCGAGAGGTTGCGGCATCGCCGAAGAACCGGGTTGATTCGGCAATCGATCTGGCGAGCAGTTGGCCTAGACCGCGCGACGGTATCGTGTCGCCACGTGAGCGATCAGGGGCATCCACTGAGGCTGTTCAACACGCTGACGCGCGAAGTCGCGGAGTTCAGGTCGTCCAGGTCAGGCCAGGTCGGAATGTACTCCTGCGGGCCGACCGTCTACGCCGACCAGCACATCGGCAACATGCGGACGTACGTGTTCGCCGACACAGTCAAGCGCACCCTGCTGTCCAAGGGAATGACAGTCAGGCACGTGATCAATATCACCGACGTTGGCCACCTCACCTCGGACGCCGATACCGGGGATGACAAGCTCGAAGCCGCGGCGCGGCGCGAGCACCGGAGCGCATGGGAGATCGCCGAGGCCTACACCGCCGAGTTCAAGACCGACCTGCGCCGACTGCGGGTGATCGAGCCGGACGTATGGTGCAAGGCAACCGAGCACATCGAGCACATGATCGCCTTCGCGACCGCCCTTGACGACCGCGGCTGGTGCTACCGGCTTCCGTCCGGGCTTTATTTCGACACGTCAAAAGATGGCAGCTACGGCGGACTGGCCCGGCTTGACCTGGCCGGCCAGCGTGAGGGTGCCAGGGTCGACGTCGTCGAAGGCAAGCGGACGCCGAGCGATTTCGCCGTGTGGCGGACATCGGCGCCGGGCGAGAACCGGCAGATGGAATGGGACTCGCCGTGGGGGCGCGGCGCTCCTGGCTGGCACCTGGAGTGCTCGGTAATGTCGATGGAGTACCTGGGGCAGCACTTCGACATCCACACCGGCGGTGTCGACCACATTCCGGTGCATCACACGAACGAGATCGCGCAGAGCGAGGCCTACCTCGCCGATGGTCGGCCGTGGGTGGGCTGGTGGCTGCACGGTGAGTTCATCAACCTGCGCGGGGCCAAGATCTCCAAGTCGACCGGCGGGGGAGCGCTGGTCAGCGACCTGATCGATCGTGGCTACCACCCGCTGACCTACCGGTACCTGCTGCTGCAGGCGCATTACCGCAGCCAGACCGAATTCAGCTGGGACGCGATGAGCGGCGCGAAGACCGGGTTGCGCCGGCTGCTCGACCGCTTCACGATCGCCAGGCTTGCCGCCGGCGACCCGGCGAAAGCCGAGCTTGGACCGGCGGCGCTAGCTCACCTCGCGGCCTTCGACCAGGCGGTCTGCGACGATCTCGGCACCCCAAAGGCCCTCGCCGTCGTGGCGGCCGCGGCGCGCGATGACAGCCTCGACGACGGTGAACTGACCGCGCTGGCAGCCAGGTTCGACGAGGTGCTCGGCATCGGGCTGAGTGACCTAACCCCGGCCGATCTGGATCTCGCGCCGAGCGAAGCGCAGGCCAGCGCCGCCGAAGTCGAGGCGCTCGTCACCGAGCGGAGTAAAGCAAGGGGGCGGAAAGATTTCGCCACGTCGGACCAGCTTCGCCGAAAGCTGGCCGAGCTCGGGGTAACCGTCGACGACCATGCGGACGGAACGTCGTCGTGGCGCTGGACCTCATGACCAGTCCGCAGGCAGAGCCGCCGGGCATGAAAGCCTTTTCCGACTTGATGTAGATTTCAGATTGTGCACGTGCTCACTTACTGGCGATCTTTGGTGAGATAACCGGTCGATATGAGGCGGAATTTTGACGACCTGGTCGACGAGGCCGCCACCGCTGACGTCGATGGCTGGGACTTCTCCTGGCTGAACGGCAGGGCAACAGAAGAGCGGCCGTCCTGGGGTTACGCCAAGATGATGGCCAAGCGTATGGCGGCGGCCACCGCGGCACTTGACATCCAGACCGGAGGCGGCGAAGTCCTGGCCAGCGTGTCCAAGTTTCCCGCGCTGACCGTCGCTACCGAGTCGTGGCCGCCCAATGTCGCGCGCGCGACCCGCCGCCTGCATCCGCTTGGCATCGCGGTCGTGGCGCATGACGACGCCGAGCCGCTGCCGTTCGCCGAGGACGGGTTCGACCTCGTGGTCAGCCGTCATCCGGTCGACGTCGCTTGGCAGGAGGTGGCGCGGGTGCTGCGGCCGGGCGGCAGGTACTTTTCCCAGCAGGTCGGTCCCCGCAGCGTCGGCGAGCTGACCGAGTTCCTGATGGGTCCGCAGCCAGGTGGCGACAGCGAACGTGAGCCGGGAGTGGCGATGGTGGCCGCCCAGGCGGCTGGTCTGACGGTGACGGACCTGCGCGCCGAGTCGTTGCGCACGGAGTTCTTTGACGTAGGCGCGGTCATTTACTTTCTGCGCAAGGTCATATGGATCGTGCCAGGATTTACGGTGGACAGTTATCGCATAAAGCTCAGGTCTCTGCACGACCAGATAGCCGAGCGCGGGCCTTTCGTCGCGACCACGAGGCGGTTCCTCATTGAAGCGGTGAAACCCCAGGTGTCGATCCGAGGTTAATTCCGAAACGCTCGCGGTAGGGGGCGAGCACCGCCGCGTCCGCGGCTAGCTCCTGGACGTCGGCGGCGGCGACCCCCCAGGCGTACCTGGCCCGCGCCCCATGCCACAGTCATCGCGAAAATTTTCTCGTGAGAGTGTCGATTCTCGGGAGGTTGTTCGTAGCGGTGGTAGAAGGCGGGAACGAGCCCGTCCGAGGAAGGAGAACCGTCATGACGCAGTACCTGCTGGCAGTGCACCACGACGACCAGCCTCCGCTGTCACCAGAAGACATGCAGCAGTCGTTCAAGGACGTGGAAGCGCTCAACAGCGAAATTCAGGCGGCGGGCGCCTGGGTGTTCGCTGGCGGGCTGCACCCGCCGTCCACCGCGACGGTGGTGCGGGTCACCGACGGCGCCGTGGTCACCATCGACGGTCCGTTCGCCGAGACCAAGGAGCAGCTCGGCGGGTTCTGGATCATTCAGGCTGCCGACCTGGACGCCGCGCTCGACTGGGCGGCCAAGGCAACCGTCGCCTGCCGCCTGCCGGTCGAAGTCCGCCCGTTCCAAGAGGGCTAAGAGGCTCGACCAGTGCTGGTCAGCGCGGATGAGATCGAGTGCCACTTCCGGCGTGAGTACGGCCGGTGCGTAGCCACCCTGGTCCGCTTCTTCGGCGACATCGACATCGCCGAAGAAGCGGTTCAGGAGGCCTTCACCATCGCGGTCGACCGGTGGCCGGCGACCGGCTTGCCGCCGAACCCCGGTGCCTGGATCACCGTCACGGCGAAGAACCGCGCGATCGACCAGTTGCGCAGGGAAGCCTCGCGTGAGGACCGGCATGCACAGGCCGCGCTGATGTACGCGCGGGACGCGCAGGACGAGAACCGGGACGCGCGCGATGAGGACGAAGGGCAAGTGGGACCGGTGCAGGACGACAGGCTGCGGCTGATATTCACGTGCTGTCATCCGGCACTTGCCCGCACGGCACAAGTGGCGCTGACCTTGCGGCTGCTCGGTGGCCTGCAGACACCGGAGATCGCCAGGGCTTTCCTCGTGCCTGAGGCCACGATGGCGCAGCGGATCGTCCGGGCCAAGCGCAAGATCAAGGCGGCTGCCATCCCCTACCGGGTACCGGGCGATGCCGAACTGCCTGATCGTCTCCAGGCCGTGCTCTCGGTCGTGTACCTGATATTCAACGAGGGGTACGTCGCCTCCGATGGCGGCGCCCTGGTCAGGGATGACCTGTGCGCCGAAGCGATCAGGCTGGCCCGGGTGCTGGCTGAGCTGATGCCCGACGAGCCCGAGGTACTCGGGCTGCTCGCGCTGCTGTTGCTCACGCAGTCCCGACGGGCGGCGCGCATCGGTCCGGATGGATCGCTCGTTCTGCTGCCCGATCAGGACCGCTCGCTGTGGGATCACGCGCTCATCGCCGAAGGCCAGGACCTGGTGCGGGCTTGCCTGCGGCGCAATATGCCCGGTCAGTACCAGATCCAGGCCGCGATCAACGCCGTCCACAGCGACGCCAGCGATGCCGCGCGGACCGACTGGGGTCAGATCCTGCGGCTCTACGATCAGTTGCTTGCCTGCTCCCCGACCCAGGTAGTCGCGCTCAACCGGGCGGTCGCGCTGGCCGAAGTCGACGGGCCGCGGGCGGGCCTTGCCGCGGTCGACAAGCTCGACTTGACCGGCTATCACCCCTACCACGCCGCCCGGGCCGATCTGCTCGTCAGGCTCGGCCGGCCAGGTGCGGCTGTGCCCGAGTACGAGGCCGCGCTCGCTGCCACATCCAACGCGGCGGAGCGAAGATTTCTCGAGCAGCGCAAGCTGACGGCCGCGCGGCAGGCTGGCTAGCCTTCACCAGGTGAAGTGCCCGCGTTTACCCTTTGTCCACCGCCTGGGCGGCAGCGTCCGCGATGATAGTAACGGTGCTGAAAGGGAAACGATGCTGAGCGGCGGGCCGCCGCCCGAGCAGGTGCACCTCCAATTCGGCGCGGACGCCGCGTCGCAGATGGCTGTTTCCTGGGCGGCGGCGACCGCGGTCGCCAGGCCGAGGGTGCGGTTCAGCCAGGCCAACGGCGGGCCGATCGGCGAAGTGCACGCCATCGAGCGCGGTTACACGGACGCGCTGACCGGCGAGATCGTGTATACGTACCACGCGAAGATCGACTCGCTTGATCCAGACACCCGCTACGGCTATGAGGTCGTTCACGACGGAGCGGCGCCATCATTTGGCACTTTTCGCACCGGGCCGCGTAGCCGGTCAAGCGGGTTCAGGTTCACCAGCGTCGGCGACCAGTCGATCCCGGCACCAGTCGGGCTTGGACTCGGTCCGAACTCGCCGAACGCCGGTTACGTCGTCGACGCCATCGAGTCGCTCGACCCGTTGTTCAACCTGGCCAACGGAGACCTGAGCTACAGCAACAGCACCGATCAGCCGGTTGCGACATGGACGTCCTACTTCGCGAATATCGCCAGGTCGGCCGCCTTCCGGCCGTGGATGCCCGCGCTTGGCAATCACGAGAACGAGGCAGGCAACGGCCCGCAGGGCTATCTGGGGTACCTGACCAGATTCGAGCTACCGGGCAATGGCTCTGCTGAGTTCGCCGGCAACTGGTACGCGTTCACGGTTGGCCCGGTGCTTGTCGTGTCGCTGAGCAACGACGACGTCTGCCTGCAGGATGCCGGCTTCAGCTCCTACCGGCGCGATCACGTACCTGGATACGACGCACTCGGCGTCGACCCTTACATCCGCGGATACAGCCGCGGACGCCAGGAACGCTGGCTCGCGCGGGTGCTCGCGGCGGCCAGCCAGTCCGACGAGATCGACTGGATCATCGTGTGCATGCACCACGTCGCGATGTCGTCGGCCCACTTCAACGGCGCCGACCTCGGCATCAGGCGGCACTGGCTGCCGTTGTTCGACGCCTATGGTGTCGACCTCGTGCTCGCTGGCCACGAGCATCACTTCGAGCGAACCTTCCCGGTACGGGGCACAATCGGCGACAGCGAGCTGCTGACCCCGGCTCCGCGCGGCGGAGACAGCGCCGAGATGGATACCAGCCACGGCACCGTGCACCTGACGATCGGCGGCGGCGGGCATCCGTACAACTCGCCAAGTCGCCGGCTGCACGGACCTGGCGAGGGTGTCGTGATCACCGAGGTAAGCGATGGCGATCCGCACCGTCAGCGGCAGCCGGTGCTGGCGATTGAACCGGCGCTGTGGTCGGCCTACCAGGACGACCGGGCGGTGTTCGGCTTCGCCGCCTTCGACCTCGTTCCTGTCGAGCGGGGCGGTACGACATCGATCACCGTCACCTACTACAGCGCGGTTCCCGGTTCGGCTGACTACGTGCCGCACGACACATTCGTGCTTCGCAAGCAGTTGCGTGGCGAGCCGGCCGGACAATGGACAGATGATCTATGTCGACCCGGAGCGGTTCGAAGATCTGGTCGCCACAGCGCTTGATTCGCTGCCAGAGCGACTTGGCGAGATGATGCGCAACGTCGCGGTGACCGTCGAGCATAATCAAGGTCCGCGTGGCCTGCTCGGCCTGTACCAAGGCGTACCGCTCACCAGCCGGACGTCGAACTACGCCGGGGTGCTGCCTGACCGGATCACCATCTACCGGCAGGCTATCTGCGCGATCTGCTGGAGCGAGGCCGACGTAGCCGACCAGGTGCGCAAGACGGTCGTGCACGAGGTCGGGCACCACTTCGGCATCAGCGACGAGCGGCTGGAAGAACTCGGCTGGTGAGTCAGCCCGCCGCTCGCTCTGAGGCCCGACCGTGCTATTTCAGCTTCAACACCAGGGACAGGTTGTCGGCTAGCCCGTCGTTGTCGCTGCCATCGGTTCTGGTCATCACGAGCTTGACCCGGATGCTGCGGGTGCCGGCTGGGACGGAGCCCGAGTGGGTGCGGAACAGCATCTCGCTGTTGCCCTTGCGCTGCTTCTCCGTGACCGGGCCTATGTGACCCGACCCGACCGCCTTGCCCTTGGCGTTTTGGAACGTGATGGTCAGCACGGCATGGTCGCCCTGACTGTCGAAGCCGCCCAGCCAGCCAGACAGCGTGTAGCGGACCTTACCGCTGCTGATCCCGCGCGCGGCGACCTTGATCACCTGGGTACCTGTCGACCTCGCCGCGTTGGGACCGCCGTAGAAGTAGTTTTTGCCCCGGTGCTTCGGCCCCGGCGTGGTGGGCGAGACGTCGCCGCCTGACCAGGTATACAGCGTGGCGGTAAAGCTGCCGGCCTGCTTCCAGCCGGGCACTTTTACCTTTGTGTCAGAATTAACGCCTTTGCCCTTTTCCGCACCCGAGTTGACGATCAGGTTGTGACCACAGGACGGGCAGGGATTGGCGGCGGCCTGAGTGGCGCTGGCCGCGGCCACCGGCACGAGCGCGACCGCGGTCGCCGACGCGGCCGTAATGAAAAGAAGGCGACGCCCGACGCGTGACCCGAACATGCGATCCCCCCACAATCAGAACGCTATTGGCACCTGGAATGATACAGGCGACCCGCCGGATTTGACAGGTTTGACAGCGGATGCCACTTGGTGCCCCACGGACTTCGCCGATGGCGTCCTAGGGACTGGCACCGCCCCTGGGCAGCCGGCTGATAGTCACCGCGCTCAGCCGCAGGTCGCTGACGAGCGCGTCAATCACCGCTTCGCCGTCGATGGCGCCGCAGCTAAATAGGTCGATCGCGACCAGGCCCTCCTCAGGCCAGGTGTGCACGCTCAGATGCGACTCGGCCAAGATCAGCACGAGCGTGATCGCGCCGTTGGGGAACACGACGTCGGACGTGTCGAGCACATGGCCTCCGCCGGCCTGGACAGCCGCGACCGCCGCTGCGGTCAGCGTGGCCAGGTCGTGTACAGGAGAGTCGTGCGAACTGCGGGCGTCGATCGCGTAAAGCAGCTTGGGCGAGGCCGCCTCATGGCGTCGCAGCTCCGTGTACCTGCTGGCCGGTTCCATACCGGGCATGATGTGGGAGGATACCGTGACACCCGGCGAGGCGAAGAAGCAGCATGGACATAGACGCGATCGTGACCCAGGTCGCGGCGGCGGTCGGTTTGGCCGAGGGCGAAGCGGGCGTGCGTGACGTGCTCAGGGTCGTCGCCCGGGGCGAGCCAGCGCCGACCAGTCAGGTCAGCAGGCTGGCCGAGCTACCGGTGCCGATCGTCACCGCGGTGTGCAACGAGTTGCGCAAGCGCGGCGTGATCGACAGGACGCGGCCGATCAGCTTGACCGCGCAGGCTCGCGAGCTGCTGGCGGGTCGGCACGTGGATGGGCGATGTGCTTACTGCGACGGACTCGGGCTGGCAGTGCCAGCCGAGCTGAAGACGCTCGCCGACGACCTCGAAGTGGTCGCCTCCGGTGCGCCGCGGGCACGGCCGGAACTCGACCAGACCCACTGCACGGTCGCCACCAAGATCCACCGGGTGCTCAAGCTGCACGACTCGGGCGCTCTCGACGGCAAGCGCGTCATCCTGCTCGGCGACGATGACCTGATCTCGGTGGCGATCGCCAGGTTCGCCGGCCTGACCGGCGCGACCCCTAAGGCGGTGACGGTCGTCGACACCGATACGGCCGTTCTCGACTGGATCGGCGAGCAGGCCGCCCACGTCCCGATCATGCTGATCGAACACGACCTGCGCGAGCCGCTGCCCGCGGACCTGGCCGGCTCGTTCGACGTGGCCTGCACCGACCCGCCCTACACCGTGCCCGGCGCCGGCTTGTTCCTTTCCCGCGCGGTCTGCGCGCTGCGCCCTGGTCCAGGACAGCACGTGTTCTTTAGCTTCGGGGCCCGGCGCCCGGCCGAGATGCTGGCGACCCAGCAACTGATC
Organism: Streptosporangiaceae bacterium; assembly: GCA_035553055.1. Lineage (GTDB taxonomy): Bacteria > Actinomycetota > Actinomycetes > Streptosporangiales > Streptosporangiaceae > Chersky-822. The sequence goes on along the minus strand of DATNEK010000061.1, from coordinate 24,279 downwards.
GCCAGGCTCGGGCTCGTCGTGCGGTCGCTGACCCCGAACTTCAACAGCTACCTCGGCGCCGGCATACTGGGCAGCTCAAGCCACCTCTACCACCTGCGCAGCACGGAACAGACGGCGCCGCTGGCCAGTGCCGACTACGCCGGGCCGCTGTACACCGCCGACACCAGGACCGAGCAGACGCGACCGTACCGATGCGCTGACTGCGGCGCCGTGCACGTCGTCGGCGCCACGGCGCAATGGGCAGGAATCGCCGACCTCAAGGCGGCGCGCTGCCCCGCCTGCGGTGGCGGCACTTTCCGGCCAATGCCACGCAGCCAGCGCTAACCGGCTGGCTCAGCGGGACGGTTGGCCGCGGTCGCTGTGCGAGGATGCTTGACGTGACCGGGGAGAACGGTGGCCGCTATGTGATCAGGTCGGCCTCAGAAAGCGACCTCGACACGATTGCCGCGTTCGAGGTCGAGATCGCGCTCGTGTCGTTTGGCGACGAGGCGATCACCGACGCGGCGTTTCACCGCCGGCGGGTCGCCGGGTCGCTCGGCAAGCCGGGCGAGATCGCCCTGGTCGCTGCGGGCGCATCGGACCGGCCGGTCGGCTGGGCGTGGATGTCGCCGAGAACGAACTCGCTGACCGGCGCCCGCTACGGCAACTTCCGCTCGCTGGCGGTCGCCGACGTCGCCGACAGGGCCGCGATCGGTGAACTGCTGATGACGGGGATACTGCGCGCCGCGGACGAGGCCGGTTTCACCCACCTGTCGGGCAAGGTGAACGCGGCGAATCTTGGCATGCGCGCGCTGTATCGCGCGTTCGGCTTCACCGCCACCCACATCACGATGGAGCGGCGGGTGACCGGTACTTGATCAAGTGCGTGATCTGGGACCTGGACAACACCCTGCTCGCTGGCGTGTACCTGGAGGACTCACGCCCGCCCGCCGAGCAGCAGCTGACCGGCGTGCTCGACGAGCTCTCCCGCCGGGGGATCCTGCAGGCGATCGCCAGCAAGAATCCGCCTGACGCGGCCGACTATGCCACTGACCTGCTGCGCCACGAGTTCGCCGCGGTGCGTTGCGACTGGAGCGCTAAGTCCGCCGCGATCAGCTCTATCCTGGCCGAGCTTGGGCTCGGGCCACAGGAGGCGGCGTTCGTCGATGACGACGCCCTAGAGCGGGCGGAGGTATCGTTCACACTGCCCGACGTGCTTGTGCTCGAACCACGAGATATGCCGGACGCGGTCGGCTGGCCGCAGTTCAGCCCGCCAGTGATCACCGCCGAGGGGCGCCGCCGAGGCGAGCTTTACCGGCAGCGGCGAGCCAGGCACGAACAAGCCAAGGCCTTTGGCGGGTCAACGGCGGAATTCCTGCGCTACAGCCGTACCGCGGTGCGTATCGCCTCGGCGCAAGCGGGCGACCTGGCTCGGCTGCACGAGCTTTCGTTGCGCACCCATCAGTTCAACTCCAGCGGGGTCGAGGTGACCACCGAGGGCTTCGCCGCGCTGCTGCGCGCACCTGACCAGCAGGTGATCACGGTCCGGCTTAGCGATAAGTTCGGCGACGATGGCATGGTCGGCGGATGCGTGCTGGCGACCGCGCGATGGCGGATGCCGCTGCTGATGATGTCCTGCCGGGCGCTCGGGCGCGGCGTCATAGACGCGCTGCTGATCTGGGCCTGCCGCAAAGCGGCCGACGCCGGAGCCACTCAGCTCGTCGTGCCGTGCGTGATCAACTCGCGCAACGTACCGCTCCGCATCGCGCTGACCAGCGCGGGCTTTCGTGCGAACGGCGACTCGGGCGGCCCGGCCGACGGCGACTCAGGCGACTCTGCCGACACTGCGACGCCAAGGACCGCCGACTACGCCAGGCCGCTCGACAAGCCACTGCCCGAGTTGCCTGAGTGGGTGACGTGGTGACAACGGCGCAGGTCGCCGGTCAGATACGCGAGATCCTGACCGAGCTGACCGGCCGTCTGATCCCGCCTGACCTCCCGCCGGACACGCCGCTGCTGCGCGACGGTGTCGGCCTCGACTCGCTCGGTGCCACCTTGCTGCTCACAGCCGTGCGGGACCGGCTCGGCGTCGACGTCGCCGATGAAGACCTGAACCTGGATAGCCTCGCGTCTATCGGCACGCTCGCCGCGTTCGTGGCCGATCGCCTCACGAACCATCAATCACGCTGACATAATCCCCTAATTCGGGTGAGCAATGGACACGGGTTCTTCTATGAACGGAGCGTGGGCGATGAGAAGGAAGGCTGGTGTCCTGATCGCTGGTGTGCTGGCCGCGGGCGTGCTCACCGCCGGCGGCCTGGTGGCCGGAGAGGCAGCGGCAAGCACCGGGCTCGTCACGGCGAGCAAGACGCCGACCGGACCGGTGCTTGCCCATCCCGTCACGACAACGCCGCATTTCGCCCCGAACGACAGCCCGTACCAGCAGATACGGCAGATCGTGCAGTGCAAGGGCACCATGTTCGCGGTCGGCACGTTCACGACCATCAAGCAGGGCGGCAAGAGCTACGTCAGGCACGACGTGATGAGCTTCAGCGCCAAGCCGCCGTACACGATCACCTCGTGGGCGCCGACGATCAACGGCACGGTTAACTCGATCACGTTCAGCGGCGGCATCTGCGCCGACGCTTATATCGGCGGCGCCTTCAAGGCGGTGAACACCACCGCGCTGCACAACATCGCCGAGATCAGCACGAGCACCGGCCATGTGATCAAGACGTTCGCGCACAGCGCGAGCGCCGCGGTGAACACACTGCTCGCCATCACCGCGCCGGGCGGGGCCAGGCACATACTCGTAGGCGGCGACTACAGATCGATCAACGGCTCATCGGCTGACCCGTATATGACCAGCCTCAACCCCGCCACCGGCAAGGACGACCGGTATCTCGACCTGCGCATCCACGGCAACTATGAGTTCCCGGGGGTGGTAGCTAATCCCACCAAGGTCTTCAACCAGGCCCTGAGCCACAGCGGCAAGCTCGACCTGGTCATGGGGGACTTCACCTCGGTCGGTACCGTACCTAGGCAGCAGATCTTCATGCTCACGTTCGGCCCGAAGCACGGCCGGGTAACCGGCTGGACATCGCCAGAGTTCGACGGCAGCGACGGGAACCTGCCCGGCGGCTATCCCTATCAGTGCTACACCGATGTCGCGTTCTACGTCAGGGCCGCGGCCTGGTCACCCGACGATTCCACGATCTACCTCGCCGACACTGGCTATCACCCGTGGAACCTAACCGCCAGCGGCCCGCGGACCGGGTTGTGCGACTCGGCCTCGGCCTGGCCGGCTACCCAGACGAAGGTGCTGCACCGGTGGATCAACTACACGGGCTGTGACTCGCTTTTCTCGGTCGCCGCCGACTCGAGCACGGTGTATTTCGCTGGCCACGAACGCTGGTCGGAAAACCCGGACGGCTGCGACCAGGCCGGTGCGGGAGCGATCAGCGCGCCCGGCATCGAAGGGCTGTCCCCGAGCACCGGCCTGCTGACGTTCAACCCGACCAGGGACAGGGGCATCGGCGCCGACGACATGATCATCACTTCCGAGGGGCTTTGGATCGCCAGCGACAACTGGGACAACAGCAACATGTGCGGCAAGGTCAAGGATCTGGCCGGGATCTGCCTTTTGCCTTACCGCTCGTAAAGTATGAGCGGGGGTGTTGGGCGAGGATCCTGGAGTAGCCGATGACTGCCGTATTCGCCGTTGACGCGTGCCGGACCCCGATCGGGAAGATCAAGGGCGCACTGGCCGGGGTCAGGCCAGATCACCTCACCGCCGACGTGATCGCTGCCATGATGGCTCGCAATCAGTGGCTCGACCCTCAGGCCGTCGACGACGTCTACTGGGGAGCGGCCAACCAGGCGGGCGAGGATAACAGGAACGTGGCAAGGATGGGCGTGCTGCTGGCCGGCCTGCCGGTCGACGTACCTGGCGCCACGGTCAACCGGCTCTGCGGCTCCGGCATGGAAGCTATTACCTCAGCGGCCAGGGCTATCGCGGCCGGGGATGCCGACATCTGCCTGGCCGGCGGCACCGAGTCGATGACGAGGGCGCCGTTCGTGCTGCCGCGGGCGGCGGAGATCTTCCCGCGGGACGCCGGTCTCGCCGACACCAGGCTCGGCTGGCGGCTTGTAAGCCCGCGGATGGCGCAGATGTACCCGCCGATCACCCTGGGTGAGACGGCGGAGAACGTGGCCGAGAAGTACCACGTCGACCGCGAGAGGCAAGACGAATTCGCGTTGCTCAGCCACCAGCGGGCGGCGGCCGCTGCCGACGGCGGGCGGTTCGATGCCGAGATCGTGCCGATCACGACGCCGGATGGGCACGAGGTCGCCAGGGATGAGGGGATCAGGCGCGACCTGACCTCGGCGGAACTCGCCGCCAAGAAGCCGGCCTTTCGCAAGGCCGGTACGGTCACAGGCGGTAACTCGTCCGGGCTGAATGACGGCGCGGCGTGCCTGCTGCTCATGTCCGAGCGGGCGATGACGGCGGCCGGCCTGCAGCCGATGGCCAGGTACGTAGCCGGCAATTCGGCAGGCGTGCATCCTGACTACATGGGCATCGGTCCGGTGCCCGCCATGGCCAAGGCGCTCGGCCGGGCTGGCTGGCAGATCGGCGATCTGGCGCTTGTCGAGGTCAACGAGGCGTTCGCAGCGCAGGCTGTCGCGGTCGTCGACCAGCTCAAGTGCGACCCCGGGCTTGTCAATGTCAACGGCGGTGCGATCGCGATCGGCCACCCGCTCGGCTGCTCGGGTGCCAGGATCACCACCACGCTGCTGCACGAACTGCGGCGCAGAGGCGGCGGCAAGGCGGCAGCGACCATGTGCATCGGTGTCGGGCAGGGCATCGCCAGCCTCTGGCAGGCCGTCTAGAGCCAGCTTCTGGCCAGCCGCCTAGCGGCCCGCTCCGCTTACCGCGTAACGTGCACCGCGGGAGGGATGCGAACATGACCGCCAGGCGCAGGTATTGATGGCAGTCCAACCGGCGGGCACTGGTCAGCGGATTCTCACGATTCCCAACCTCATCAGCGTCGTCAGGCTGGCCGGCGTGCCGGTGTTCCTCTGGCTGGTGCTTGGCCTGCGCAGCCAGGTCGGCGACTGGTGGGCCATCGGCCTGCTCGCCACCGCCAGCGTGTCCGATTGGCTGGACGGCAAGATAGCCAGGGCGCTGAATCAGCAAAGCAGCCTCGGCGAGGTGCTCGACCCCGCGGCCGACCGGCTGTATATCGTCTCGACGATCATCGCGCTCGCGGTCCGGTCGATCATCGGCTGGTGGCTTGTGGTTGTGCTCGCGGCGCGCGAGCTCACGCTCGGGCTTGCCTTGCTTGCGTTGCGCAGAGCCGGCTACGGGCCGCTCCGGGTGAGTTTTGTCGGCAAGGCGGCGACCTTGTGCCTTCTTTACGCTTTTCCACTGCTTTTTCTGGGCTCTCACCAGGGCACTTATGCGCTAGTCGCCCGGATATTCGGTTGGGCCTTCGCTCTGTGGGGAACTGCACTGTACTGGTGGGCTGCCGCACTCTATCTCGAGCAAGCTCGCCGTCTGCTCGCGGCTGACCGGAGTGGCGCCGACCCGGGAGCCTGAAAACACGAAGGAGCGCTGGCAACGGTGAGGGCTGTAGTCATGGCGGGTGGTGAGGGGACCAGGCTGCGCCCGATGACCGCGAACCAGCCGAAGCCGCTGCTGCCTGTCGTCAACAAGCCGATCATGGAGCACGTCCTGCGGCTGCTCCGCAAGCACAGCTTCGACGAGACGATCGTGACCGTGCAGTTCCTCGCCTCCATGGTGCGGAACTACTTCGGGGACGGCGAAGAATGGGGTATGAGCCTGCAGTACGCGACCGAGGACATACCACTCGGTACGGCCGGCAGCGTGAAGAACGCGGAAGATGCGTTGCGAGACGGACCCTTCCTGGTCATCTCCGGCGATGCGCTCACCGACATCGACTTGTCTGACCTGGTCAGATTCCACAAGGACAACGACGCGCTCGTGACGGTGGCGCTCAAGCGGGTGCCTGACCCGCTCGAATTCGGAATCGTGATCGCCGACGAAGACGGCCACATCCAGCGGTTCCTGGAAAAGCCGACATGGGGCCAGGTCTTCTCTGACACCGTGAACACCGGCATCTACGTGATGGACCCAGAGGTGCTCAAGCACGTGCCGCCCGGTGAGGTGGTCGACTGGTCAGCCGACGTGTTCCCGAAGCTGCTTGACCGGGGCGCGCCGGTCTACGGCTGGGTTGCCGACGGCTACTGGGAGGATGTGGGCACTCACGAGGCATACCACAAGGTGCAGGCCGACGTGCTGTCCGGCAAGCTTGCCGCCCACATCGACGGATTCGAGGTATCACCAGGGGTCTGGCAGGCGCCGGGTGCCGAGGTCGACCCAGACGCCGTGCTCACCGGCCCGCTGTGCATCGGCGACTACGCCAAGATCGAAGCCGGCGCGCAGCTGCGCGAGTTCACCGTGGTCGGCAGCAATGTCGTGGTGAAGGAAGGGGCGTTCTTGCACCGCGCGATCGTGCACAACAACGTGTACGTAGGCGTGGGCGCCACCCTGCGCGGCTGTGTGATCGGCAAGAACACCGACGTGATGGCCTCGGCCAGGATCGAGGAAGCCGCGATCGTCGGCGATGAGTGCGTGATCGAATCAGAGGCCTACATTTCCGCAGGCGTGCGGGTCTACCCGTTCAAGACCATCGAAGCGGGGGCGGTAGTCAACACCAGCGTGATCTGGGAGTCAAGAGGCCAGCGCACCCTGTTCGGCCCGAGGGGTGTGTCGGGCCTGGTCAACGTGGAGATCACGCCCGAGCTTTGCGTCCGGCTGGCGAGTGCATACGCCACCACTTTGAAAAAAGGCTCGGCGGTCACCACGTCGCGAGATGTGTCTCGTGCTGCCAGGGCGCTCAAGCGAGCCGTGCACGGCGCACTCAATGCCAGCGCGATCAACGTCGTCGACCTGGAGGCCCAGCCGTTGCCGGTGGCCAGGTTCGAGACCGCGCGGAGCGAGTGCAGCGGCGGGATCGCGATGCGCACTACTCCAGGTAACCCGCAGTCGATCGACATCATCTTTCTCGACGAGCATGGCGCGGACTTGTCCGAGGCGGTGCAGCGCAAGCTGGAGCGCGTTTTTTCCAGGCAGGAGTACCGGCGGGCCTTTCCCGGCGAAATCGCCGAGCTGACCTATCCGCCGCGGGTGATCGAGGCCTATACCGGCGACCTGCTCAGGTGCGTAGACATGACCGGGGTGAGGGACGCCGGGCTCAAGGTCGTCGCCGACTGCGCGGGCGGTACGGCGTCGCTTGTGCTACCTGGCTTGCTTGGCCGGATCGGCGTTGACGTGCTGACCGTGAATAACCGGCTTGACGAGGCGACACCTACCCAGTCGCCCGCCCAGATCAGGGCCGACTTGCACAGGCTGGCCGAGCTCGTGTACTCATCGCGCGCCGCGTTCGGGGTCAGATTCGACCCGGTAGGCGAGCGGATCATGCTGATCGACGATAAGGGCGCACTGGTAAGCGACGATCGCGCGTTGCTTGTTGTGCTCGATCTGGTGGCCGCCGAGCGGCGGTCAGGCCGGGTGGCGCTGCCCGTGACCACCACCAGGGTCGCCGAAGACGTCTGCCGGTTCCATGGCGTGGCTGTCGAATGGACACCAACGTCGCCGCACGGGCTGTATGAAGCGACCGCGGCCGATGACGTGATATTCGCGGCCGACGGGCGGGGCGGGTTCGTCGTTCCTGAGTTCTCACGGTCGCTTGACGGCATCGCCGCGTTCACCAAGCTGCTCGGCCTGGTGGCGAGGACCAGGCTGACGCTCAGCCAGATTCACGCCAGGATCCCCGTCGCCCAGTTGCTAAAGCGGTCGGTGCCGACGCCGTGGGCGGCCAAGGGCAGCGTGATGCGGACGATCGTGGAGGCAGCAGGCGGCCGGGAGATCGACACAACCGACGGCGTGCGGGTGATCGAGCCCGGCCGAGGCTGGGCGCTGATCTTGCCTGACCCCGCGCTCGCGGTAACGCACCTGTGGGCAGAGGCATCCGATGGAGATACCGCGCAAGAGCTGATCGACGAGTGGGCTAGCGTAGTCGAGCAGGCCGGGAGGGACCGCGACGGGTCACGCTGAAGGCCGACGCGGCACTGTCCGCGCGTGAGACAATTACCGTGGTTAAGTGACGGTTGTCTGTCCAGCAGGTGGCGGTCCAGTGTTGTTCGGCCCCTGTTGCTCGGCGTCGGAGGTGTGCAGCGTGTTCTGGCGGAGGCGTCGCAAGCGGGCCAAGCCCGTCGCGGCACGGCCAGAGGGGGGGATTAGCTCAGCACCAGCGCAGTCTGGTGGTGAGCCTCGTAGTGCGTGGCAGGTGGACCAGCGGCCGCAGCCGCCGGTAGCGTGGAGCGGGCAAGGGCGTTATGACGACCGCACCGATGTTTATTCGATCAGTGCGACCAGCGCGCCACGCTCGAAACCACCTACTAACGGAAGGCTCGGCGGTCAGATGCCCGGCATCTATTGCCCTGCGTGCGGCGCGACCAATCCGGACAATGCCCGGTTCTGCTCGCAGTGCGCGACGCCGCTGAGCAGACCGGACCGGGCGACCGCGGGCGAGACGACCTCGATGATCTTCACCGGTGTCGAGCCGCCCGACACTGAGTCCGTCGACCAGAGCGCCGCCGACGCCGCCGCGATTGACACGCTGCCGCCCAACACCGCGCTTCTTGTCGTGCGGCGGGGGCCGAACGAAGGCAGCAGGTTCCTGCTCGACAGCGAGCTCACCGAAGTCGGCCGGAGGCCAGACAGCGACATCTTCCTCGACGACGTGACGGTCTCCAGGCGGCATGCGGAGTTCTACCGGCAGGGCAGCAGGTTCGCCGTTCGCGACGTCGGAAGCCTCAATGGCACGTACGTCAATAGAGAACGCATCGAAGAGGCGGCACTCAGTGGCGGCGACGAGGTTCAGATCGGCAAGTTCCGCATGGTCTTCCTGCAAGGTCGGATGTCGCACGCCGAGGTCGAGTCGCGCGGGATGGGATGAACGCTTCGTTCGCGCGCGCTTACCTCGGCATAGGTGAGGTTCTCGTCGAGCTCCGGGCGGAATTTCCTGACATCAGCGTCTCCAAGATCCGTTTCCTCGAGTCCGAGGGATTGCTCTGCCCAGCGCGTTCTCCGTCCGGTTACCGGCGATTCAGCCCCGCCGACGTCGAACAGCTTCGGTACATACTCACCGCGCAGCGCGATGAGTACCTGCCGCTGCGCGTCATCAAGGAGCGGCTCGCCAAGCGCGATGCCGACGACACGGCGACGAATTCAAGCCGAACGAGCCGCACGGAGATGGTTGGCAGGCGCGAACTGCTCGACGCCGGCATCGACGAGCAGCAGCTAGCCGAGCTTGAGACGCACGGCCTGATCAAGCGCGTCGGTCGACTCTACGGGCAGGAGGCGCTCGACGTCGTCGCAGCGGTGACCGCTCTCGCCAAGTACGGCGTTCAGGCAAGGCACCTGCGCACCGTCGCCACGTCAGCGGGCCGGGACGTGTCGCTGATCGAGCAACTCGTCGGCCCGGTGCTGCGACAGCGCGGACAGCAGGCGAGGCAGATGGCCGACAGGAGCGCGAGTGAGATCGCCGTGCTGCTGCTCAGGCTGCACCGTAGCCTGCTCGAGGCTGGGCTCGCCGAAGCCGGCCTGGCGGTCGGCGGTGATCAGCCAGTCCGGTCAAGCGAAGCGGTCAAGGCCCCAGCGCATGAAGGACGTCAGGTCAGGTAGGAGCGAGGACGAGCGCCCGCAGGGGCAGGCTCACTAGGGCCAGGGGTGTACGTTGGCTAGGGAGTGGCACGGCAGGGAAGAATAGTGCTCATGCGGGAGCATGCAGTCGGAGACCGCAGTCGGAGACCGCAGGCGCAGGGTGAGGACGGAGTCGCTGTGAAGGAGATGGAGGTCGTCGGCGTCCGCGTCGAGATGCCAACGAACCAGCCCATCGTGTTGCTGAAAGAGACCGGTGGTGAACGCTACCTGCCGATCTGGATCGGACCGATGGAGGCGACGGCCATCGCCTTTGCCCAGCAGGGCATGGTTCCGGCCCGCCCGCTGACCCACGACCTGATGCGCGACATCCTGACCGCGCTGAAGGTCGAGCTTCGCCAGGTCAACATCACCGCGCTGCGTGACGGCATCTTCTTCGCCGACCTGGTCTTCTCGAACGGCACCACGGTCAGCGCCAGGCCGTCGGACTCCATCGCGCTCGCGCTGCGCACCGGAACGACCATCTTCGCCCACGACGACATACTCGACGAGGCCGGCGTCTCGATCCCCGACGAGCAGGAGGACGAGGTCGAGAAGTTCCGCGAATTCCTCGACAACATCACGCCAGAAGACTTCGGGTCGGCTACCTAACATCACTCAAGCGGACTTGCGACGCGCCGGGGTAGGTCGTTGACGACGGTACGTGACGGGCCTAGCGTGCGAATCGTGCGGGAGTGTGGCCGGAGGTTGGCGTGGCGGTAACTGATGAACATGACGAGCGCGCACGACGTGCCGCCGAGCTGAAGGCTGGCGAGCAGGGCTTGCTGTTCGAAGACGACGTCGCGCCCCTCGCGGAGGATGTGGGCTACCGAGGCCCGACCGCATGCAAGGCGGCTGGCATCACCTACCGTCAGCTTGACTACTGGGCTAGGACCGGCCTGGTGGAGCCGAGCATCAGGCCAGCTAGGGGTTCTGGGTCGCAACGGCTCTACGGATTCCGCGACATACTGGTGCTCCGCGTGGTCAAATCGCTGCTCGACACGGGCATCTCGCTGCAGCAGATCCGCTCGGCCGTGACATTCCTCCGCGAGCACGGAGCGACCGACCTGGCCAGGATCACGTTGATGAGCGATGGCGCCAGTGTTTACGCGTGCACATCGCGCGATGAGGTGGTCGACCTGCTGCAGGGCGGCCAAGGAGTCTTCGGCATCGCGCTCGGCCGGATCTGGCAGGAAGTCGAAGGCACGCTGGCCGAGTTCCCGACCGACGACGCCGTCGGCGACGTCGCCAGCCAGCCCGATCAGCCGGCCACCGACGAACTGGCCAGCCGCCGAGCCCGCAAGATCAGCTGACCAAAGAGCCCCCGCCTGGGCTGATCTCCACCGCCAACAGCAGCCAAGCTCCCGCGCTGCTTTTCCGCCCGGTACGCAGGGCAACAGCAGGCATCCCGCGCTGTCGCCAGGACGCAGCGCCGTTTAGCCAACGTTGATCTTTCAAAGCTGCGCGGTCAGCCGCATCCAGAGCGCGGAGTTTCATGATCCCGGAGAATCTCCCACGCTATGCGCGGAAGACTCTCCCAGACACGAAAAGCCTCCCAGATCATGAACCCGGTATCGGAATAATTGCCCGAAATGCCCGAGGCAGGCAGCGGCGGCCCGGCACTGCTGCGCGCCCAGGCACAACCACCAGTGCCCCGTTATCACCGCGCTAATAATCTGAGCACCTGAACACGTCATATCGTGTTAAAGTCCGGCGTGTGCCAGTCACCATCTCAGTTCGCGACCTGCGCAAGCGTTACGGCGACGTCGCGGCCGTCGACGGGGTCAGCCTTGAGGTCGAGCAAGGCGAGTTCTTTGGCATACTCGGGCCTAACGGCGCGGGTAAGACCACCACGCTGGAGATCATCGAAGGGCTGCGGCAGCCAGACTCGGGCGATGTAACCGTGCTCGGCCAGCGTGCCTGGCCACGCAATCCTGAGCTGCTGCCAAGGATCGGGGTCCAGCTTCAGGCGTCGTCGTTCTTCGAGCGGCTCTCCGCACGCGAGCAGATCCGTACCTTCGCATCGCTGTACGAAGTATCGGCTAAGCGCGCGGACGAGATGCTCGAAACCGTCGGCCTGACCGAGCAGGCCGGAATTCGCACGGAGAAGCTGTCCGGCGGTCAGAAGCAGCGGCTGTCCATCGCCTGCGCGCTCGTTCACAACCCCGAACTGCTCTTCCTTGACGAACCGACCGGGGCGCTCGACCCGCAGGCCAGACGAAACCTGTGGGATCTGCTCGCGCAGATCGCCAGCTCGGGCCGGACCGTGGTGCTGACCACGCATCACATGGACGAGGCCGAGACGCTCTGCGACCGCGTCGCGATCATGGACCACGGCAAGATACTCAAGGCCGGCCCGCCGGCCGCGCTCGTGCGCGAACTCGATCAGCCGTTGCGTATCAGTGTGCAGTCCGGCCTGATCCCGGCTGATCAGGCGAGCAAGTTCAGCGGCGAGCAGGCCACCGACGACGGAGTGTCGCTGACCATCGCCACCACCCAGCCGGCGCGGGTGCTGGCCGGGCTCGCCGATCGCGACGCGCTGGCCGGGCTCCGCGTTCAGGGCGCGACCCTCGAGGACGTGTTCCTCAGCCTCACCGGAAGGGAGTACCGGGCGTGAAGCTGGCCAGCCTGTCCAGGGCCATGTTCCTCGGGTTCGTCAGGGATCGCGCCGCCGTCATCTTCTCGATCCTGTTGCCCGTGCTGTTCCTGCTGTTCTTCGGCACGATCTACAAGACCGGCAACGCGCCGAAGATCAGCCTGATCGCGGTCGGCCAGGTCAGCCTGATCCGCGAGGCGCGGGCAGCCGACCCTGGCGGCCTTGGGAAGATCATGACGCTTACCGCGAGCAGGTCGCTGCCGGCCGCGCTTGCCGCCGTGCGGAAGGGCACAGACGACGGCGTCGTGCTGCAGCACGGCAATACCGTGGTGCTGCGGTACTCGATCGCCGACCAGACCAAGGCGGGCATCGTCCAGTCGGTGATCGGCTCGATCGTGCAGACCGCCAACCAGGCCGGGCAACGGCCGACCTACACTTTCACCGCCAGCCAAGTGCAGGACAAGACGCTCAAGAGCATTCAGTACTTCACCCCCGGCCTGCTTGCCTGGGCGCTGGCCTCAGGCGGCGCGTTTGGCTCGGCGATCACCTTGGTGAGCTGGCGGCAGAACAAGCTGCTTCGCCGGCTCAGGCTCGCTCCGGTCGGCACCGGCGCCATAGTGGCCGCCAGGATCGGGATCAGCGTGGCGATCGGGCTGGTCCAGATGGCCGTGTTCTTCGGTATCGCGACGCTGCCGTACTTCGGGCTTAAGCTGACCTACGCCTGGTACATGGCGGTACCGCTGGTCGTCTGCGGCATCTTGGCTTTCATGTCAATCGGACTGCTGGTCGGCGCTGTGGCCAAGACTCAGCAAGCGGCAAGCTCGATCGTGAACCTGGTCATCATGCCGATGGCCTTCCTCGGCGGCGCGTTCCTGCCGCTGGATTTCGCCCCGGCCTGGGTCAGGGACGTCTCATACGCCATGCCGCTGAGCTACCTGGTCAATGCCATGCAGGACGTGATGGCGCGCGGCGAAGGCCCTGCGGCCGCGCTGCCGGCGATCGGGGTATTGCTCGGATTTACGTTGGTGCTGAGCTTCATCGCGGTCCGCGTGTTCCGGTGGGACGACGTGTGATGCGGCGCGCGGTAGGCTCATAGCATCGGCCACCGACACCGTCCGGGAGAGCTCGAGCGCAGCCAGCGCCCGGCGCCGAAGGGGCAACCTCCCCGGAACCTCTCAGGCAACAAGGACCGGACGGGACAGGCAGCTCTGGAGCCGCGCTCAGGCGACAGAGGGGGAAGCAGCATAGCGGCGACCCCAACCTGGAGCTACCTGTGAACTTCGCGCAGCGGCACATCGGTCCCAGCCAGGCAGAGCAGCAGAAGATGCTCGACGCGATCGGCTACGCCAGCCTGGATGAGCTGACCACGGCGGCCCTGCCCGCTGGCCTGGGCAGCGACCGGCCGCTGAATCTGCCGGCCGCGCTGGCTGAGGATCAGATGCAAGCGGAACTGCGCAGGCTGGCGGCCAAGAACGCGGTGCTGACCTCGATGATCGGCCTTGGTTACTACGGGACTATCACCCCGCCGGTGATCCGCAGGAACGTGCTGGAGAGTCCGGCCTGGTACACCGCCTACACGCCGTACCAGCCAGAAATCTCGCAAGGCCGGCTCGAGGCGCTGCTCAACTTCCAGACCATGATCGAGGACCTGACCGCGCTGCCTGTGGCCGGCGCCTCGATGCTCGACGAGGCGACGGCGGCGGCCGAAGCGATGACCTTGTCGCGTCGGGCAAGTAAGAGCGGGTCGATTTTCCTCGCGGACGCCGACTGCCTGCCACAGACCCTGGCGGTTCTCGCTACCAGGGCGAAGCCGCTCGGCTACCGGCTGGTGACCGGCGAGGTCACCGCGGAGCTGATCAATGAACAACCGGATGGAGAGCTGTTCGGCGTGCTGCTGCAGTACCCAGGTGCCAGCGGCCGGGTGCGCGACGTTCGGCCAGCCGTCGCGGCGGCGCACGCTCGGGGCGCGATCGTCACCGTCGCCGCCGATCCGCTCGCGCTCGCGCTGCTGACACCGCCAGGTGAGCTTGGCGCGGACATCGCGGTGGGTAGCACGCAGCGGTTCGGCGTCCCGATGGGCTACGGCGGCCCACAGGCCGGCTACATCTGTGTCCGTGATGTGCTCAAGCGTCAGCTACCTGGCCGCCTGGTCGGCGTCTCGGTCGACGCGGACGGTCACCCCGCCTACCGGCTCGCGCTGCAGGCCCGTGAGCAGCACATCAGGCGGGAGAAGGCGACGAGCAACATCTGCACCGCGCAGGTACTGCTCGCTGTCATCGCGGCGATGTACGCGGCTTACCACGGCCCAGATGGGCTGTCCGAGATCGCGCGGCGAGTCGCTGGCAAGGCGGCGAGCCTGGCGGCGACACTGGCTGGCGCGGGTCTTTCTCCCAAATCTGGCGAGTACTTCGACACGATCGCCTTCGAGGTTCCCGACGCGGCCGCGGCGGTGGACCGGGCGCGAGCCGCCGGTTACAACCTTTACCTGGCGGCGCCTGATGTCGTTCAGGTGGCGTGCGACGAGACCACGACCGACGAGCACATCGCCGACGTCGCGGCCGCCATCGCGGGGAGGCCAGTTGAGCTGACGCGCGGCGCCGACCCGGCTATTCCAGCGCAGTTGCGGCGGAGCAGCGCGTTCCTGACCCATCCGGTGTTCTCCGCGCACCGGAGCGAGACCGCGATGCTGCGTTACCTGCGCAAGCTGTCCGACTTCGACGTGGCGCTTGACCGGTCGATGATCCCGCTCGGTTCCTGCACGATGAAGTTGAACGCCGCCGCCGAGATGGAGCCGATTAGCTGGCCTGAGTTCGCCGGATTGCACCCGTTCGCGCCTGCCGAGCAGGCGGCGGGCTACTACGAGCTGATCAAGAACCTGCAGGACGCGCTGGCCGAGATCACCGGCTACGACACGGTCTGCCTGCAGCCGAACGCGGGCTCCCAGGGCGAGTTGGCCGGGTTGCTGGCGATCAGGCAGTACCACATGTCGCGAGGCGAGCCTGACCGGACAGTCTGCCTGATCCCCGAGTCGGCGCACGGCACCAACGCGGCGTCCGCCGTGCTCGCCGGCCTGCGGGTGGTGGTCGTCAAGTGCGGCTCTGACGGCGCCATCGATCTCGGCGACCTCAAGGCCAAGCTTGAGAGCCACGCGGGCGCAGTCGCCGCGATCATGGCGACTTACCCATCGACCAACGGCGTCTTCGAGCAGACGGTCGGCACGGTGTGCGAGCTTGTGCACGATGCTGGCGGCCAGGTGTACGTGGACGGCGCTAACCTCAACGCGCTGCTCGGGCTGGCCAAGCCTGGCCACTTCGGCGCTGATGTGTCGCACCTGAACCTGCACAAGACGTTCTGCATACCGCATGGTGGTGGCGGGCCGGGCATCGGGCCTGTGGCGGTGCGGGCTCATCTGGCGCCGTTCTTGCCCAGGCATCCTGTGCTGCCAGGTATCGCGGTAGTCGGGGCGCCTGCCTGCGCCGATGATGTACCCGTTGAGTTGC
Organism: Streptosporangiaceae bacterium; assembly: GCA_035553055.1. Taxonomy (GTDB): domain Bacteria; phylum Actinomycetota; class Actinomycetes; order Streptosporangiales; family Streptosporangiaceae; genus Chersky-822. The sequence continues at coordinate 8,417 of DATNEK010000061.1, read as the reverse complement.
GTACCGGGCCGGTCGCTGCCGCTCCGTTCGGGTCGGCCGGGATACTTTCGATCTCCTGGGCGTACCTGGCCATGATGGGTGCGGACGGCCTGAAGCGCGCGACCCAGCTGGCGATCTTGAACGCCAACTACATCGCCATGCGGCTCGATAAGTACTTTCCCGTGCTCTACACCGGCCAGGGCGGCCTGGTCGCGCACGAGTGCATACTCGACCTGCGGCAGATCACCGCGCAGACCGATATCACCGCCGAGGATGTGGCCAAGCGGCTGATCGACTACGGCTTCCACGCCCCGACGATGTCGTTCCCCGTCGCGGGGACGCTGATGGTCGAGCCGACCGAGAGCGAGAACCTGGCCGAGATCGACCGGTTCTGCGACGCCATGATCGCGATCTCGGGCGAGATCGCGAAGGTTGGCTCTGGGGGGTATCACCCAACCGACAACCCGCTCAAGAACGCGCCGCATACCGCGTCGATGCTGGTAGCCGATGAGTGGGAGCACGGCTACTCGAGGTCGGAAGCGGCGTATCCGGCCGGCAGCGGTGACCGGCGATCCAAGTACTGGCCCCCCGTGCGCAGGATCGAGGCCGCCTACGGGGACAGAAACCTGGTCTGCGCCTGCCCGCCCCCGGAAGCCTTCGAGTAACAACTTAAGCTGATCCTCAACTCACCCCTGGGGAAGCAGCAGCGAGGCTCCCGCGCTGTCCCGCGACGCCCCGCATCGCACCCCCGAGCGCTCGACCCCGCCCGACCCGCCCGCCTAGCGCGCCCGCCGGCCCGGCGCGCCCGCCCGCCTAGCGCGCCCGCCCGCCCAGGGCGCCCGCCCGCCCAGCGCGATGAATCCGGGAATCCATCGCACCCCAGCACCAGGCCACGCCCGGCCCGGTGCGATGAATCCGGGAATCCATCGCACCCCAGCACCAGGCCACGCCCGGCCCGGCGCGATGAATCCGGGAATCCATCGCACCCGGAGCGTCAGGCCCGTGCGATGAAAGCCCGGATTCAGCAGGGAAATCGGGGGTGAAACCGGGGATCCATCGTGGATCCATCGCGGCAGCGGCCAGGCCCGGCGCGATGAAACCCCGAACCCATCGCACCCGCGGCGGACCACGGCGGCGCACAGGTGTACGACACCGCCGGGTCGGCGATGTGACGGAAAGCGTTAGATGATCATGAAGGTTGAGATGATGCGGCCTTTCCATGCGCCGCCTCGGCCTCGGAGGTGGCGCCAGGCTGAGGTGATCGTCATGGCCGCGTACATCGCGGCGACAAGCGGCAAGATTGGTGCCCTAAGCGGGGACAGGCGGCTGAGCCGCAGCATCGGAACGTATGTCACGGACATGATCGCCCACGCCACCAGGCCGGTCCCCGCCAGGACGGCCGGCTGCCAGGCCGGGACTGCGGCAGCCGTGATCAGGGCGAGGCCAGCGGCGGAGGCGGCGGGCGGTGCCAGGTAGAGCCAGACCAGACCGATGACCGTGCCGAACACAGCGGCGGGGGAGTAGCGGAGCTGGGTGTAGGCGCTCCTGGCCACCATGTCCCACACGTCGGTCAGTCCGTAGGCGCGGCGGCTGGTCACTTCGGTGGTGAATCCTAGCCAGCAGTCGTTCGGTGCGTGCTTGAGCAGCTCGCCGATGGCGACATCGTCGATGCGGGCACCCTTGACTCGGTCGAGCCCGCCAGCCGCGGCGAGTGCCTCGCGGCGTACCAGCATGCAGCCGCCGGCCGCAGCTGCCGATGCTGACCGGCGGCTGTTCACCCGCCTGAACGGGTAAAGCTGGGCGAAAAAGTAAACGAACGCCGGGATCAGCAGCCGCTCGGCCGGCGTGTCGCTGCGCAGCAGCGCCATCTGCGACACCAGCGCACGCCCGCAGGCCGATGCGACGAGCTTGCCGAGTACTCCGGGCGCGAAGCTGATGTCGGCGTCGGTGAAGAGCAGGTACTCGGGGTCGCCGGCCGCCCGCACCCCCTGCGCCATCGCCCACACCTTGCCTGCCCACCCTGGCGGTGTCGGGCGGCCGGCAATGACCTTGAGCCGGCCGCCGGTTAGCTGGCCGGATAGCTGATCGGCTTGATCGAGCCCCGCCGCCACCTCTGGCGTGCCGTCGGTGCTCTCGTCGTCGACGAGCACGACGCTGAATCTCCCGGCGTAGTCCTGCGCTAGCAGGGTCGGCAGCGTGTGCGGCAGCATATCGGCCTCGTCTCTGGCTGGCACGATCGCGACGACGTCCGGCCAGATGGAGGGCTCAGCGCCAGCAGGCGGCAGGCGCTGATCGGTGCGCCAGAAGCCGCCGTGGCCAACGAGCAGGTAGATCCAGGCTGCCGTGGCCGCCGAGCTAGCGGCGATCGCGAATAGCACCAGCACAGCCTGGCACATCGGGACCGGGGCCAGGTCCCCCGCGCCCGTCGGGACTCATCCGTCGGGACTCATCCGTCGGGACTCATCTGCCACGATGGGGCCATGCAGCTAATCGACGGCGCTGGCAGGTTCACCAAGCCGGTTGGCCCATTTGACACGCACTGGGTCGAGCAGTTCAGGGTTCCCGACCTATCGGTCGGCACGTATTCGATACCGGCAGGTGGCAGCGACGACCAGGAGCCGCACACCGAAGACGAAATCTACGTGGTGACCGCAGGGCGCGCGATGTTCGAGTCGGGCGGCAGGCGGGTAGCGGTGGCGGCTGGTTCGGTGATCTTCGTCCCGGCCGGCGAGGTGCATAGGTTCGCCGATGTGACCGAGGACCTGGCGACGCTCGTGCTTTTCGCCCCGGCTGAGGGTTCGCGATCGATACCCCACGTGCTGGCGTTCGTGACCGACCATGTCGCGGTGTTCAACGCCGCCACGGCTAGTGGCGAATTCTCCAGGCTGCTTGCCAGGTTCACCGACGACGCCGTGGTGCGATTCGAGAACGTGCCGGGCGCAGGAGTGCTCGAATACGCCGGCCGTGAGGCCTACACCGCCGCCTACGCGGCCAATCCGCCCACTGATCAGATCGACGTCGCCGGCGATCCGCGAGAAGAAGAAGGAGCTGTCATCGTTGACTTTCTCTGGCGTCACGCGAAGGCGCCAGGGGTGATGCGGCTCACTGTCAACGACGACGACTTGATCAGTCACATGCTTGTCGTGTTCGGCTAGGCCGGATAGTGGCCGGCACTGACTAGAGTTGCTGCGTGGCAGATCCGGCTTCGTACCGCCCGGCGCCAGGTTCGATCCCCGAGTCACCCGGCGTCTACCGGTTTCGTGATGCCCGCGGCCGGGTTGTCTACGTCGGCAAGGCCAAGAGCCTGCGCTCGAGGCTGAACTCCTACTTCGCTGACTTCGCCAGCCTGCATCCGCGTACGCAGATGATGGTCACCGACGCGGCCAGCGTGGAGTGGACAATCGTCGGTACCGAGGTCGAGGCGCTGCAGCTCGAGTACTCATGGATCAAGGAGTTCGACCCGCGCTGGAACATCAGGTACAGGGATGACAAGAGCTACCCCTACCTGGCCGTGACGCTCAACGAGGAGTACCCGAGAGTCACCGTCATGCGCGGGGCCAAGCGACGCGGGGTGCGGTACTTCGGGCCCTACTCACACGCGTGGGCGATCAGGGACACCGTCGACACGCTGCTCCGCGTGTTTCCCGTCCGTACCTGCTCGGCGGGGGTATTTAAGCGAGCGGGCCAGATCGGCAGGCCATGCCTGCTCGGGTACATCGGCAAGTGCTCGGCACCTTGCGTGGGCAGGATCAGCGCTGACGAGCACATGGCGCTCGCCGAGGAGTTCTGCGACTTCATGGCCGGCCAGACGGGCAAGTTCACCAAGCGGCTCGAAGCGCAGATGCGCCAGGCGGCGGCGACGGAGGAGTTCGAGCTTGCCGCGAGGCTGCGCGACGACTTGCAGGCGCTGCAGCGGGCGCTGGAGAAGCAGGCCGTCGTGCTGTCCGACGGCACCGACTGCGACGTGATCGGCTTGGTGGAAGACCAGCTCGAAGCGGCGGTCCAAGTCTTTTACGTGCGCGGCGGCCGGGTCAGAGGCCAGCGCGGGTGGGTCGTCGACAAGGTCGAAGACGTCAGTACCGGCGAGCTGGTCGAACATTTCCTCGGCCAGGTATATCGAGACGATCCCGTCTCGCAACAGAGGCTGGCCGGACAGGAGGAAGGCGGCGACGACGCCGGTGGCACCGCGGAATCGGACCGGAACGCGGTACCGCGCGAGGTGCTCGTGCCCGAGTTGCCGCCGGACGCCGAGGCCGTGCAGGACTGGCTGTCGGCGCGCCGTGGCGGCCGGGTGGCGCTTCGGGTGCCGCAGCGTGGCGACAAACGTGCCTTGCTCGAGACCGTGACGAGGAACGCGACCGAGTCGCTCGCGCTTCACAAGACCAGGCGGGCCAGCGATCTGACCACACGCGGCCAGGCTCTGCATGAGATACAGGACGCGCTCGGCCTGGACACCGCGCCGCTGCGGATCGAGTGTTATGACGTATCGAACTTGCAGGGCACCCACGTGGTGGCATCGATGGTGGTTTTCGAAGACGGGCTGGCACGTAAGTCCGAGTATCGCAAGTTCTCGATCAAGGGCGCGACCGACGACCTCGCCTCGATCAACGAGGTCATTACCCGCAGGTTCAAGCGCTACCTCGCCGAACGGGACGAGCCCACCCGGCTGGCTGACGGAACGGAAGACGGGGATGGCGGCAAGCGCAAGTTCGCCTACCCGCCGAGCCTGATCGTGATCGACGGCGGGGCTGGCCAGGTCGAGGCGGCGGTGCGGGCGCTCGCCGATCTCGGGATCACCGACGTGGCGGTGTGCGGGCTCGCCAAGCGCCTCGAAGAAGTGTGGCTGCCCGGCGAAGACAGCCCGGTCATACTGCCGCGCACCAGCGAGGGCCTCTACCTGCTCCAGCGCGTACGCGACGAGGCGCACAGGTTCGCGATCGCCTACCACCGCGCCAAGCGGGGTGCGGCGCAGACGGTCAGCGAGCTTGACCACCTGCCAGGTCTCGGGCCCGCCAGGCGAAAGGCTTTGCTCAAGCACTTCGGCTCGGTGCGCAAGCTGCGTGCGGCGTCCGCCGAGCAGATCGCAGAAGTCGGCGGGTTCGGACCCCGACTTGCCGAGGCGGTGGCGCAGGCGTTGCGGCATGATGATGAGGGGCAGCAGCCCAATGGGGGCCGGTAGCCCAATGAGGGGCAGCAATCCGATGGACCATTTTGGCGGCGCACCAGAGATCGTGATCATCACGGGCATGTCGGGCGCTGGCCGGTCTACGGCCGCAAAGTCGCTCGAGGACCTCGACTGGTTCGTGGCCGATAACCTGCCGCCGGCCATGCTCGTCACCATGCTCGACCTGGCCAGGAGAGCCAGGGCCGAGGTGCCGAGGGTTGCCGCGGTCGTTGATGTGCGCAGCCGGGCGTTCTCCACCGACCTCAAGTCGGCGCTTGCCGAACTAGATGCCATCGGCGCCCATCCCTACGTCGTCTTCCTCGAAGCGAGCGACGAGACGCTGGTGCGCCGCTTCGATAACGTCAGGCGCCCGCATCCGCTGCAGGAGAACGGCCGGGTGATCGACGGGATCATCGCCGAGCGGGAGCAACTGCAGGCCATCCGCGCTCAAGCCGACCTGGTTGTGGACACTACGGCGCTGAACATCCACGAGCTACGCGGGAGAATGCGCGACGTATTCGGCAACGAGCAAGACGCCGCGATCAAGATCACCATTGTCTCGTTCGGCTTCAAGTACGGACTGCCGGTCGACGCCGACATGGTGGTGGACTGCAGGTTCCTGCCCAACCCGCACTGGGTCCCCGAGCTAGCGCCACTGACCGGGCTTGATGCCGCTGTCAAGGACTACGTACTCGGCCAGCGTTGCACCGATGACTTCCTGCGCGCCTATCTGGAGGCATTCGAGATCACGCTGTCCGGCTATGACCGGGGCGGCAAGCACTTTGTCACCCTGGCCGTCGGCTGCACCGGCGGCAAGCACCGCAGCGTGGCGATATCGGAGGAGATCGCGGCCAGGCTGACGGCGACCTGGCCGGCAGTTCAGGTCACTCATCGCGATCTAGGGCGTGAGTGACACGACCGGGCCGCAGGCGGATACAACACAGCCTGCGCCGTCCCACCGGCAGCCCGTGCCACCCCACCCGCACCCACCCAAGGGCAGGCCAGCACGGCGGCGGGTGGTGGCACTTGGCGGCGGTCACGGCCTGCACGCATCCCTGTCCGCGCTTCGCCGGGTGACCCGCGACCTCACGGCGATCGTGACGGTGGCCGACGATGGCGGCTCGAGCGGGCGTCTGCGACGCGAGTACGGCGTGCTGCCGCCCGGCGACCTGCGGATGGCGCTCGCCGCGCTGTGCGGCGACGATTCGTGGGGCACCACGTGGAGCAAGGTCGTGCAGCACAGGTTTACCGGCAACGGGGAACTAGGCGGCCACGCCGTCGGCAACCTGCTGATCGTGGCGCTGTGGGAGCTGCTCGGCGACACCGTGCAAGGGCTCGACTGGGTCGGCAGGCTGCTCGGCGCGCACGGCCGGGTGCTTCCTATGGCGTCGGTGCCGCTTGATCTCGAGGCCGAGGTTGAGGGGGTTGACCCGAACTTTCCCCACCGGATGAGCACCGTTCGGGGTCAGGTCGCCTGCGCGGAGACGACCGGGCGGGTACGGTCGATGTCGTTGGTTCCCGCCGACCCGCCTGCCTGCGCCCAGGCGGTGGAGGCGATAACTGAGGCGGATTGGGTGGTGCTCGGGCCTGGATCGTGGTTCACCAGCGTGCTGCCGCACCTGCTGGTGCCCGAGCTGGCCAGCGCGCTGATCGCTACCCAGGCGCGAAGGCTGGTCACGCTGAACCTGGCGCCCCAGCCAGGGGAGACCGAAGGGTTCTCCCCCCACGCACATCTGGAGGTGCTCGCCAGCCATGCCCCGGATCTTGCGTTTGACGTCGTGCTAGCCGACCGCACCGCGGTGCGAGGCGCCGCGGTAAAAGGCTCAGCGGCGGAAACCGCGCACGAGCTCGAAGAGGCGGCCGACAAGCTCGGCGGACGGCTGGTGCTCGCCGACCTCGTCATGGCTGGCCGACCAGACCGGCATGACCCGCGACGGCTGGCTGGCGCATTCGCCCAGGTATTTGAGGCAGAGTTAGTGGGGGAGTGGGAGTAGTGGCCCTGACCAGTTTGGTGAAGGACGAACTCAGCCGGATCAGCGTGCTCAAGCCGTGCTGCAGGAAGGCTGAGGTCTCCACGCTGCTGAGGTTCGCAGGCGGACTGCACCTGAACAACGGCCACATCATGGTCGAGGCCGAACTTGACACCGGCGCCGCGGCGCGTCGGCTGCGCAAGGACATCAGCGAGATATTCGGGCACAGATCCGAGCTGATCGTGCTCGCACCGAGCGGACTGCGCAAGGGCAACCGCTACGTGGTGCGGGTGGTCAAGGACGGCGACAGCCTGGCCAGGCAGACCGGGCTGGTCGACGTGCGCGGCCGACCGGTGCGCGGCCTGCCGAGGCAGGTCGTGGCGGGCAGCACCTGCGACTGCGAGGCGGCCTGGCGCGGCGCCTTCATTGCCCACGGCTCGCTGACCGAGCCAGGCAGGTCCATGGCGCTCGAGCTCACTTGCCCGGGACCAGAGGCCGCGCTGGCCATGGTCGGCGCCGCGCGGCGGCTCAAGATCGGCGCGAAGGCGCGCGACGTGCGCGGCGTCGACCGGGTGGTGATCCGCGACGGAGACTCGATCAGCGCGATCTTGACCAGGCTGGGTGCCCACGACAGCGTGCTCGCCTGGGAAGAGCGCAGAATCCGCCGCGCGGTGCGGGGCACCGCCAACCGGCTAGCGAACTTCGACGACGCGAACCTGCGCCGCAGCGCGAGGGCTGCCGTCGCGGCGGGCGCGCGGGTAGAGCGGGCGCTGGAGATACTCGGCGAACAGGCGCCTGAGCACCTGATCGTCGCAGGTCAGCTACGTATCAAGCACCGCCAGGCCAGTCTGGAGGAGCTTGGTCAGCTCGCCGAGCCGCCATTGACCAAAGACGCGATCGCCGGCCGGATCAGGCGGTTGCTCGCGCTGGCCGACAAACGGGCATCCGAGCTTGGTATCCCGACAACGGAAGCACACCTGACTGCTGACATGCTGGTGCCGTGAGCAGTTTGGGCACAGCCAACGACGCGAACGGGAGCACTGCGTGACTGTCCGGGTAGGTATCAACGGATTCGGCCGGATCGGCAGAAATTTCTGGCGTGCCGTGCACTCTATGCCCGCGCCAGGCATCGAGATTGTCGCCGCCAACGACCTCGGTGACATCGGGACGTTTGCCCACCTGCTGAAGTTCGACACCCTGCTGGGCAAGCTCGACGTCGACGTGTCCGTCAGCGACGGTGTCATCACGGCAGGTGACTCGAAGATCGCCTTCGTCGCCGAGCGCGACCCGGCTAACTTGCCCTG
>DATNEK010000060.1:0-13193 GCA_035553055.1 Streptosporangiaceae bacterium | reverse complement strand
CCCGTCGCGCCAGCTTGATACAGCATCGTTAGCCCGGCGATGCTGTAGGTGCGGTCAGCCCAACGACATCGTCGGGCTGACCACGACTGTCCAGCGTCGCCGGGTCGGCGACGCTGCTGGCACCGGGCGTTTTACATGTGTACGTCGGATAGTTTTCAGGTCACGGATAGTTTTCGTGCGATAACGCCTAAAAATATCCGTAACGCGACAAGATCCCGTGATTCACGCGAAAGCTTTCCGTCATCGGAACGGGAACTCTCCGGCACACGGGAGTCCTCCGGACAGCACACGGCAATCATTCCGAGATCACCGGCTCACGGCAGCCAGCGCACGACGATCCTCCGCGCATCACACGACAACACTCCGTGGTCACCGTACCGGTCACCGCCACGACGATCCCGCCGCATCTTGAAGCTTGCCAACGGTTCCGTCGAGCCCTTAGCGCAGGCCTGGTTTGCGTGCTAGCGCCATCTTCAGCAGTCGGTCGATGACCTCAGGGAACGACACACCGCTTGCCTCCCACATCTTCTGGAAGTAGGAGGTCGGGGACATGCCGGGGAACGTGTTGATCTCGTTGATCAGGATCTGCCCGTCGGGCTTGTAGAAGAAGTCCACCCTGGCCAGGCCCTCGGCCGAGACCGCGTCGAACGCGATGGCTGCCATGTCGCGAATCCGGTCCGCGTCCGCAGCGGGTATTGGCGCCGGGATCAGCATTTCGTTCGACGCGTCCAGGTACTTGGCGTCGAAGTCGTAGAAGTCCTCGCCGCCGTGAAGTCGCAGTTCACCGGGCAGGCTGGTGGCCGGTGGTGCGCCGTCCATGCCCTGCAGCACGGCAACCTCGATTTCCCTGGCCACCACCGCCGCCTCGACGAGCACCTTGGGGTCGTACTCGCGAGCTAGCGCGATCGCCTGGACAAGCTCGCCGGGATCGTTCGCCTTCGTAGTGCCGAGGCTTGAGCCGCCTCTGGCTGGCTTGATGAACATCGGCCAGCCAAGCGCCTCAAGCTGTTCGGCTACGCGCCGCTGGGCCTGGCTTGGCTGCCCTGCGGCGCTTGGCGGCCAGTCGCGCTCCCGCACTACGACGTGCGCGCCAACGGGCAAGCCTTTGGCGGCGAAGATCAGCTTCATGTACTCCTTGTCCATGCTGACCGCGCTCGCCAGCACGCCGGAGCCTACGTACGGCACTCCGGCAAGTTCGAGCAGGCCCTGGATCGTGCCATCCTCCCCATAAGGGCCGTGCAGCACAGGAAGCACCACGTCAACGTCGCCAAGCACGTGCGGGATGTGCCCGGGAGCGCTCGACACCACAGCTGAATCGCCCTGGTAGGCCCAGGGCACCACGTGCGCGTCTGGCTTAGCAACCGACTCGACGCTTGGCAGGTCGCCGCTGGTGATCGACAGCTTCCCGGGATCGTCGGTGACCTCAAGCCACGAACCTTCCCTGGTGATGCCGATCGGAATGACCTCGTATTCGTTCCGATCGATCGCCCGAAGCACGTTGCCGCCACCGAGGCAGGAAATCGCGTGCTCCGGCCCCCTGCCACCGAACACGACGGCGACTTTGATCCTGCGCTTGCCTTCCACAAGTCCTCCAGCTCTTGTTCCCCATGTGTCTACGGCGGTTGCCCGGCTACCTCCTGCCTAGCGAATCGAGCGCCAACATAGCGTCGGCCAGCAGGTCCTCAGCGTCTTCGAGTCCGATGGAGAACCGCACGGATCCTGGGTCGATGCCGGCGCCGGCCAGAGCCGCCCCGTCCAGCTGCCGGTGCGTGGTCGTAGCGACGTGGCTCACCTTCGTGTGCGTTCCGCCGAGTGAGGCCGCCGTCTTTGCCAGCTTGAGCCGGTCGGCGAAGGCGAGTCCGGCCTCGGCCCCGCCATAGGGTGCGACGGTCACGATCGCGCCGAACCTGGTGCCCTCGGGTCCGGCATCGAACTGCCTGCGGGCTAGCGCATGGCCGGAGTGCTGAGCCAGCCCAGGGTAGTAGACGTTGGCCACCGCCGGATGCCTGGCCAACGCGGCGGCGACCACCTGGGCGGTGGCGCACTGGCGTCGCACCCGGAGCGGCAGCGTCTCAAGCCCGCGGCGCAGCGTGTAGGCGTCGTCAGGGCCGAGCGACCCGCCGGTGTCGATCCGAAGCTCACGTAGTTTCTTGATTAGCTCAGGATGACCGGAGACCACTCCGCCGGTGACATCGTTATGCCCGCCGAAGTATTTGGTCGCCGAGTGGAGCACCAGGTCAGCGCCGTGTTCGAGCGGTCGGCAGATCACCGGGGGCGCGAGCGTCGAATCCACGACGAATATGGCCCCGGCCTCGTGAGCGAGGCGGGCTAGTCCCGAGAGGTCTGCTACCGCGACGGTCGGATTCGCGAGTGTCTCCACGTACACGATCGCGGCGCCCGGCTGGAGCGCCGCACGGACCTGGCTGAGGTCGGTCATGTCGACGAAGTCGGTGCGAACGCCGAAGTTCGCCGCAACGTTCTGCAGGAAGCTGTAGGTGCCGCCGTAGACGGCGGTGGGCGCGACGACGTGCGCTCCGGCCCGCGCGAACGTCCAGAAGACCGTAGATATGGCGGCCATGCCGGACGCGAAGGCCTGCGAGGCAGCCTCGTAGCTGAGGTTGACACCCTCCAACGCCGCGACCGCGTAGCACAAGGCGGTCACCGTAGGGTTGTCGATCCGGCTGTAGCTGAAGCCCGGCGCGCGGTCCGAGAGCACGGCCGCATAGTCGGCGCCCGAACTGAACGCGAAAGTCGATGTCCGGTAGATCGGTGTGGTCAGCGGCTGCTGAGCCGGAACTGGCGGTGGGGGCAAGTGCACCGAGCGGGTGTTCTCGCCCGTACGGCGCTGGTTTTGCTTCTGCATCGGATTGTCGGTGCGGGGTGCTTCAATGGCTAGCATCCGGCCAGGAGCGTGCTGGCCGAGCGGTCGGTGGTGCGGCGCCTGGGGCGGCCTGACATCGGACAGCCCCGAATTCGTCGCTTGCCCCTGGATAGGCACGGATCGCGGGCCCATCACATACTGAGGGCTGGCCCCCCAGAGGTCGGCCGTGTGCCGGGGGTCGGCGTACCGGGGGTCGGCGTACCGGGGGTCGGCCGCGTGTTGGGGGCTGGTCGCGTGCTGGGGGTCGGTCGCGAACTGTGGGTCGGCGGTCCGTGGGTCGGCGGTCCGCCCGTCGGCTGTGTGCCGGGGGTCGGCGTGCCGGGGGTCGGCCGCGTGTTGGGGGCTGGTCGCGTGTTGGGGGTCGGTCGCCGACTGTGGGTCGGCGTACCGGGAGTCGGCTGCGGTCCGTGGGTCGGCAGTCCGGACATCGGTCGCGTAGCGGGTGTCGGCGGACCGAGGGCTGGCGGTCCGTGGGTGGGCGGGCTGGGCGTCGGCATAGCGGGGGTCGGCAGCGTACTGGGGGTCGACCGCAGACCTGGGGTCGGCGGCGTACCGGGGGTCGGCCGCAGACCTGGGGTCGGCAGCGTACCGGGGGTCCGCCGTAGACCTGGAGTCGGCGTATCTGGGGTCGGCTGCGTATCTGGGGTCGGCGGCGTATCTGGGGTCGGCCGCGTATCTGGGGTCGGCCGCAGACCTGGAGTCGGCGTATCTGGGGTCGGCTGCGTATTGGGGACTCGTCGTTTGTCGGGGGTCGGGTTGGGCTTGGGTTGGTGGCAAGCCGCGGTGACCAGGTTCGAGCTGCAGTGGTACTCCGGGTTGGCTCATAGGTGGTCCGACGATCCTTGGCAGCGGCTGGCTTACCGCGCGGCCGACCGGCGGGTTGGCGGGTGGTGGACCCGCCCGACGAAAGTCGCGGAAGGGCGCTGTGGGCAGACCCGCTCCGCCGCCGGCCTGGCCGGCGTACCGGCTAGCGGGATCCTGGCCGGGTTCTGGCCAATCTGGTGGTGGCGCTTCTCCTTGCGGTGGCGGCCAGCCCGAGGTCGGCCAGACCGTCGGCGCGTACTCACCGGTATCAGGTTCTGCGCCAGTCGAGCGTGGTGATGGTCGGCCAGTCGGCCGCGAGGCGCCGTATCGGCTATCGCCGTCGCCGTCGGAGGTCCGCCGTTCGTCAGCAGGCTGCCCGGCACGCCTGACTCGACCGCTCGGCATTGGCTGATCCCAGGCGCGGCGGGAATCATCGCTAGGCGGTGCGTCGCGCACCGGCCTAGGCCACTTCTCAGACGCCATAACGCTCCGGCTTGGCCGACCGGCTCGCGAGCATCAGCGCCGCCTGGCCGACGTCGAGTCCGTCGTACACAACGGCCGCGATCACCTCGGTGATCGGCATCTCCACGGAATGGGCACCGGCCAGCTCGAGCACGGACTTCGACGACGTCACGCCTTCGACCACCTGGTGGGTGCTCGCCATGATCTCGGCGAGCGGAATGCCGCGACCGAGCTTCTCGCCGAACGTCCTGTTTCTCGCCAGTGGCGAAGAACAGGATGTGACCAGGTCTCCCATCCCGGCCAGGCCGGCGAATGTGTGCGGGTCGGCACCAAGCGCAGCGCCGAGCCTGGCGATCTCAGCGAGGCCGCGGGTGATCAGCAAGGCTTTGGTGTTATCGCCGAGACCCATCCCTACCGCGATCCCGACGGCTATGGCGATTACGTTCTTGACCGCGCCGCCCAGTTCGCAGCCGATCACGTCAGGGTTCGTGTAGGGCCGGAAGTAGCTCGTGTGGCAGGCCTTCTGCAGGTTCTCAGCCGTCTGCTGGTCTCCGCACGCCACCACGGCCGCAGCGTACTGGCGCTGGGCGATCTCGTGAGCCAGGTTCGGCCCGGAGATGACCGCGATCTGGTCGTGCGGCCAGTTCGTCACCTCGGCAATAACCTCGCTCATCCGCTTGCCCGTAGCCAGCTCGATCCCCTTCATCAAGCTGACGAGGATTGCCCCGGATGGGATCAGCTCCACCCACTCGGCCAGGTTCTGCCTCAGCGTCTGCGACGGCACGACGAGGACGACGAGGTCCGCTCCGGCGAGCGCGTCCCGCGCGTCGTCGGTCGCGCGCAGCGACCTCGGCAGCGTGAACCCGGGCAAATACTGCGGATTGCATCTGGTTGTGTTGATCGTGTCGGCGACCTCGGCTCGGCGGCACCAAAGGACTGTCGGCGTTCCGGCGTCGCACAGTACCTGGGCGAAGGTCGTTCCCCAGCTGCCAGCGCCCATCACGGCCGCGGTCACGAGCCGGGGACCTCGCTAACGGACTCGCCAGCCTGAGGGCTCGCTCCATCGGACGCGGCCGCTTCGCCCACTGCGTCGTCGGGCGACTCCGCACCGGAGGTCACCTCGTCGGACGGCAGTTCGGGGTTGGTTTCTTTCTCCTTCTCTGCCAGAGTGCGCAGGTCGGCGCGGAGTTGACGCCTCGCGATCGCTGGATGGTACGGCTGGGCTGGAGGATCCTCGCCGCGGAGCTTGCCCACCAGCGCCGCCACATCCGTCATGATCTTGTCCGTGGCGGCCCGCATGGTCTTGGTGTCGATCGGCTGGCCGGCGAACGCCGACAGATCGACTGGCGGCCCGGCGATTATGCGTACGGTCTTACGCGGCATCACATGCGGCCTGATGCTGCCGTAAGGCAGGACGTACTGCGCACCCCAGTGCCCGATAGGAATGACAGGCGCCCCGGTTGCCAGGGCCAGCCTGGCGACGCCGGTCTTGGCTACCATCGGCCACATCTGCGGGTCGCGTGTAACCGTCGATTCCGGGTAAAACACCACACAGGCACCGTCTTTGACGCCTTGCTCAGCGTCACGCAGCACCAGCGCGGCATCGGCCTGGCCACGGTAAACAGGGAGCTGGCCGAGCTTGACCAAGATGGATCCGAGTACCTTGATCTTGAACAACCCGGATTTGGCCAGGAAGGTCGGGTAACGGCCAGCCTGGTCGCAGAACAATGCGACAGCGAGCACGTCCGCATAGGAGAGGTGGTTGGCGGCTACGATCACGCCACCAGACTTCGGAATGTGCTCCTGGCCCTGCCAGTCGTGCTTCATCAAGGCGCGGATGGTCGGCCGCAGGATGATTTTGGACACCCCGCGCCATGCGTTGGAATAGCTACCGTCCGCACGTCTGCTCATCTGCGCACTCTCCCGCACCCCATGGTGCCAGTCTTCTTGTTGCCGCGACCCAAAGTCGAGGCAAGATCGGATGCTATGGCAGTTGACACCCCGCTGACCTGGTCAGTGGTGATCCCCGTCAAGGTACTAGCCATCGCCAAATCGCGGCTGGCCGGGATCGTCGACGCCGACAGGCGAGCGCTTGCCCTCGCGATGGCAGCGGACACCGTTGCCGCGGCTGCCGCCTGCCCGCTTGTGGGCGCGGTTGTTGTCGTCAGCGACGACCCGGCCGTCGCCGCTGAGGTCGCGCCGCTTGGCGCGGTGGCAGTGGCTGACACGCCAGGGGCCGGGCTCAATCGGGCGCTTACCGCAGGCGCTGAGCACGCGGCCGAACGCTGGCCAGGCCACGGTCTTGCCGCACTGCTTGCCGACCTGCCAGCTCTGTCGGCTGGCGAACTCACGACCGCGCTCACGGCCGCGGCCGGCGCGGCGCAGGCGTTCGTGGCCGACGCCGCCGGGTCGGGTACGACTTTGTACACGGCGCGGCCAGGATGCGCGTTCGTGCCGCAATTCGGACCGCGATCCAGGGCAATGCATCAACGGACAGGGGCGACCGAAGTCAGCACTTCCGGGATCGTCGGCCTGCGGCAGGACGTCGACACGCTTGCTGACCTGCGGGCGGCGGCGGCGATCAGGCTAGGCCGGCGCACGATGGCTCTGGCAGCTGACCGCCTCGGGGCCGGTCGCTGGTGAGCGGCAGGCACCTGAAAGCAGTCGACGGCAGTGCCTGGGTCATATATGTACGATCGGGCAGGTCAGCGTTCTGGTAATGCCTGGCACGCCCTGAATTTGCGCTACCACGAGGCGGCCAAGGTCATCCACGTTGTCGGCCTCGGCGCGGACGATCACGTCGTAGGGGCCGGTGACATCGTCGGCTTGGGTGACGCCACCGATTTTCCCGATGGCCGCGGCCACATCGGCAGCCTTGCCGACCTCAGTCTGGACGAGGATATAAGCCTGGACCATAGAGGCCTCCCGGTCATATGTGTCCCCGACACGCTATCGCAGGCGACCACTCCAGGTGCGCGCGGCCGTCCGTGGCGCGTGCCGTTACTGTCGGATCTTGCGCAAGAAAGCGGAGACTGTCATCACAATCGGTGAGCTAGGGGAATTCGGCCTGATCGCTGCCATCACGGAGGCGATGGCTGCCGTCGCCGGTCAGCCCGGCGATCGCGGTGCCGACAGCCCGCTACTTGTCGGTGCGGGCGACGACGCGGCTGTGCTTCGAACCGCCGACATGCGCGTGGTGGCGACCACCGACATGCTGATCGAGGGTCGGCATTTTCGGCGAGATTGGTCATCGGCTGCGGATATCGGTCATAAGGCCGCTGCGAGAAATCTTGCCGACGTAGCTGCCATGGGCGCGGTGCCGACAGCTCTGCTTGTCGGTTTCGCCGGCCCAGGGCACCTGGCGGTGGAATGGGTGACCGACCTGGCCGCTGGCATCGCGGCTGAATGCGCGGCCGTGGGAGCCGTGGTCGCCGGGGGTGACACGAGCAGCGCGGACACGGTGCTGCTCGCCGTGACCGCGCTCGGCAATCTGGACGGCCGCGATCCGGTCAGGAGAAATGGCGCTAGGCCGGGTGACGTGGTCGCCGTGGCTGGCACCCTGGGCAGCGCCGCTGCCGGACTCGACTTGCTCACGGCGGGCATCTCTCGGGATCGGTCTGGGGTGGCTGATCTGGCTGGCCTGGTGCGTGCGCACCGGCGGCCGGGTCCGCCGTATTCGGCCGGGCCGCAGGCCGCCGCTCTTGGGGCCACTTCGCTGATCGATGTCAGCGATGGGCTGGTGGCCGACCTTGGCCACGTCGCGCTGGCCAGCGGGGTGCGAATCGAGCTTGCCTCGCGTCGAGTTGCTGCCGAGCCCATAGCCCGGGTCGGTGCGCTCAAGCAGGCCGCGAAGCTGCTCGGCCGGGCGGACTGGATCAGGTGGGTGCTGACCGGTGGCGACGACCACGCGCTGGTCGCCACGTTTCCCGCCGGTGTGGTCCTTCCTGCCGTCTGGACAACAGTCGGATTCGTGGCAAAGGGGCACGGCGTAGCTGTCGATGGCGAGATCTGGGAAGGGGCCGGTGGCTGGGATCACTTCGGGGCGGTGGCGCGGGGGCCTAGCCTTGATGCATGAACCAGACTCCGCCACGGGTGCTTGCGATTGCCGGATCGGATTCCGGCGGCGGCGCGGGAATCCAGGCTGACCTCAAGACGATGCTCGCGCTCGGCGTGCACGGCATGACCGTCATCACCGCGGTCACGGCGCAGAACTCGGTGGGCGTGCAAGGTTACTGGGAGCTGCCGCAGGAGGCGGTGCGGGCGCAACTCGACTCGGTGCTTGGCGACATCGGAGCCCAGGCCATCAAGACCGGCATGCTCGCCTCGCCTGAGCTCGTCGAGGTAGTCGCCGATTCGCTAGCCGCGGTGCAGGCTCCGCTTGTCGTGGATCCGGTCGCCGTATCTAAGCACGGTGACAGCCTGCTCTCGGCTGGCGCGATTGAGGTGCTCAAAACCCGGCTGCTCCCGCTCGCCACCATCGTGACGCCGAACCTGCTCGAGGCTGAGCTACTGACCAAGACGCCGATCACCGACGAGGCTGACATGCTCGCGGCCGCCGAGCATCTGGCGGCACTTGGGCCGCGCTGGGTACTCATCAAGGGCGGTCACCTGGCCGGCAGTCCTGTCGACTTGCTGTACGGCCCGACCCATGACTCGGGTCGGTCGGTCCTGCGCTACC
Organism: Streptosporangiaceae bacterium; assembly: GCA_035553055.1. Lineage (GTDB taxonomy): Bacteria > Actinomycetota > Actinomycetes > Streptosporangiales > Streptosporangiaceae > Chersky-822. The sequence goes on along the minus strand of DATNEK010000060.1, from coordinate 4,368 downwards.
CGGGCCGGAGGATCGTCAGCGCGCACACCCACGGCACCGGATGCACGCTGGCATCCGCGATTGCTTCGTACCTGGCCACAGGCATGGAAGTCGCCGACGCCGTCGAGTCGGCGAAGGAATTCGTGACCGGTGCTATCGACGGCGGATTCCCGCTCGGCGCGGGAATCGGACCGGTCGATCACGGATGGCGCATCCGCCAGCCAGTCAGCGGGTGACTTTGCCTGCCTTGATGCAGGAAGTGCAGACGTTCAACCGCCGAGGGGTGCCGTTAACCATCGCGCGCACGCGCTGAATGTTCGGGTTCCAGCGGCGCGGGGTGCGGCGGTGCGAGTGCGACACGTTGTTGCCGAAGCCCGGCCCCTTGCCGCACATATCGCAGACGGAAGCCACGGGATCGCTCCATTAGAGGTAGTCAGATAGGTCAGCGGAGCCGGTCATGGCCGACTCGGTCGACCAAGGATATCTGACGGTGTGCCACAGTGGCGACTCGGTGGGGAGATAGCTCACCAAGTGACAGTGCCGCGGGCCATGCTTGATGCTGAGCGCTAGAACAGCGAGGTGAAGAAAGAGCCGATGGCGAAGCTGTCCGACAAGCTGCGCCCGATAGTCGGAGATAGGGCCGCGAAGCGGCTCGCCACGCTCGGGCCGTCGGGCCTGCATACCGTTGGCGACCTACTCACCTACTACCCGCGCCGGTATGAGACCAGGGGCGAGCTTACCGATCTCGCCTCACTCCGCGATGGCGAGCACGTCACCGTGCAGGCCATGATCGCGTCGACCACCGTCAGGCCGATGCGAAACAGGCAAGGCTCGATCTTCGAGGCTGTGGTCACCGATGGCCGAGGGCGGCTGACGCTGACGTTCTTCGGTAAAGGCCGGCAGGATTGGCGTGAGCGCGAACTCGCGTCGGGCCGGAGCGGGCTTTTCTCTGGTCAGGTCTCCACGTTCCGAGGCAAGCGCCAGCTATCCCACCCCGAGTACGAGATGCTCAAGTCCGATGAATCAGGCGATGCCAGGGCGGTTGAGTTCTCGACCGAGTTGATCCCGATCTACCCGGCCAGCAAGGACATCGCGTCCTGGCAGATAGCCGACTGCGTCACGCTCGCGCTCGCTCAGGCCGACTTCGGCGACGACCCGCTGCCAGCCGCGATCAGGCGCAAGTACGGGCTGCTTGATTACTCCAAAGCGTTGCACTCGATCCATCGTCCCGCCACCGACCAGGACGCTTGGGCTGCGGCTAAGCGGCTCAAATGGGACGAGGCGCTCATGCTCCAGGTGCTGCTCGCCCAGCGCCGCCGCGTCTCGATGGAGTACACCGCGCTGCCGCGCCCTGTAGTACCTGACGGGTTGCTCTTCGAGTTCGACCAGCGCCTGCCGTTCGAATTGACCGTCGGCCAGCGGCAGGCCAGCGAGGTGATCGCGGCCGATCTGACCAATGACCACCCGATGCACCGGTTGTTGCAAGGTGAGGTCGGCTCGGGAAAGACCGTTGTCGCGCTGCGCGCGATGCTCCAGGTGGTCGACGCGGCCGGGCAGGCGGCACTGCTCGCGCCGACCGAAGTGCTCGCGCAGCAGCACCACAGGTCGATCAGCCAGATGCTCGGCCCGCTCGCGATGGCAGGCCAGCTTGGCGGTGCCGAGCACGCCACGACGGTGACCTTGCTGACCGGCTCGCAGAGCAGCGCGGTCAGGCGCAAGGCACTGCTTGAGGCGGCATCCGGTTCGGCCGGGATAGTCATCGGGACCCACGCGCTGCTTGAATCTCATGTGCAGTTCGCCGACCTAGGGCTGGTCGTGATCGACGAGCAGCACAGGTTCGGAGTTGAGCAGCGAGAGGCGCTGCGTGCGAAGGCGATCAGCGGCAGGCCGCACGTGCTCGTGATGACCGCCACACCGATTCCGCGGACCGTGGCGATCACGGTCTTCGGCGACCTGGAGGTCACCGAGCTGACCGAGCTGCCCGAAGGGCGGTCGCCGATCGCGACCCACGTCGTGCCCGTGGATGAGAAACCGCACTATCTGACCCGCACCTGGGAGCGGGTCAATGAGGAGGTGGCGGCGGGCAGGCAGGTCTACGTCGTGTGCCCGAGAATCGGCCTTGACACCGACGAGCCCGAGTCTCGCCCAGCTGGCACGAGGTCGAGCAAATCAGAGCCCGATGACCTAGCCGAAGACGGCGGCTTCGACTTCGCCGAACTCGAAGAGGACGAGGCCGAGCGCAGGCCGGCGCTGGCCGTGCTCGACGTCGCGGCGGACTTGGCGCAGGGGCCGCTCGCCAAGCTGCGGCTCGCCGTCCTGCACGGAAAGCTCCCGCCGGATGAAAAAGACAAGATCATGCTTGCCTTCGCCGATGGCCAGATTGACGTGCTCGTCACCACTACGGTCATCGAGGTTGGGGTCGACGTTCCCAACGCCACCGCGATGGTGGTCATGGACGCGGACCGGTTCGGCGTATCTCAGCTCCACCAGCTTCGCGGCCGGGTGGGCCGCGGTGGCTATCCAGGCTTGTGCTTGCTGGTCACGGCGGCACCTGAGACAAGCCCGGCCAGGGACAGGCTGAACGCGGTCGCGGCCACGACGGACGGCTTCGCGCTCTCGGAGCTTGACCTCGAGCAGCGCAGGGAGGGCGACGTTCTCGGCTCAGCGCAGGCTGGTCGGCGATCGAGCCTGAAGCTGCTCAGGCTCACCAAGCAGGCGGACAAGCAGATCATCATCGACGCGAGGCGCGAGGCCACCGAGTTGATCGATGCCGACCCGGCTCTAGCCGGCCATCCCGCTCTGGCCGGCGCGATTAGCGTGCTGCTCGACGCGGAGCGCGCCGAGTATCTGGAGAAGGCTTGATGGCGCTGCCTGCCGAAGGCCTGCCTGCCGAAGGCCTGCCTGCCGAAGGCTTGTCGGCCGAAGGCTTGTCGGCCGTGGTCCCGGGCGGGCCGCCGCCATGACCAGGATCATCGCTGGACAAGCCGGTGGCAGAAGGCTTGCTGTGCCGGCCGGTCGCTCGACCAGGCCGACAAGCGACAGGACGCGAGAAGGTCTGTTCTCCACGGTTTTCGCGATCTTCGGCAGTCTGGCCGGCCTCACGATGCTCGACCTTTACGCGGGCTCAGGCGCGGTCGGGCTCGAGGCGCTATCCCGCGGTGCGTCCGACGTGCTGCTGATCGAGTCTGACCCGGGCGCAGCCGCTGTGATCAGGCGGAACATCTCCGTCGTCGGTCTGACGGGCGCACGGCTCGTGCACGACCGGGTTGACCGGGCGCTGCGCCGCGGGCCCGGAGAGGCGTCGCCGCGCCAGCTTGTCTTCGCTGACCCGCCTTATTCGATGCGCGACGACGAGCTCGCCGTGGTGCTGGCAGCGCTCGCCGAGCGAGGCTGGCTGGCCGCCGATGCGCTTGTGATCGTCGAGCGCGACTCTCGATCGGGGGCACCGGCCTGGCCGCTCGGATATGCGCAAGACCGGTCCCGTCGGTACGGCGAGACGACGCTCTGGTACGGTCGCGCCTGCGGCGATGCGCCTGCCGCCGCAGCTTCGACGACGGGAGCGTGAGTCCGCGTGATTCGCGTGGTCTGCCCTGGGTCGTTCGACCCAGTCACCAATGGTCATCTGGACATCATCAGCCGTGCGGCGAAGCTTCACGACGAGGTGATTGTCGCGGTGCTTCGCAATCCGTCGAAGTCGTCGCTGTTCACCGACGACGAGCGGGTCGAGATGCTGAGCGAAGTGACCAAGGGCCTGGGCAACGTCAGGGTCGCCAAGTTCCGCGGCCTGATCGTCGACTTCTGCCGCGCCAACGACGTCTCCGCGATCGTCAAGGGCCTGCGCGCGGTCAGCGACTTCGACTACGAGATGCAGATGGCCCAGATGAACTACAACCAGGCCGGGGTGGAGACCCTGTTCATGACGACGAACCCGCTGTACGCGTTCCTATCGTCGAGCCTGGTCAAGGAGTTCGCCAGATTCGGCGGAGACGTGACCGGGCTAGCGCCAGAACCTGTGCTTCGACGGCTGACCGAGCGGCTAGTCGATCAGTGACCTAGGGCTGGCCAGGCTGGGAGAGCCGGCGAGTTGGGTATTGACTGGCTGGCCAGGTAAGCTAACCGCCCAGTGTTTCAATCGACACATCTAAATCCGACACCTGCGTAGCCATGCCACACGCGAAACTCAACAGACCCAACAAGCTAGATCCGCGCGGTCCGCTCGTCTTCAACATCGTGACACTCGGGTCGGCGTCAGCGCGCCATGAGCAAAGAGTGGTTCCTGCGCCTGCCGAACTCGGTGCCGGCCTCGTGCGCGTGCCCGAAGGCTCGGACCTTGCGCTCGATGTTCAGCTTGAGGAAGTGAGCGAAGGCGTGCTAGTAACTGTCGATGTG
>DATNEK010000059.1:0-4247 GCA_035553055.1 Streptosporangiaceae bacterium | reverse complement strand
TGGCCCAGCCCGGCGCATCAGGCGCGATCGCCGCCAGGGGCAAGCGCACTCGCTTGGTAGCCCTCATGGGTGCCTTCAGCAGGAAAGGCGTCTGGCAGGTCCCGCAGGCGATGTCGGCGGTTACCGTCATGGCTGGCGGTGACCTCGATTTCCGCGCCGCTGTACTGCCGCCAGGCGAGATCCGCCTCAGGGTCGCCTGCGTCATGGCCGGACTTGACATAGTCGTGCCGCCGGAGATGCGAGTGATCGACAGCGCCTGGGCGATCATGGGCGGGATCGAGGTTCCGCCCGAGACGCCCGAGTCGAAAAGGGCCGACGCGCCGGTGCTTCACCTGAGCGGCGTCACGATCATGGGCGGAGTCTCGATCAGACGCAAGCCGCGCGACATCGATCCACCGCAGGAGCGCGGGCGGCTCACCGCGGGAAGCTAGCCAGCGAACAGAGCCCCGCTCGCCTGCGGGCGAGCGGGGCTCTCGATCTTGGCCGATCTTGGCCTAGCTACTGCTGGGCGGGGACGACAACCGTCTTCATGATCTTGTCGGCGAGGGTCTGCCGCTTGGCGTCCCACAACGGGAACAGATAGCCGACGTAGCAGATGATGCTGTCGACGATGTGGCAGATGTCGCGCAGGAAAGCGTTGAGTGTACCGATTGGCTGGCCGGTCTCCTCGCTGAGCAGCATCATGCCGAGCACCTTCTTGCCGATGCTCTGACCCTGCCCGCCCAGGATCCAGCGGTTGTAGATAACGTAGCCGAGGAACGCTAGGTAGACGATGATGTCCAGAATGGCGACTCGTACGGCGAAGACAAAGATGTAGAAGACGATCAGAGCTGGCAGAGTCTCGATCAGATACGCACCGACCCGGTGGATCCAGTCTGAGTACTGCGAGGCAGGGACGCCTGAGTAAGACGGAGTGCCCTGGTATGCCATGGGGGTACCTTTCGTGATGCGCCTGCCGACCGAAAACGACAGGCAGTACTGTACTCGAATATGACGGATATTTCGGGCTTTCCTATACGAATCCGTACCGACGTAGCTGAAACAGCCAGCTTAGCGCGACGATGACGATCATGACCCTGGAAATGCGTCGACGGGTAGGATCCGAAGCTCGCCGTGGTAGCGGAGCCAGCCCGAACAGCCGAGCAACCAAAACCGGTGCCGTCGCAACGGCCAGGATCGCGACGAGATAGGCGAGCGGACTGGTCTTCGCCGCTGTTCCCCACTCGCCGTGCGTCAGCGCCACGGTCGCGGTGGTCAGGCCACAGAATGGACATGGCACGCCGGTCAGACTGCGCAGCGGGCAGGGCAGCCCGTGCCCGCCGGTGTGTGCCATGATCATCGGGTAGACGGCGCCAACCGCGGCCGCGCCTGCGCTGAACATGGTGATGTTCTCGGGGACCGAGTACATCCTCCTGATAATCACTGTTCTCCTGACCAGTAGAAACATCAGCAAGCGGATGGTGCGCATCGTAGTTGGTTAACGTCGGGCTAGGGAACCCAATGCGCATCAATTCCGGCTATTGTTCAACCTGACGTCTGAAAGCGATTGCCCTGTCTGAACGTTCCATCAGCCTATGGGAGATATACGGCTTTCGTCGGGGCGCCGGGGCCGAGCGAACGGCGTCGCTTATTCAGCCACAATCGGCCGGTAGCTTGGCTCCCACATAAGGCTCCTGACGTGCCGCGTCAAGTCGGCCGGTGGTGTCACGGTCGCGACCCCATCGGCCCAGGCCGCCGCGGCGACCGCACTAGCGACCGCGACGGATGTCTCGCGCAATTCTTCAATTGGCGGCAGGAGCGCCGTGCCGGGAGCTGACACGTCGGTGAGGTCCGCGACGGCGTGTGCCGCCGCCGTCAACATGCCGTCGGTTACCCGCGTCGCGGCCGCGGCGATCACGCCGAGGCCGACGCCTGGGAACACCAGCGCGTTGTTGGCCTGGCCGATCACGTAGGCCTTGCCGGCGAAGTGCACCGGCTTGAACGGGCTGCCGGTCGCCACGAGCGCGCGTCCTTCGGTCCAGGCGATCAGGTCGGCCGGTGTCGCCTCGGCCAACTCGGTCGGGTTGGACATCGGCAGTATCACCGGCCTGGCCACACGCGCGGCCATCTGCCTGACTATTTCTTCGGTAAACGCGCCGGCCACGGTAGACGTGCCGATCAGTATCGTCGGCTCGGCCCTGCTGACCACCTGGGCCAGGCTGATCGCACCGTTCTCGTCGCGCCGCCAGCCGGCGACTTCGGCCGGGTCCCTCGCGCACCGCCGTTGTGAGTCGCTGAGGCCTTGCATGTTGGCGGTCAGCAGGCCCGGCCGGTCCAGAGCCCAGAACCTGGCCTTCGCCTCCTGCTCTGGTATTCCGTCGGCGAGCATCTGGGCGCATAGCTGATCGGCGATCCCGGTGCCCGCGGTACCGGCGCCGAAGATGACGATCCTGTGGTCCTTCAGCGCGGTGCCCGTCGCCCGGACGGCGGCCAGCACGGCGGCCAGGTTCACCGCGCCGGTGCCCTGGATGTCGTCGTTGAACGTCAGCAGCCGATCGCGATAGCGATCGAGAAGCCTCCGCGCGTTGGCTGCGCCGATGTCCTCCCAGTGCAGCATTGCCTTGGGGAACAGCCTGCTGGCCGTCTCGACGAACGCGTCAAGAAAGCTGTCGTACTCCTCGGCCGCCACGCGGGGCCGCCTGTTGCCGATGTAAAGCGGGTCTTCGAGCAGGCTCCGGCGGTCGGTGCCGACGTCGAGCATGACCGGCAGCGCGCGGTTGGGATCGATGCCGCCCGCCGCCGTGTACACGGCGAGCTTGCCAACGGCGATGTCGATGCCGCCGACGCCCCAGTCGCCGATACCCAAAATCGCGCCTGCGTCCGTCGCGACGATCAGGTCGATGTCGGAGCCCATAAGGTCGGTGGCGAGCAGCGACTCCTCGATCAGCTCAGGATGATCTACCGACAAGTAGACGCCGCGTGGCCTGCGGTACTCGTGGCTATAGCTCTTGATCGCCAGCCCGATCGTCGGGGTGTACACGATAGGCAGCATCTCGGTGAGGTGGGTGGTCAGCAGCCGGTAGAACAGCACCTCATTCCTGTCGTGGATCTCGGTGAGCAGCACGTTCTTCGCCAGGTCGGACGGCTGACGCAAGTACTGGGCGTAGACCCTGGCGACTTGCTGGTCGAGCGTGACGTGGGCGGGCGGAATGAGGCCGGTCAATCCGAGGCCACGCCGCTGCGCGTAGCTGAACGCGGTGCCGCGATTCAGCCGAGGGTCGGAGAGAATCTGGCGGCCGCGCAGCTTGGTGTGCCACCTGCCGTCGTCATCAAGCCACAACGTCCGCACGATGACCCTTTCGACCGAGTTTTCGCATCTGCCCGATACCGGGACCATGCCCATAGTCCCAGACCCCGCGCCTAATGTGCAGCCGCAGCCTCGCCGTCAGTACTCGGGGGCCACGATCTGTTGGCAGGGCGCTAGTGCAGTATGACTAGGTGACCATCAAGCACGCGACGGCAAGCGCGCTCGTCTTCAGCAAGCTCGGCGACCAGTGGCGGCTCGGGCTGATCCTGCATCCGCTGTTCGGCAAGCTCATGATCCCTGGCGGCCACGTCGAGCCGCACGAAACTGCGCCCGAGGCTGCCTTGCGCGAGGTTGCCGAAGAGACCGGCCTCGCGGTCAGCTTCCTGCCGGCACCGGCTCCTTCAGCTCCCGAGGATGTGATCGCGACCGGGAAGCTGGTAAGTCAGCCGTGGTGGATTCTTGAGCAGCCGGTGGACAGCGACAACCACGTGGGTGACCCGCACTTCCACATTGACCACATCTATGTCGGCATCGCCGGCGTGGCCGAATCGCTCACGCATCCGGCGCACCCATTCAGCTGGCATCCGCTGGATGAGCTACCCGACCTGAACATGTTCGATGACACCAGGTCGCTCGCGACCGCCCTGTTCTCCAAGATCGAGTCCCTCGCGACCCGCTAGCCCCACCAGCCTCGGTGGCCACTGGCCCACCCAGCCTTCGCGGCCGGACTGCAGGATGAATCCCCGAATCCATCGCATCGGCGTCGGCGTCGACCGCGATGGATCCGGGCTTTCACACCCGAAATCCCTGATGGATCCGGGCATCCATCGCGGTCGTGGCGAGGGCAAGCGCGATGGGTTGCCGGATTCATCGCGGGCGGTGGCGGGGGCAAGCGCGATGGGTTGCCGGATTCATCGCGGGCGGTGGCGGGGGCAAGCGCGATGGGTTGCCGGATTCATCG
>DATNEK010000058.1:0-2033 GCA_035553055.1 Streptosporangiaceae bacterium | reverse complement strand
CCGAGGTGGTGGCCTGCTGCCACTTCCAGTCGTAGAACGACGATTTCAGCGAGTTGCCCTCAGGGAGCGCTGCGAAGTCGACGAACTGGTTGGCGTGGTTCTGCACCACGTCGGAGACGAATCCGATCTCGACGCCCTGGACGTCGTCGAGGCCGCTGCCCGAGGCCAGCCGGGTCTTCAGCCGGGTCCAGTAGTCCGAGGACTGCTCGACGTCGTCCTCGCTGATGGTGACGTTCGGATGCTGCTTCATGTATTCGGCGTACAGCCCGGCCTCCTTGAAGCCGAAGGTGCCGAACAGGCCGACGGTCAGGGTGACCTTGGCGTTCGGGTCATCGGTCGCGCCGGCGTTCTTGCTGGAGGAGCAGCCGGCCAGGCCGGCGATGCCGAGCGTGCTGAGCGCGACAGCGGCGGTGAGCCGCACCCTGACGCGGGACGGGTGGGGTGAGCGGGACATCGTCATCCTCCTGATGCGATCCACGGACCGAGTGCCGGCCGCATCGACTGAGCGGTCGGAAGCTGTTCGTCGTGAGAGCGCTCTCACGAACTGCAGCGACAATGCGCGTCCGCGCCGGCCATGTCAAGCATCCGGCGCGGATTGTCACCCAATTTGTTGTTGCCGGGGCGAAATCAGGCGGCCTGCGCCGCTGGACAATCAGGCCGTCTGCCGCTGGATTAGCTCCACCGGCAACACGGTCCGCAGCGGCGGCTGCTCGCCGGCGATCCGCTGCAGCAGCCTGGTGGCCATCGTCCGACCCATCTCGGCGATCGGCTGGCGGACCGTGGTCAGCGCCGGGTGGGCCAGTTCGGCGTCGCCGATGTCGTCGAAGCCGACCACCGCGATGTCGTCGCGGACCCGGCGACCGGCCGCCTCGATGGCGCGCATCGCGCCGATCGCGGTCAGGTCGGAGGCGGCGAACACCGCGTCGATATCGGGGTTGGCGACCAGCAGGTCGGCCATCGCGGCCTGTCCGCTGGCGATGCTGAACCGGCCGTGCCCGATCAGGGAGTCCGAGCCGGGCAGGCCGGCGTCGGCAATCGCCTGCCGGTAGCCGGCCAGCCGGTCCTGGCCCGCGCACATGTCCAGCGGCCCGGTGACGGTGGCGATCCGGCGCCGGCCGGTGCCGATCAGGTAGCTGGTCGCCTTCGCTGCGCCACCGAGATTGTCGGAGTCCACGAAGAACAGCTCGTCGTCGCCGTCCAGTGGGCGCCCGCTGAGCACGGTCGGCACCGTGCGCTGCTCCAGCTGCTGGGGCAGCCGGTCGCGGCCGTGCAGTGACAGCACCAGCACCCCGTCCACGTGCCCGCCGCCGGCGTAGTGCAGGAACCGGGCGTGCTCGTCCTCGGTGGCGGCCACCGTGAACACCAGCTGCAGCCCGGCCCCGGCGATCACCGCCTGGGCTCCGCGCAGCATGCCGAGGAAGAACGGGTCGGAGAACAGCCGGTCCTCGGTTTCGGCCACCACGAAGGCCACCGAATCGCTGCGCCCGGTGACCAGCGACCGCGCGGCCCGGTTCGGCGCGTAGGAGATCTGTGCCGCGGCGTCCAGCACCGAGCTGCGAGCCTGCTCGCTGACGTTGCTCGCGCCGCGCAGTACCCGGCTCGCGGTGGCCCGAGAGACGCCAGCCCGAGCGGCCACCTCCTCGAGCGTGGGCGGGTGCCTGACCCCAGAACCGGAACCGCTCACGGTTGCAGTTTTGCACGCCTCGGGCCTGGCCGGTGCCGGCTTGGTCACTCGTCAGCCGGGGCGGTAACGATTCGCGCGCCATGGCCGATCAGGGACGCAGACCCGAGGTAGGGTCTGCGCGTTCCAGCCAATTCAGTAAGGGTCGAAATCTTGAAGAACCTGCGAGCACTCCTGGTGCCCACCGTCGCCATCGTCACGGCAGGAGTTCTGGGAGCCGCGGTTCTCGGGTCGGCCCCCGCTGGTGCGCGTGCCGCCGTGGCCGGGCCGCTGTTGAGCCACCGGCCGGTCGCCCGTCCGATCAGCCCAGCGAAGCAGGCTGCGGTACTGGCGAACCTGCGCAACAAGATCG
>DATNEK010000057.1:0-17453 GCA_035553055.1 Streptosporangiaceae bacterium | reverse complement strand
CCGCGTCATCGCCGGCGAACACCTGCAGCGGTATGCCCACGAAGCACAAGATGATCAGCATGGTGCCGGTCACGTAGGCCATCACGCGGTATGCGCGCACCACCACAGCGCGTAGCTTGTCGGCTTCCAACTCTTCCACCTCTCAACCTGCCCGCTGTCCGGCCGCTCCGCCTGGCGCCCTGCCCTGGCTGGCCCTGCCCTGGCTGGCCCTGCCCTCGCTAGCCCTGCCCTCGCTAGCGCAGCCCGTGCCACTTGCCGTGGCCCTTGACTTCTTTGTTCAGCACGGCCAGATACGCGTTGTACTCGGCAAGCTCCGTGTCGTTCTCGCCGTCATCGGCCCGCGAGTCAAGCCCGGTCCGCGCTACGTTGATCGCCGCGCCCGTGCCCTGGCTGGCTGTTCCTTCGCCGCCTGCGCCAGCGCCGGAGGGAAGCACCACGTTCTCCCGCTGAGCCGGCGTGCTGGGGCGCAGTTCATCTCTGATCGTCTTGACCCAGAACACAGCTCCGAAAACAGCGAAGACCGGCCACTCGAACGTGTACGCCCAGCTGAGCGGGTTCCCGCCCACGGCGCGGCGGAACTGCCAGTCACCCAGCCACAGCATCCCGGCGAACGCCACGACGGCGAACAGGTGCCAGCTGAGCCACCGGGGAGTGAACAGCACCCGCCACCGCTGGTCAGCTGGTGTGTCGGACATGGCTTGAGCCTAGCGCCGGCATCGCGTTGCCATAGCGCCGGCCAGGGATCGGCATCGGGTAGGTCAGCTCTCCGCGAGTTACTACAGGCGGTAGCCGGGCGGTCAGTACTATTCGAGCCATGCCTATCGCAGACCTGCTGCCTGGCCGGCTCGGTCCGTCCGGACGGCTACCTGACCAGATCGATGACCTGAAGGGGCCGGTAAAGGGCGTCCTGATGCTACCCATGCACCTGTCATGGCCGGGCATGCGCGAGTGCGACGTCAGCGACGATGCGACCAGGCGCAGCATGTACGGCATGTTGCTGTCCCAGGGCAAGCGCAACGACATCGTCCGGTTCATCAACGCCGGCCTGCTTGCCGCCGACTGGCCGCTGATCGCCGATTCGCTTGAGCCCAAGCTGCGCCGGCTGTGCGAGCGCGTGTTCGCGCTGGGCGAGGCGCAACCCGGCGAGAGCCAGTCCGCCGCCGAGGCCGCGCCCGCTCCCGATGGCGCGGCCACGATCAAGGAAGATGGCGCGATAGCCTGACGAGGTGCGCAAATACGTCATCATGGGCGTCCAGGGGAGTGGCAAGGGCACCCAGGCTGGCATGCTGGCAGCCGATCTGGATCTGGTGCATATCGCCGTCGGCGACATCTTCCGGTGGAACGTGCAGCACCATACGAAGCTAGGCGCTCAGGTCAGGCGCATCATGTCGGCCGGCCTGCTGGTCAGCGACGATCTTGTGGAGGGCGTCGTCAGGCAGCGGCTCTTCGACCACGACTGGAATTACGGGTTCATCATCGACGGCTTCCCGCGAAATAGGGCGCAGGCCGAGTTCTTCTTGGAAAGCTACGACATCGACGGGGTCATTCAGCTTGACCTGCCCGACAGCGAGGTCAGGCGGCGGGTGCTGGCCAGGCGGCTGTGCTCGGGCTGTGGCATGGACTACAACCTGATAGCGAATAGCCCGCAGACAGAAGGCCGCTGCGACGCCTGCGGGTCACCGCTGGTGATCAGGGAGGACGACACCGAGGCCGCGCTGGCGGTGAGGCTGCGCGAGTACCACGAGAAGACCAATCCGGTCCTGGAGATCTTCCGGCGCAAGGAGTACGTGGTCACCGTTGACGCGAGGCGGTCAAGGGAACAGGTGCAACGCGACATCAGGAAGAACCTGAGCCTGCCGGCGTACAACGGCTGACGGTGACGTGATCGGGGCGTGCGGCAAATCACGTCGGCGTTCGGAGTTGATGGTTAGCTAGATGGCCATAGTCTGGCCATGTGCGCGAAATTTCGATCTTCAGCGGCACCGCTCACGGGAATCTGGCGGCCGAGATTTGCGGGCACCTTGGCGTTCCGTTGCAACCATCCGACGTCCGCCGGTTCGCCAACGATTGCCTGGAAGTCCAGCTGCAATCCAACTGCAGGGAACGAGACGTCTTCCTGATCCAGCCGCTGTCAGCACCGGTTCAAGAGCACCTCGTTGAGCTGCTGCTGATGATCGACGCGGCGAGGGGGGCGTCGGCGGCCCGGGTAACGGCGGTTATGCCGCATTACGCGTATGCCCGTTCGGACAAGAAGACAATGCCGAGGGTCTCGATCGGCGGCCGGCTGGTTGCCGACCTGCTGGTGGCGGCCGGCGCCAGCCGGGTGCTCACGATGACCTTGCACTCGCCGCAGGTGCACGGGTTCTTCTCGGTACCTGTGGATCACCTGCACGCGCTACGCGAGCTCGCGGCGCACTTCCGGGCCGAGGACTTGTCCAACTCGGTCGTCGTCTCGCCCGACCTGGGCAACGCCAAGGCGGCCGCGGCGCTCGCGCGCATGCTCGGCCTGCCGGTGGCCGCCGGGGCCAAGGAGCGGATCGACGACGAGAAAGTAACGGTCACCTCGATCATCGGCGAGGTAACCCGGCGCAACGTCATCGTGCTCGACGATGAGATCGCCAGAGGCACCACGATCATCGAGTTGCTCGGCAAGCTGCGTGAGCAAGGCGCGCGCTCGGTAAAGATCGCCTGCACGCACGGACTGTTCTGCGACGGCGCGCTCAAGCGGATCGTCGCCTGGCCCGAGGTGGAGCAAGTGGTGTGCACGAACACGGTCGCGATCACAGAGTCGGAGCGAGACGAAAAGCTGCACGTGATCTCGGTCGCCTCGGCGCTGGCCGAGGCAATCAGGCGGATACACGAGGGCGAGTCGGTCAGCGCCCTGTTCGATCCGCACTAGCTCGCTGATCGCTTCAGCGCCCAAGCGGCTATCTGGGCACGGGAGTTGACGCCGAGCTTGCCCATGATGTTCGCGACGTGCCTGGCCGCCGTCGCCGGGGTGATGACGAGCGCCTCGGCGATTGCCTTGTTGCTCGCGCCCCCGGCGATCAGGTCAGCGATCTGCAGTTCTCGCGCGGTGAGCCCGCCGGTCGCGGGCGTGGCGATGGGGTCAGGTTGCGCGTGCTCGCCCGGTGCGGCCGCTGGCCTGCCCCGATCGCCGATCGCGAGCGCGAGCGACACCGCGGCGTCGCCGCCGAGCAGCAGGCCAGCCTGCCAGAGGTCGCTGACCGCCCGGTCGCCAAGCGCCGCGGCCGCGTCGGTGATCCTGCTGGTCCTGGCCGGCGGCGCCACGGGCAAGCCGGCTTCGGCACGGAGCGCCGCCGCCGCGGCGGCTAGCCGGACGGCGGGCTCCGGCATTGCCAGGTCCGCGGCCAGCGCGGCGAAAGCGTCGAGTCCCCTGATGACCCCGATCCTGCTGCCGGTCGACTTGCTGAGCACGAGGCTGTCACCGAAGTGCTTGGCCGCCGCGGAGAGGTCGCCCTGGCTGATCGCGATCCGGCCAAGACCGGCCAGGCAACGGGCGATTTCCGGCTTGGCGTCGATCTCGCGCACGATGGCGAGCGCGTCCGTGTAGCGCTGGTTAGCCTGATCCAGGTCGCCGGTGAGCCTGGCCAGGTCGCCGAGCCCGAGCAGCGCCCGCGCCGCCCCCCACTGCTGGTCGATCTCGTAGGTGATCGCCAGCGCTTGCTCGGCGAGATCCTTGGCCGCCGCGAACTCGCCGCGAAACGCCGCCGTGGCGGCGAGCGTACCGGTCGCGTAGCCCTCGTTCCACCAGTCGCCGGCTGACCTGGCCACGGCCATGGCCTCATCGGCCCTGGCCACGGCTTCGTCAAGGTTCCTGGCGTGCAGCGCGACCTCGGCGAGCAGGTTGAGCGCCGACGCCGCCCAGAATCTCGCCGCGTCAGACCCGCACAGCGCCAGCCCTTCGAGCGCGTAGCCCCGTGCCGCGTCGGGGTCGGCCGCCATCGCGAGCTGAGCGCGCGCGACCAGCGCCGAGCCGAGCACGTCATCGCTGAGCCCAGCTCGGCCGGCGCGGAGGAACGCGTCCATCCAGTCCGCGCCCTCGGCGAACGAGCCCTTGGGGATCCAGCCCGCCCGCATCGCCACGCAGATCCGCAACCCTGACTCGATGTCGCCGTCCGCCAGCGCCCGGCCGAGTACCAGCCGTACGTTGGCGATCTCCGCGTCGAACCGCGTGAGCGCGTCGACTCTCGCCGACCACGAGGCCCTGACCTGCGCCATCCCCATCATGGACAGATCCTCGGTCTCCGCGACCGTGTAGGCGCGGAACCGCCGGAGCATCAGGTTCCTTTCGCCCGCCTCGGCCAGCCGTGCCGCGGCGTACTCGCGGATCGTGTCGAGCATCCGGTATCTGATCTTGCCGCCGACGACCGGTTCGGTGATGATGAGCGACTTGTCGGCAAGGCCGGTGATCAGGTCGAGTATCTCGCTGGCGGCGATCTCATCGCCTGGGGTCACCCGCGCGCAGACCTGTTCGGCCATCTCGAGCGGCCAGTCAGCGAATACCGACAGCCTGCGCAGCAGCACCTTCTCCCGCGCGGACAGCAGGTCATGGCTCCAGTCGATCGCGTCGCGCAGCGTGCGGTGCCGCGCGGGGACCGTCCGATCCGCCGAGTTGAGCAGCTTGAAGCGATCGCCGAGCCGGGCCGCGATCTGGTCGACGGTCAGCGCCCGCACCCAGGCGGCGGCCAGCTCGATCGCCAGCGGGAGGCCGTCAAGAGAACGGCAGATCTCGGTGACGGCCCGCAGGTTAGCCGGTCCGAGCACGAAGCCGGGCCTGGCAGCCGCAGCCCTGTCGGCGAACAGCCTGAGTGCGTCAGCTCCGCCCCTGCAGCTGGCGTGATCGTCGAAGGCCACGGCCTCGGTGCCGCCGTCCGCCGTGGCGCGCTCGCCGGTCGCGGCTGTCCCGGCGGGCGGGAGCGAGAGCGGCGGGACTTGCCAGACGGTTTCCGCGGCCACCCGGAGCGGCTCCCGGCTCGTCGCGATGACCCGCAGCCCAGCCGAACTAGCCAGCAGCCGCTGGCAGGCGTGCGCGCACGCATCTATCAGGTGCTCGCAGTTGTCCACGCACAGCAGCATCCGGCGTGACCTGAGCGCGTCAGCGAGCGTGGCAAGCAAAGGGCGGCCGGGCTCTTCCGTCACGCCGATCACCGAGGCGATCCGCGACGCCACAAGCTCTGGCTGCCGCAAGTCGGCTAGCTCGACGAACCATGCTCCGTCCGGATAGCCGACCGCGAGCTCGGCAAGCAGATGAAGCGCGAGCCGGGTTTTGCCGATCCCCCCGGCACCGCACAGCGTCAGGGCCCGTACACCAGCGGCCAGCGCACGGAGTTCACGCAGTTCTCGATCGCGGCCGATGAACGCGTTGAACTCCACGGTGGTGCCGCCGTATATACCCGATACCATCTCGCCACCAGGCTCCCAGCCTTGCACCTGATGCCCGCTTGTGTAAGGGATCAGTAGCCCACCGTAACCCGATGCGGCAGCTAATGCAGCTAATGATCCGCAAAACATGGACTTGTCGTTTCAGGGTAGATCCGGCCAGCCCAGTGCGGAGACTCAAGTGCAAGGCCCTAGCGCGGGCGCGGTCAGGCGAGCGTCTGGCCGCTGACCCGCTGCTCGAGCGCCAACAGGTACTGCTTGCGCGGCAGGCCGCCGCCATAGCCGGTCAGGCTCCCATCCGAGCCGACGACGCGATGGCAGGGAACCACGATGCTGACCGGGTTACGCCCATTGGCTAGCCCGACGGCACGCGACGCGGACGGCTGGCCGATCCTCCTGGCCAGCTCACCGTAGGAAATCGTCTCGCCGTACGGTATCTCTTGCAGGCCAGCCCACACAGCGCGCTGGAAACCGGTCCCCTCGAGGCTGAGCGGCAGGTCAAAGCTGGTCAGGTCGCCAGCGAAGTAGGCGCCGAGCTGGCCGGCGGCGGCGCTGAGTACTGGGTCGTCGTCGACGCTGACCCGCTCGCCGAGCGTCCCTTCGCCAGGCTCGTGCCCGGCCACGTCCATGTACAGGCCGGTCAGCTTCCCGTCCTCGGTCACCAGCGTCAGCGGGCCGATCGGACTGTCTATCACGGCGTGCGACCTAAGCGCAGCGTCTGTACGCACACTCATTGCTCGTCCTTTCCTGTGCTTATAAATCTTGCCCTGGGGCTCCGACAGTGCTTCGCATCGCGAGGCTCAAGCGGCAGGCATTCGGTTGATGGCGTGATCTGAGGTCGCCCACAGATACTGGACGGCGTAGCCACGCCACGGCCGCCACGGCTCGGCCCGCCTGGTCAGCGCGGCGGGGGAGTGAGGCAGTTCAAGCGCTTTCGCAGCCTGCCGGACGCCGAGGTCAGTGGCAGGGAAAGCGTCGGGATCGCCGAGACCGCGCATCGCGATCACCTCGATCGTCCACGGGCCTATTCCGGGCAGAGCAGCCAGCCGGCTCCTGGCCAGCTGCCAGTCGGCGCCAGCGGCCAGGTCGACCTCGCCGCCCGCGATCGCGCCGGCCAGCGCGACCAACGTCTGCCGCCTCGACCGCGGCACCGCGAGCACCGTGAGCGGGTCAGCGGCAGCCAGCACCGTCATGTCGGGAAACAACCTGGACAGGCCGCCGGCCGCGTCTTCGACTGGCTCGCCGAACGCCTCCGCCAGCCTGGCGGCGTGGGTCCTGGCCGCGGCGGTTGACACCTGCTGACCGATCACCGCCCTGATCGCGAACTCGGCGGCGTCCACCGTGCGCGGGATCCGGCGCCCGGGCGCCTTGTCGACAAGCGGCGCGAGAACATCGTCTTCGCGCAACTGGTCGCAGACCGCGACGGGGTCGGCGTCCAGGTCGAGCAGTCGCCTGCATCGGCTGATCGCCATCGCGAGGTCGCGCAAGTTGCCAAGCGCGAGCTGGCAGGCGATGTAGTCGGGACCCGGCCGCAGCGAGACGATTCCAGGTCCGTGTGACAGCCTTAGCGTGCGCCGGTAGCTGCCGTCACGCCACTGTTCAACGCCGGGCACCGCGGTCGCGACCAGATGGCCGAACAGGTTGTCCGGGCACATCGGAGCGCGGAACGGCAGCCGGAGCGACAGCACTCCCAGTGAAGTGCCGCCGGTCCCATTTCCGGCGTAACCGTCAGCACTGCCGGCGGCCCGGCGGCGCAGTTCGGTTGGCGGCAGCGCGAACACCTCGAGCACCGTGTCGTTGAACGTCCTGATCGTGGGGAACCCGGCCGCGAACGCGATGTCACCCATGGGCAGCGACGTCGTCTCGATCAGCAGCCTCGCGGTCTGCGCGCGCTGCGCCCTGGCCAGCGCCAGCGGTCCCGCGCCAAGCTCCGCGCGAAGCTGCCGCTCGATCTGCCTGACGCTGTAGCCGAGCCTGGCGGCCAGCCCTGACACGCCCTCGGTGTCGACCACGCCGTCCGCGATGAGCCGCATCGCGCGGGCGACCACGTCAGCGCGTTCGTTCCACTGCGGCGAACCCGGGCTGGCATCCGGCCGGCACCGCTTGCACGCACGAAAACCGGCTTGCTGTGCCGCCGCGGCGCTAGGGAAGAAGCGCATGTTCCGCGGCTTCGGCGCGGTCGCCGGGCAGCTCGGCCGACAGTAGATGCCGGTGGTGATCACAGCGGTGAAGAACCACCCGTCGAACCTGGCGTCCTTCGACTGAACCGCCCTGATACAGCGCTCGGTGTCCTCATGCACCTAGCCAGCATCGGCGCTAGCACCACCTCCGGTCTAGCGAAAATCCGACATCGCGGCAGGCAGGCGGTGTCCTGCGGGCAGTCCCGATGATCTTGCGGTTTGCGAAATTTTGCGTATTGCGAAAAGTTGATACACTAAATTTTGTGACTGTGGTCGAGAATCAGCCCATCGAGGCCGGCTCTCGCCTCGCCGGGAGCAGGCCGAGCAACTCTGACGACCGGCCGGGGGAGATCGAAGGGCTGCGCGAGCGCAAGAAGGCGGCGACTCGCCGGGCGCTCGGGATCGCGGCCATGCGCCTGGCCATCGAGCGCGGGCTTGACAACGTCCATCCCGAGGACATCGCCGCCGAGGCCGGCGTGTCCACCAGGACCTTCAACAACTACTTCGCCAGCAAGTACGAGGCGATCTGCGCGCTCGCCATGGAGCGTGGCGCGTTCATCGGGGCCGCGCTGCGCAACCGCCCGGCGGACGAGCCGCTGATGGACGCGATCACCGCCGCCGTACTTGAGGCCTACGTGCTCGGCGAACGGCCGCCGGACAGAGACTGGGTGCAAGGTGTCCGGCTGGTGATTAAGTCGGCATCGCTCGAAGGCGAGTACCTGCGGACGCAGCACGCGACGCAGAAGGCACTCGCCGAAGCCATAGCCGACCGGGTCGGCGCTGATCCCGCTTCTGACATGTTCCCCGCGGTCATGGCCGGCGCCGTCACCGCCGCGGTTCACGTCGCGCACGAACGCTGGCTGGCTTGCGATCCGCCGGTGGCCCTGGTGCCGCTGATCCGGCTGGCGCTGAGCCAGCTCCGCTATCGGTGCGGCGCCACGCCGAAAGCGAATTCACTTGCGGTCGGACCTCAACCCGCCGATCCTGATCAGGCCTCGCGGCACATCGACACCTAGCTAAGCCTGCCACCGACCCGCCGAACCGCCCCGAGAACCTTAAGCGAGAGAACGTGCTGATCAGACTGCTCAGAGTGCATCTCAAGCCGTACCGCAGGGATCTGCAGCTTGTCATGCTGCTCCAGCTGGTGCAGACGCTCGCGACGCTGTACCTGCCGACGCTGAACGCCGACATTATCGACAACGGCGTGATCAACGGCGACCTCCACTACATACTCAAGCTCGGCGCATTCATGCTGCTGGTCTCGCTGGCCCAGATCACATGCGCGGTCGGCGCCGTGTACTTCGGCGCCAGGACGGCGATGTCGCTCGGCAGGGACATGCGGCTAGCTGTGTTCAAGCGGGTGCAAGAGTTCTCGGCGCGCGAGGTCGGCCGCTTCGGGACGCCATCTCTGATCACCAGGAACACCAACGACGTGCAGCAGGTCCAGATGCTGGCGCTGATGACGTTCACCCTGATGGTGGCCGCACCGATCATGTGCGTGGGCGGGATCATCCTGGCGCTCAACCAGGACGTGCAGCTTTCTTCGCTGCTCCTGGTCGCCGTGCCCGCCCTCGGCATCATCGTGTCACTCATCATCAGGCGGATGCGGCCGTTGTTCAGGCTGATGCAGGAGCGGATCGACAAGATCAACCGGATCATGCGCGAGCAGATCACCGGGGTGCGGGTAGTCAGGGCCTTCGTCAGGGACACCAGCGAGCGCGAAAGGTTCGAGGTCGGTAACTCCGGGCTGTACGAGGTGGGCCTTGGCACCGGCAGGCTGATGGCGCTGATGTTCCCGGCCGTGCTGCTCGTGCTGAATTACTCGAGCATCGCGGTGCTGTGGTTCGGCGGACACCGGGTGGCTGACGGCAGCATGCCGGTCGGTGCGCTGACGGCGTTCCTGACTTACCTGCTGCAGATTCTGATGTCGGTGATGATGGCGACGTTCATGTTCGTCATGGTGCCGCGCGCCGAGGTGTGCGCCGAGCGGATCGTCGAGGTACTTGATACTGAGCCGGACGTGCGACCGCCCGACCACCCGGTGACGATCGGAGCCGCGCGCGGCCGGCTCGAACTGCGCGACGTGGAGTTCCACTACCCGGGCGCGCAGCAGCCCGTGCTGTGCGACATCAACTTCACGGCCGAACCCGGGCAAGTCACGGCGATCATCGGCGCCACGGGAAGCGGCAAGACAACGCTTATCAGCTTGATTCCCCGGCTATTCGATGCGACCGCCGGCTCAGTGCTCGTGGATGGTGTCAACACACGCGACCTGGACCCTGCGGTGCTATCCGACCTGATCGGGCTGGTGCCCCAGCGGCCGTACCTGTTCTCCGGAACGGTCGCGTCCAACCTGCGTTACGGCAACTCCGAGGCGAGCGACGCCGAGTTGTGGCACGCGCTTGAGATCGCGCAGGCACGTGACTTCGTCGCGCAGATGCAAGGCGGGCTTGACGCCGCGATTTCCCAGGGCGGCACCAACGTCTCAGGCGGGCAGCGGCAGCGGCTGGCGATCGCCAGGGCGGTTGCGCACAAGCCCGAGATCTACGTGTTCGACGACTCATTCTCGGCGCTCGACTACGCCACCGACGCAGCGCTCAGGGCGGCGCTCGCCCGCGAGACCGCCGATGCCACCGTGCTGATCGTCGCCCAGCGGGTGGCCACGATAAGGCACGCCAACAAGATCATCGTGCTTGAGGCCGGCCGCATTGTGGCCGAAGGCACCCATGACGAGCTGATGCGAACTGACGAGACCTACAGGGAGATCGTGCTCTCCCAGCTTACCGAGCAGGAGGCAGCATGAGCTCGACTGACGGCTCGAAGGCGAACGGGCAGACTCCGGCCCCGAATGGGCAAGCACCGAATGGGCAAGCACCGAACGGACAGAGCCCGACGGGGGAGAGGGTCACTCCCAAGCGGGACCTGCGTCCTGACTCGGGGTTCGGTCCTGGCGGCCGGGGGCCAATGGGCTTCATGGGCGGCATGTCCACCCAGAAGGCGCTGAACTTCAGCGGGTCAAGCAAGCGGCTGCTGCGAATGCTGGCGCCTGAGCGCACGCTGATCGTATCCGCGCTGACACTCGGCGTGTTCAGCGTGGCGTTCTCGGTGATCGGGCCGAAGGTACTCGGCAACGTCACCAACCTGATCTTCGACGGCTTCATCAGCAGCAAGATCCCGCCTGGCGTGACGAAGGCGGAGTTCATCGGGCGACTGCGCGCGACAGGTCACTCGACCCAGGCCAAGCTGATCGGCGCGCTGAACCTCAACCCCGGTCACGGGATCAACTTCGACCAAGTCGGCCGGACGCTGGCGGTAGTGGCGCTGATCTACGCTGTGGCCGCGCTGTGCGCCGCGATGCAGGGCAGGATCGTGGCGAAGCTGGTGAACCGCGCGATCTTCGCGATGCGCGAGCAGGTCGAGGCGAAGCTGTCCAGGCTGCCGCTGAGCTACTTCGACCGCCAGCCGCACGGGGAGATCCTGAGCCGGGTCACCAACGACATCGACAACCTGGCGCAGTCGCTGCAGCAGACCATGAGCCAGGTGGTCACGTCGGTGCTCACCATCATCGGCGTGCTCGCGGTGATGATCTGGATCTCCTGGCTGCTGGCGCTGATCGCGCTCGTGACCGTGCCCGCGTCGATCTTCCTCGTCATGCGGATAGGCAAGCGGGCGCAGCCGCAGTTCATCAGGCAATGGTCGACGACCGGCAAGCTCAACGGCCACATCGAAGAGAACTTCACCGGGCACTCGCTGGTCAAGGTGTTCGGCCAGTCCGACGCCTCGCTGGCGACGTTCACCGAGCAGAACGAGAAGCTGTACCAGTCGAGCTTCCGCGCGCAGTTCATCTCGGGCACGATCCAGCCGGCGATGATGTTCATCGGGAACCTCAACTACGTGCTGGTCGCGGTGGTCGGCGCGCTGCGGGTCGCCACCGGCGCCCTGACGATCGGTGACGTGCAGGCGTTCATACAGTACTCGCGCCAGTTCAGCCAGCCGCTGACCCAGGTCGCCAGCATGGCTAACCTGCTGCAGTCGGGTATCGCGTCGGCCGAGCGGGTATTCGCACTGCTCGACGCCGATGAGCAGGAGCCTGAGCTCGCCGAGCCTGTCCACCCTGAGCAGGTGCGGGGGCGGGTGGCGTTCAACAACGTCTCCTTCAGCTACTTCCCCGAGGTGCCGCTGATCGAGAACCTGTCGCTGGCCGTTGACCCGGGCCAGACGGTCGCTATCGTCGGCCCGACCGGGGCAGGCAAGACCACGCTGGTGAACCTGCTGATGCGGTTCTACGAGGTCCGCAGCGGGACGATCACGCTCGACGGCGTCAACATCGCCGACATGACCAGGGAAGAGCTGCGCTCGCAGACCGGCATGGTGCTCCAGGACGCCTGGCTGTTCGGCGGCACGATCGCGGAGAACATCGCCTACGGAGCGGATAACCCGAGCCGCGAGGACATTATCGATGCGGCGAAAGCGACTTATGTCGATCGTTTCGTTCAAATGCTGCCTGATGGGTATGAAACGGTCATAGATGATGAGGGATCCAATGTCAGCATGGGGGAGCGGCAGCTGATCACGATCGCCCGCGCTTTCCTGGCCAGGCCAGCGATCCTCATCCTCGACGAAGCGACCTCGTCGGTGGACACCAGGACCGAGGTGCTCATCCAGCGGGCGATGAACTCGCTGCGGCAGGGCCGGACCAGCTTCGTGATCGCGCACCGGCTGTCCACGATCCGGGACGCCGACACGATCCTGGTGATGGAGCACGGCCAGATCGTCGAGCAAGGCAACCACGCCGAACTGCTGGCGGCCCAAGGCGCGTACGCCCGCCTGTACGCGGCGCAGTTCGCCCAGGCCACCGCCGAAATCGACGCGCCGTCCGAGCTGAGCCGAGCCGGACGCTAGGAGCGCCGGAAGCGCACCGGCATGCACTCCGGCTCCCGGCCGCGCCGATAATGCACATTATGTAAAGTCAAGCTTTCTGGTACCTGCGCGGCGGCTGCGCGGCTGCCCCTGGGCCACCCCCGCGCTGCCGGGTCACCTGAGTAGTACTCGCCTGATTCTGAGTAATCCAGCCGGTCCCGGCCGGCCGCCGCTGTCCTACGTTCGGCTGCATGAGCGATATGAATCGTGGCAGCGTCGTCAGATGGTGGGCGGTGCTGGCGGTTGGAACGGCCGCGAGCATCCTGATCGCCTGGCTTGCCCGGCTGGCCGGAGTGCAGCTGCGCACAGTGCTGTCGATAGCGGCCGGAGGCGCCGCGCTGGCCTGGCTGATCTTGCTGCTCGCGGTGCCGTGGAACCTGTACTTCACCGCCCGCGCCGTCATGACTGAGATGGCCATCTCCCGCGACCGCGGCATCACCGTGCCCCAGGCTGAGCAAGCCGAGGCCGGGCGGATCCGTCGGCGGATGTTGTGGTTCGCGCTCGGCGGGCATGTGCTGACCGCGCTGGTAACCGGCGCGGTCAGCTACGTCTCCGGTTCTGGCATCGGCTACTACGTCGCCGGGTTCTACCTGCTGTCGGCGACGATAAGGCCGGCCGCGGCGTACTTTTCCCACTTGCGCGAGCGCCTCGGCGCGCTATCTCAGGAGAGCGTGTATCCCCGCGAGGACGTGCTCACGCTGCGGCAGGACGTAGACCGCCTCACCGAGCAGGTTGAGCAGCTCGCCGCCGGCCTCGCCCAGATCGAGCGGGAGGGAACCTACAACCTGCGCCGCGCCGAAGACAAGCTGGCCGACGACCTCGCGCACTCCAGGCAACTGCTCACCGCCGACCTGTCTCGCCTCCAGGACGCGCAGGCCGCCGACCGGGAAGCCGCGCGCTCGCGATCCGAGGACCTCGGCCGCAGAGTCGATCGGATAGCGCGCAGGATCGAGGACACGCTCGACGGCATCAGCGACCACCAGGAGGTGCAGGCCGGCCTGCGCGCCCTGGTCCGCATGATCCGAACCGACGCATCCGCCTGAGTTACGCCAGTCCCCCGCACTCCCCTAGCGCTTCGGTTTAGGTAGTATTTAACTTGACAGCTAATTAACTAAGTGGTGAAATAAAGCCCAGAGGCAGCTAGCCGACAGAGGAGTCTTATGAGGGTCGCCGTCGATGATGAGCTCGACGCCACGTTCATGGCGCTGGCCGACCCGACCCGCCGGGCCATCGTGGCCCGGCTAGCGCGGGGCGATGCCACGGTTAACGATCTGGCCGTGCCGTTCAACATGACGCTTCCTGGCATCTCCAAGCACCTCAAGGTGCTCGAGCGGTCCGGGCTGATCTCGCGGTCCAGGCACGCCCAGTACCGGCCGTGCCACCTCGAGCCCGCCGCGCTCGACGCGGCGCTCAGCTGGATCGAGACCAGCCGGCGCACCTGGACCGAGCGGTTCGACAAGCTCGACGCGCACTTGCGCGACATCCAGCAGGGCCACATCCATCAAGCGGCGCCCGCATCGGGCGAGGAGGCGGCAGATCATGACTAACCACCAGGCGGCACCGGCCGAGCTGAACCTGACCAGGGTCTTCGACGCTCCGCGCGAGCTCGTTTTCCGCTGCATGATCACGCCGGAGCACCTCACCCACTTCTGGGGGCCGGTCGGCACGAGCGCGCCGATTGAGCGCATCAGGGTCGACGCTAGGCCGGGAGGCGCCTTCGAAACGGTCATGATCAACGATGCCGATGGCAGCACCTACCCGACCAAGGCCGTTTACGTCGAGGTGACGGCGCCCGAGCGGCTGGTGTGGACCGAGACCCACTCCGGCATGACGGTGACCGCGACATTCGTCGACCTCGGCGACGCCCGCACCGAGGTACGGATCAGGCAGACGAACGTGCCCGCCGCCATGCTCAGCCCGGATGCCCAGGCCGGCTTCCGCACCTCACTCGACAAGTTCGCCGCCTACCTCGACTCGCTTAGCTGACTGAAGGGATCCGACGATGACCACAACCACCAAGCAGGAAATATTGCGCGACGCCATCGCCGCAGAAAGGCGCGAGCTCGCCGATGTGCTCGCCGGATTGTCGTTGCGGGCGTGGGACGCGCCGAGCCTGTGCGCCGGCTGGCGGGTACGGGAGGTCGTCGCGCACATGACGATGCCGTTCAGGTACTCGATCGAGCGGTTCAGCGAAGAGATGGCCAGGTCCGGCGGCGACTTCACCGCGATGTCCGACCGGGTAGCCAAGCGGGATGCCGCCGCGATGCCGCCATCGGAGCTGACCGCCGCCCTGCGCGATAACGCCGAGCATCCCTGGCAGCCCCCCGGCGGAGCGCCCGAAGCACCGCTGACTCACGACGTGATTCACGGGCTCGACTTCACCGTGCCGCTCGGCGTCAGCAGGCGGGTGCCCGATGACCGGCTGCGCCTGGTGCTCGACGCGGTCACCTCACCGGTGGCTCTTGGGCACTTCGGCGTGGACCTGACCGGCGTCAGGCTGATCGCCGACGACCTGGACTGGTCGTTCGGCGCCGGCGAGCAGCTGACGGGAAAGGCAAGGGACGTGCTCCTGCTGATCGCAGGCCGGCAACTGCCCGACGGCGCCCTGCGCGGCACCGCGAGCGTCCGGCAAAGCGACGGCTAGGTCCGCGCTCCCCCGTCCCGTGCGATGATCAGGAACCATCGCGGGCGCCAGCCGGGTCGGATCATGCCGGTAAGATGCGGTTATAACTATCGATCGTGATCACGGGCCGTCGCAGCAGGCCCTGCATACCTGATACGGGCCAGGGTAGCGCCAGACTCATGCCACCTACCAGCAGCATCCTTGACGAGCGGTACATGCTGGTTGAACGCATCGGCGTAGGCGGTTTCAGCGAGGTCTGGCGGGCCCGCGATCGCGTGCTTGACCGGCCGGTTGCGGTCAAGCTGCTGCACTCCGGCTTCGCGGAGCATGAGGAGACCCTGTACCGGTTTCGCGCCGAGGCGAAGCACGCCGGGGCGCTGTCGCACCAGAACATCGCGCGCGTCTACGACTATGGCGACCCGACCCAGGAGCACCCTCCCTACCTGGTCATGGAGCTGATCGATGGCGACTCGCTGGCTCATATGCTGCGAGCCGGCGGTGCTATGGACGCCGGACGCGTCATGGACATCACCGCACAGGCAGCGGCGGGGCTGCAGGCCGCGCATCAGGCCGGGCTGGTTCACCGCGACATCAAGCCTGCCAATCTGCTGGTCAGCGCCGCCGGCGTAGTCAAGATCACCGACTTCGGCATCTCCCACGCGGCCGGGTCGGCACCGATGACCCGCACCGGGATGATCATCGGGACGCCTTCCTATCTCGCGCCAGAACGGGCGTCAGGAGCCCAGGCGACTTCGGCCAGTGACCTGTATGGGCTCGGCGTAGTCGCCTACGAGTGCCTGACCGGCAAGCCGCCATTCGCTGGCACCGCCATCGAGGTAGCGCTCGCGCACAGGGAACGCCCGTTCCCGCCGCTCCCCGCCTCCGTGCCAGGTGCCGTCGCCGGGTTCGTCGGGAACCTCACCGCCAAGGATCCGGCTGACCGGCCGGCTACCGCGGCGCAGGTCGCTGCCACCGCCTCGCGCCTGCATGACGATCTCGCAGCAGGTCACCAAGCGCCGACGGCAGCCATGACGCCACCACAGCCGGCGGCAGTCATCACGCCGCCCCGGCGGCCCCCGGGCAGGCACGAGGCGGGCCCGGTGCCGACCGAGTTGCTGTTCGCCCAGCCTGCGGCGCGTCGCTGGCCTCGCCGCCGCGTCGCGCTCGGACTGGCCGGCGGCCTTGTCGCGGCAGCACTGATCGCGCTGACCGGCGCGAACCTGCTTGGCACCGCCGTCGCGCACCACGCATCGGGGGCGCCGCCCACGACGGCCCCCATGACCGCGACACGGGTAAACGTCGACGGGCGGGCGTTCATCGGCATGCCGGTCGGCGCCGCGGTCAGGCAACTCAAGCAACTCCGCCTGCGCGTCCGGGTCCAGTGGGCGCCGACGCCGGATCAGCCTCGAGGCCGGGTGGTAGCCGTCGAGCCGACCGGGCGGGTTCTGGTCGGCAGCCTGATCACCGTTGTCGGCGGCACCGCACGGCATCCTGGCCACGGGCATGACCATGGCAAGGGTCACGGCCCCGGCGATGGCCACGGCCACGGCGGGGACAATGGCGACGGAGGCGACCAAGGCAACTAGGGCGTCCGGCTCGCTCCGGAGTACCCTGGATATGCCAACCCCGACATGGGCGGAGCGGATGCGCTAATGCTGGCCACCTGGAGTGCCCTGGTGACGTTGCTCGCTGATCTGTGGCAGGCAACGGGGCATTTGCTGCTGGCTTCACCCGGCCATTCGGGCACCGCCGTGACGGCGCTCGCGATCGCCGTTGTCGTCGGAGCGCTGGCCGCGTGCCTGGCGTGCGCTTACTCGATGGGCCGGATTTCAGCCGCGATTCCGCTGACCGGCCGAGCGTCCGCGCTGCGCGAGAAGTCCTGGCGCGCGGGCTTCCTGCGCCAGCGTGACCCTGACGCTGCGGGACGTCCGCGGCCTCGAGCACCTTCGGCGGCCCCGGCGGCCGCCCACCCGCGCTGAGTTAGCCGGCCATCGCCTGCGGGCGAACGCGCCCCCGGCTGGCGCTGAACCAGGGCGACCGCCTCCGGCAGCATCTTTGTCCCCGTGACTACCGCTGGAGGGTTTGTCGTTATGTCGACATTTTTTGGCGTCCCTGTCGACGCCGCCTATCACATCGTATTCGCGCTGGCTGGCATGCTGGCGCCGCTGCTTGGCAACCTGGCGGCGGCTGCCGCGATCGCACTGTTCACCGTCGGCGTCCGCCTGCTTCTCATGCCGGTCAGCTACCGGGCCATGAAGGGCATGGACGCCCAGGCCAGGATCGCGCCGCAGGTGCGAGCGCTGCGCCAGCGGCATGCCGGCCAGCCT
>DATNEK010000056.1:0-27676 GCA_035553055.1 Streptosporangiaceae bacterium | reverse complement strand
TCGGCCCGCAGGCGGTCACTACCCGGCTGACCGCGGTCGCGCAGGAGCGGTCGCGGTGATCAAGCTCATCCGGGCCGAACCCGGTGACGCGGCCGTGCTGAGCGCGGTTCTCGCCGAGGCGTTCTTTGACCTGCCGCCGTCACGGTGGCTGATCAGCGACGAGGCCAGCCGCCGCCGTATTTTCCCCGCCTATTTCCAGATCTTCGTCGATCACGCGCTGGCCTGCGAGGTCGTGCACACCACGCCCGACCGCGCCGCCGCCGCGCTCTGGCTCTGGATGGGCCAGCAGCCGGTTCCGGCACCGGACAACTACGCCGAGCGGCTGCGGGAGGTCACCGCCCCGTGGACGTCGCGGTTCATCGAGTTCGACGCCGCGCTGGAAAGCCGGCACCCGGCCGGGGCCGCGCACCACCACCTGGCGCTGCTCGGCGTCCGGCCCGGCCAGCAAGGCCGCGGCATCGGCACCGCCCTGCTACGCGCCCACCACCGGGTGCTCGATCAGGCCGGAGCGGCCGCGTACCTGGAAGCCTCCAGCCCGCGCAACCGGCGGCTGTACGAGCGGCACGGGTACGCCGACCTCGGCCCGCCTATCTGCCTGCCCGACGGACCGCGCATGTTCCCCATGATCCGGCAGCCACGCTCGGTCGCGGCCGCACCCGACGACCCGGCCAGGGTGGGTGTGCGGCCTGCTGCCAGCGATCAAAGGGAGGTTCGGTGAGCACCGTCTTGTCGGCCGGTCCTTTCTTCGAGGTGCTGCCTGGCTGGCTGCCCACGGCCCAGCATCTGCGGGAGGCGAGTCTGCCTGCCGGGCCGTTAGCGGCGATCATGCTCGATGTCGCGCGGATCAGGCCAGCAGGAAAATGGCATCCGGTCTCACCCGGCGCGGTGCCGGCGGGCTGCGTCCGGGTCCGGCGTGCCGTCGCCGACAGCCGCGCGCTGACCCGCCGCCAGGCCGGGTTGCTTGCCGGGCTGGAGTTGTGCCGGGCCTGCACCGCCCAGGTGCGGCCGCGCGGCCGGGCCGGCGCCTACCTCGATCTCGCCCGGCACATCATCGCCGCCAGGGCCTGGACCCAGGCACTAGAGCAAGCCGCCCCATCAGCCGACTGGCCAGCATGCCTGCGGTGGACGGCGCGCACGCCGTTCACCGACGAGAACGTGCTGGGGCTGATCGAAGCCCTGGCCGGTGACCCTAGCTGGGAGCCGGCGCGGCAGGCAGGCGCGACCGCCTGGCAAGAACTGCGGGATCGCGCTGATACCGCGCAGGACCAGGCACGGGTGGCCGCGGGACCGCCTGGGCTGCGCGCCCATGCCGCCGCCGCGTGCGCCTTAGTCGCCGCGCAGCAGGACACCATCATGGAAAACGAGATCATCGGCGCCATCTCGTCCGCAAAACTGCAATGGCGGAACGTGCCCGTGCCGAGTCAGGCATGGGGTGCCGCGTCCCGGGCCTGGGCCGAGACGATCTGCCTGGACGCTGACCCCGCCGCGGCCAGAACCGCGCTGGCCGACGCGGTCGAGCAGATCTACGCCACGGCACAGGTTCGTGACGTCGCGCTGCTGCCGACTGCGCCCGCATATTCCGGCGATGAGTTCAGCTCGCCAGCGGAGTGGGCGCACGCCGAGTACCAGGCCGTACGCGCAGTAACGACACGCCGCTGGTACCAGCGGCTGGAAGCTGCCCTGGCCGAGGTACATGATCAGGCCGACGACGCGGCCAGCCAGTGGCGGCTCCTGCTGATCATCGGCTGGCCGCCGGCCGCCGAAGGAGACCGGGAACTGGCTTACCTCGCTCACTACCCCGAACTCATCCGGACCCCTCAGGTACCCACGCCGGCCAGCGGCTCCGAATGCCCATCGCGGGCGATCGTGCTACTTCACGTCCCTGGCTTCGCCGCCAGGCACGCGGTCGCGCACCAGAGCCCGAACCTCACCGCCACCATGGGAGCCCAGGTCGCCGCAGGCTCAACTCCGAGTCCCGGCCAGATAAGCGCCCTGCTCCGCTACGCCGCCGCCATCCACGGCAGGCACAACCTGACCGAGGCTAGCGCTGCACTCGGATCGTTTCAGGTATCAGGAGAGTAGCTACCGTGTCACTGGCTCACGGAGAGCAGCTACGTCAGCAACGCCAAGCCAGCGGTCACCGATGCCGGCCCGGCTGGCGCCGAGGCAGGCAGACCCGGCCTTGTGCTGCTGTACGCCACCCTGGCCACGTGGAAGCAAGAATGGTCAGGCGCGCTGCGAATCCTGTGCAGCTCCGATATCGACGACTGCGCCCGCGAAGTGCTGCCCCGGGCCGGCGTGTCGGTGATCATGGTCCGCACTGATCTGTCGTGGCACGCTGTTTCAGCGGTGCAGAGCACCTCGGGCCAGTCCCGCAAGGTCTTGCTCGTGCACTTCGTAGCTCGATGACCCTCCTGGCCCTGACCGCGTCGCCGCCCATCGTCGTCGTCGGTGCACCGGGCGCAGGTAAGACGACTCTCGCTCGACGCCTGGCCGAGAAGTCGGGACTCAGCTACCTGGACATGGACGCGTTTTATCATGGGCCGCAATGGTCCGTCCGCGACGACTTCGCCGGAGAAGTCGAGCGGCTGACCGCAAGTTCAGGATGGGTCGCAGACTCCGCCTCGTATCCGCAGGTAGTGGACATGCTGTGGGCGCGGGCCGGTACCGTGATCTTTCTCGACGCTCCCCTGCATGTCCTTCTTGTCCGGCTATTGACGCGTACAGTCCGCCGCCAGCTGAACCGCCACGTCCTGTCCCACGGCAACCGAGAGTCGCTGGGGCGCGTCTTCTCGCGCCGCCACCCCATCGCCAAGGTGCTGACGAGCTACGCATCGCGCCGCGCCGAGGTGCTCAATCGAGCAGCTTCGTACACCGGAACCTTCGTCCACGTTACGAACCAACGTCAAACCAATGCCATCACCGCGGACATCCGCCGGGGCAACGAGTCACAGCAACAGGAGGCGCTATGACTGACTTACCTTCTCGCGGGCCACGCTTCGCGTTGATCGGTGCCGCTGGGTTCGTCGCGCGCAGACACCTTGAAGCTATGCGGTCAGTCGGCGGCACCCTAGTCGCGGCCCATGACCTCCATGACTCGGTGGGACTACTGGACGGCTACTTTCCGCTGGCCGAGTTCTTCGTCGACCCCGCGGAGTTCACCGACTACATCGCCTGCCACCAAGTCGATTATCTCTCCGTGTGTACTCCGAGTGACTTGCACGAGGCTCACTGCGAGCTGGCCACGACCGCCGACGCCAGGGTTATCGTCGAGAAACCGCCGGCGCTCTCCACGGCTGGCATCGACCGGCTCGCGAGGCTTGAGGCTAGGACCGGACTGGCGATCTATCCAGTGCTGCAGCTTCGGTATCACGCCGACCTCATTCGTTTTCGTGAACAGATAGCGGCGGGCAGATATGGGGCGTCTCCCCACGTCGTGGCAAATTATGTTGCCAGGAGAGGCCCTTGGTATGCTAAGTCCTGGAAGGGCGATAGCAATCGCAGCGGCACGATCATTTTTACATTTGGCATCCATTTGTTCGACATCTTGGTGTGGGTGTTCGGGCCACATCGGCGCGTGTCGGCGTGCCTGAGCGACGACGGTACAAGGGCAAGCGGCTCCGTCGAGTTTGCGAACGCCACCGTGGAATGGCTGCTGTCGAGCAGGGGCGAAGACCTGCCGGCTGGATGCCAGGAATCAGCATCACGACAGTTTCTTGTCAATGGTACAGTGGCTGCCGATTACTCAGGTCCCTATGCTGGCCTCCATCGGGCCGTCTATCAAGAGATCGTCCATGGCAAGGCACCACGGATCGCTGACGCCCGCACTCCCACCGAGCTCGCCTGCTCCGTCCGGCAGCGGCTGCGACTGGTCGGATAGTCACGGCGGGACAGACCGATGTTCCTTATTGACACCGCGTCTTCTGGAAACAGACAATGTCGCCCTCAAGTTGACTGATGCCGGCGGAGCGTTGTTAGTCGTCGACGGATTCATCCACGCCGACAGCGATGTCACAATGGCCGACCTCTTTACCGACCTGCGCTCCGGCGGGAACGCCCGGTCGTGGGCGCGGATTAACGGCAACCTGGTTGGCGCCTTCCTTGAGCGCAGCCGCGAGAAGATGGTCATATTCGCCGACAACGTGGCGGCTCACGAGGTTTTCTACTGGACCTCGGGAACTCGGCATGTAGTAAGCACCAGCCTGCCCGCAGTGCTTAAGTCAATTCCGTCGTCCGCCCGACGACTCGACGAAGACGCCGCGATCCAGTTCCAAGTGCTCGGTGCCACCCTGCTGGGCCGAACCTTTGCCAGTGGCGTACGGCAGGTGGCTCCCGGCCGCGACGTGCGACTCGACGCCAACGGCGCGTCTGCTCAGCAGGCGTGGCAGTACCGCCTGGACCAGCAAGCCTATGCCGACGCCGAACTCGATGAGGTGGTCGACGCCGGGTGGCACGCGGTGCAGCAAGCCGCAGCCAGGCTGGCAGCCAGGCTCGGACCTGGCGCCGTGGTGTCGCTAGGCCTCAGCGGCGGCCTTGACTCCAGGTTGACGCTGTGCGCGGCGATGGCAGCTGGCTGCGACATCCGCCCGTACTTCTTCGGAGAACCTGACAGCAGCGAGGCTGGCCTGGCCGCCATGGTCGCGCACCGGCTAGGCGCAACCCTCCAATTGCCTGGTGCGTGCTCGTCATTTCCGCGCTACTTCCGCCGGTCACTGTTGTTCCAGCCCATGGCTGACCTGGAGTGGTGCAAGTACTGGTCCGGCCGCGATCAGCTGACCCAGTCCTCGCTCGCGGTGATGTCCGGCCATCTCGGCGACCATTTCCTAGGCGAGTGGAGCGTCCGGGCGCGATGGGGACCAGATGATGACCGCGGGCTTGCGGCGGAGCTCATAAGCAGCTGTGCGCTAGAGAAAGCAGACGACGCAACTTCGGACCGGATAATCGGCGAGATTGCCGCCCAAACCGCCGAGATTGGCGGCAGCGTGCTGCAGCGGAAGCAGGGCTTCTGGTACATGGCCATAAACCCGTCGATCCGACGATGCGGGTTGTTCAGCACCCGCGGCGCCGTTCCGCATTTCACCTTCTTCGAAGATCGCGGCGTGCTTGAGCACGGCCTGGCAATACCGCTCGCCTATCGGCGGCGTAATCGCTACTACCTCCGGCTGTTCGAGCGGCATCTACCGGATGTATGTCCTGCCGCAATCCCCCTAGCGGATGGCCGCAACGGACACAAGCCCATTGAGAAATGGTTGTTCGGCAATAGAACGTTCCGCGCGGAGATCAGAAAGCTCGTCGACCTCGAAAAAACATATTTGACGAATTCTCGCCACCCGCGAATCGGCGATGTTGTGGAGAGCATCATGAGCGGCGGGGAGTCCAGAAATGAGATACATCAATTCTTCCGCTGCCTGACCATACGGGCATATCAAACAGCATTTGAATAGAGCGCGCAGATGATGACCCATGATCTAGATGAAAAGCTATTGCAGAGAATCATTGATATGATTAGAAAGTGCGCACGCCTCCTTGACCCTGGTGAGGAGGTCTTGCCTGAGCGGCCGCTCAGGGAAGTGGGCGTGGATTCTTTTGGCCTAGTTGACCTGCTGGTGATGCTGGAGGACGAACTTGACATCGTCCTGCCGGACGACCTGCTGACTCCAGAAATGTTCGAGTCGGCCGCGACGATCGCCGTAGCTGTCACGTCCGTCCTGACGGCAGGATGACTGATGAGCGGCAATACGACAACAATCGCGCTCGTCAGGCACGCCGAGTCTCATGCCAACGTCGGGCACATCCTAGGTAGCCACGCAGGCTGCACCGGGCTATCTGACCGAGGACGCGAACAAGCCAGGCAACTGCGTGCGGCACTGCTGGAAACCAGCGTTCTCAGTAATGCTTCAATCGCGATGACATCCCGCCTTGCCCAAGCTATCGAGACCTATGAGATCATATCGCCAGCAGTGGGCGGAGGAAGGCTGAAAGCGAAACATGACTGCGGATTCTGTGACGTTCACTGGGGTGAACTGGACGGAGCAGCGGAAGATGACCTTGTCCTGCCCGAGACGATCTATTCGCCCGTTGCACCGCAGGGGGAGAGCTGGGTCGGGTTCGTTCGCCGGGCCACCCGCGCATTGACCAGCCTAGCCTTGGCGGCAGCCGGGTCTACGGCCGTTGTGGTCACGCATGGCGGGGTCATCAAGACCTCGCTCCGGGCTTACGGTGGCCGACGCTACCACCATGTGGAAGATGACATTGGTTATGGCGCGCTGGCCATCTGGGAAAAGGTCGTCGATAACGAGTGGACGCTGATATTCTATGGCGAAAGTAATTCGCTAATGGAAGGGATCCATGCGCCGCTACCTTGAACTATCCATCCGTGGGTACCGGCGTTATTCGTCCTATCGGTCAGCAGTCATCGCCGGGCTGTTCACAAACCTTGTCTTCGGTGCCCTACGCACCGCGATCATGTACGCGGTGTTTGCCCATAGCCGGCATGTTGGCGGGTATTCGCTCAATCAGGCAATCATGTACGTGTGGCTGGCTCAGGGTCTGATGACCATCGTGCAGATGTATGGCAACCCCGAATTTGCCATGCGGGTTCGCACCGGCGCAATCGCCACAGAATTGACTCGCCCGATCGATACCCAAGGCGCCGCGTATGCCACCGATCTCGGCCGGGCGACTTACCACTCCATCTTTCGAGGTGTCATACCGGTCGCCGTCGGCGTACTCGCGTTTTCGCTGCCACTGCCGTCGGCGGCAAACTGGCTGGAGTTCGCGGTCAGCCTCTGGCTGGCAGCCACGGTGAGCTTTATGCTGCTGTTTGCCTACAGCCTGTCCGCCTTCTGGCTACTCGACTACCGGGGCGTGGCGCTAGTCGCCGTGATCTTGATGAACCTGCTCTCCGGCTTCGTCATCCCGGTCAGCTTCTTTCCACCCTGGCTGCGGACGGTCGCCATGTGGACTCCATTTCCATCGATCATCCAGACGCCGGTGAATATCTTCACCGGCGACCTAGTAGGCGCCGCAGCGCTCCGCGCACTGGCAGCGCAGGCCCTCTGGGCGCTCACACTCCTACTGCTTGGCCGCGCACTGTTCAGCCTCGGCCGCCGTCGTCTCGTAATCCAGGGAGGCTGACATGAGCACTATCGCAATCTATGCGCGGCTAGTTAGGCTGCAGGTTCGGTCGCAACTTCAGTACACTACTAACTTTCTCATGTCCGTACTTGCGACCTTTTTGTTTACATCGCTCGATCTAGCCACCATTTTGGTCATCTTTTCCAACATCAGGACGCTAGGCGGCTGGACCGCGCAGCAAGTTCTACTGCTCTATGGCGCAGCCGCTTCTTCCTACGCTCTGGCCGACATGCTGCTGGGCAGCTTGGACCGACTCCCGCAGCTAATCCGGGAGGGAAACTTTGACTCCATGCTCTTCCGGCCAAGGTCGCCGTTCTTCCAATTGCTGGCATCAGACTTCATGCTAAGTCGAGGTGGTCGCCTGGCTCAGTCAATCATCGTGGTGATTGTCATCTGCACCGTCTACATTCACATTGCCTGGACGGCCGGAGCAATCTTGGTGCTCACAGTGGCCGTCATATCCGGAGCCGTGATCCTCGGTGCGGTATGGGTAGCCGGTGCCTGCATCTCCTTCTGGATCGAGGGAGCTGGCGAGTTCGTGAACACATTCAGCTCAGGTGCCCTGTTCGTAACTCAGTACCCGCTCAACATCTACGCGCAATGGCTACAGGCCACAGTGACGTTCATCATCCCGATTGGATTTGTCATCTACATGCCGACCTCATACCTGCTCCATAAGGCGCCGATATTTGATATGCCGTCAGTGCTGCGCCTGTCCTCGCCGCTCGTAGCAGGTGCTGCGACTGCGGCTGCGGCTGCCCTGTGGCGATCGTCGATCAGACACTACCGGAGTGCAGGAGGATGAGATGAGCATCATTGAACTGAAGCACGTCACCCGACTCTTTTTGGTGCATGAGAGAAAAGGCGTATTCCGCCGCGAGCGGAGGACTGTTGAGGCCGTTCGCGACATCTCCTTTTCGATAGCACCAGGTGAGTTCGTGGGCTATCTTGGCGCTAACGGAGCCGGTAAATCGACGACAATTAAAATGCTAACTGGAATTCTGGCACCATCGAGTGGAGAGATCAGAGTTTGCGGAAAGGACCCATTCCGCAGCCGACGGGAGATAGCTTATCATTTTGGCGCCATGTTCGGGCAGCGCATGCAGTTGTGGTGGGACCTACCGCTGATCGACTCCTTCGATCAGCTGCATTATATATACCGGGTACCCGACGATCAATACCGCGCGCGCCTTGCGGAGCTCGTGGAGATACTGGACCTTTCGTCGTTCCTCAAAGTGGCAGTCCGGCAATTGAGCCTCGGCCAGCGCATTCGAGGCGAGCTAGCCGCAGCGATGATTCACACCCCGGCGATCCTGTTCCTGGATGAACCCACGATTGGCCTGGACTTGGTCGCTAAGGAACGGGTGCGAGAGTTCCTTACGCAGATAAATAGAAGACATGGCATAACCATAATGCTTACTACCCACGATATGGCCGATCTCGAGCGCATGTGCTCCCGGCTGATAGTGCTGGCCGACGGCCAGACCGTCAGCGACGGTCCGCTTGACGAACTGTTCGGGGCTTACAAACTGGAAAGGACGCTCACCGTTGATCTCAGCGAACCGTGCGAGTCAATGATCATTCCGGGTGCTCGGTCGGTGTCCGTTGACGGACCGCGGCAGGTCTTCAGGTTCGTTGCCCAGGACCTGTCCTCAGCTGATCTGATCGCCCAGGTGGCCGCCCGCGCGAAGATCATCGACCTCACGCTTAAAGAGCCCGACGTCGAGGATCTCGTCCGGGCCATCACAAAGGCGGAGTCCTAGGATGACCTCGCTACATACTGGATTCTTCGCTGCCCTGGCGGCCGACGCCACTCGAACTGCCGTGGTGGGCGACGGCCCGGCAGTGACTTACGGGCAACTGGGCAACTGCGCGCTCAGCCTCGCTCAGATGGCGCAGTCCGTGCTGGGCAGACCGCCTAAGCGCAACCCGGCATGAACATCCTGGCAGCGCAGACCCTCGTCGAAACTATCCATCATCCCCTCCTTGACCAGACTTCACCAACCGCGCACCCCGTCGTTGCATGGCAAGGCCTACGAACGGCAGGCTGGCCCTCGATGCCAGTGGCCGTACTAGCACCAATGCGCCTTCCGTAGTTGTGCTCGGCACTGTCGGTGCTGGCTGGGCATGACCTGCGGCACGGACCGGAGCAAGAATACGAAGACGGCGAGGTTGATCTCGCCGCCTTCCGTCTCTGCCGGGCTCACTGTCGAACCCGGCGGTGTCTGACAGGCGCTAGAAGTCTCGATCCGTGCGGTTGGCCGACCAGTCATTACCTACGCCTTACCGGGTCGGGTTATGCCGCGAACCAGGTTGCGCTGGTTGCAGGCCGATCGAGGCGCCTCACATCGCCAAAAAACAGGGTAGGCATGATGCCCGGTCCCGGCAAACCCGTTATGCCCGCCCCTGATCTGGACAACCGATCAGTCAGCAGCGGTGCCGTACGCTCGATCAGTCGCGATGCAATCATTGTGGCGTTGACCTGCACAAACACCGCTACTGACCAGCCGCACCTCTGGTAAATTGATCTTGATCGCCGATGGATAGCTCTTCGCGCGCTTCGTCGCCGGGGTTCGGGCGACTCTCGTCGGGGCGTAAATTCGAGACTGAGCGTAACCGCCGCCTATAGTTGACGTCACGATGAACGGCACGGTACACGTGAAGGGTCGCGGTGCACTCGTCAACGCAGCCGCCTGCCGCCCAGGCATCACAAGACGCAGGAGCGGACCAACCCTGATGGCAAGGCCAGCAAATGGGCCGCATCGGATGGTAACTGGCCGATCTACGTGTTACGAGACACCCGATGGACCTGGGGCCGTTCCGCGTATGTTCCGGGAACCGCGACAAATGACCGCATCCAGCGGCATCCGGCTGCACATGATCAAAATGACCGACCCGCCATAACAACAGGTCAGCGGCCATCTGGCCTGGTATCTGAGGGCGCCCCCAGCAGGATTCGAACCTGCGCACACGGCTCCGGAGGCCGTTGCTCTATCCCCTGAGCTATGGGGGCTGGCGCGTTGATCCCCTGCTACGCGGCTTGCAGGGGACTGAGCAAGCGTACCAGTCACAACGATCTGAGTGACACGTGCTCGATCTGCGGGCGCGCTGGCGATCTGGCCGGTAGCCTCACGCCGTGACACAGGGACTTGGGCGAGTGCTGGTTGTCGATGACGATGAGGTCATCAGGCAGCTTATCGCCGTGAACCTGACGCTCGAGGGCTTCGAGGTATTTACCGCCATAGATGGTCAAGATTGCCTCGATAAGGTCCTTGAGGTGAAGCCGGACGTGATCACGCTCGACGTCATGATGCCGAGGCTGGACGGCTGGGTAACCGCGACCCAGCTCCGCAAGAACCCGGCTACCTCCGGCATCAAGGTTGTCCTAATCACTGCCCGCGCGCAGGAAGACGACAGGGACCGCGGCCGCCAGGTGGGCGTCGACGCCTACCTGACCAAGCCGTTCGACCCGGCCGAGATGATCCGCGTGGTCCGTGCCCTCGCAGGCGCCTCAAGCAGCGCATTTGACTGAGCCAGGCCCTACCGGGCCAGCCCGGTCCACGCAGCGGCCATGATCCTCGGTGACCTGTCTGCCGAACTGGCGCGACTGCTGAACTCGCTGGCCGCGACCGGCGCCCTCCCGCGCGCGGCGGCCTCGCTGACCGCGAGCGGCACCTGGCGCCAGGCTGCCGGTCCAAGCCCAGGCCGATACGTGACCTCGCTCCCGTTCGAACTAGCCAGTCTCTCCGCCCGCCCACCGCAGGCGGCGGCCGCCCTGCTCGCCACCGAACTCACCCGCCTGGCCTGGGTCAGCGCTGCCGAGCCCGACGGCGGCTACCTGACGATCACGGTCACGCCCGCCCACCTCGCCGCGCTGCCCGCCAGGATCGTGGCGGCCGGATCAGCCGCCGCGCGAAGCGAAGCGCTGGCCGGCCTTGAGCTCACCGCGCCGTACCCGCCCGACCTGGCCGCGACGGCGACCTGGCAGCAGGCATGGAGAGCGCAGCACGCGGCGATCGTCGGCAGGCTCGGTGATGCCGCTGGAGCCCATGTTCTGTTTTTTCATTCGGAAAGTAAGGCAGCGGGTGAATCGACAGCCAAAGCTCATGTCGGCGACCCGCCGGTCGCCGTGGCCTACTTCGGGCTCGATGCCGTGCGATTCGCGCTTGCCGCCGCGTCCACGCCCCGGCCGGCCGTCATCGAGCGCCAGCTCAGCAGTCCGCTTGACCTGACGAATCCGCTCGTCATGATCGCCCACGCCCGCGCCGACGCCGCGTCGACGCCGCGCTGGGCGGCGGACCTCGGCCTGCTGGCGGATGAGCGGCCTGGTCAAGCGAGAACCCTTGAGCCGCCAGAGTCAAGGCTCATAGACGTGATGTCCTGGCTGCCAGAACGCATCGCTGCCGCCTACCGTCGTCGTCGCCCAGCCGACCTCGTCGGATATCTCGAACACCTGGCGCGGGCCTGGCTTGACTGCTCGGAAAGCTGCTCGGTATTGCCGTTCCGCGGGCGCGGCGCCGGGGGCTCGCTGGCTGGCATAGCGTCCCGCCTTGAACTCGCTGAGGCGGCCAGCACAACTTTGACGGCCGGCCTGGGCTTGATCGGGGTAGCGGCGCCGGCCATGATGTGACAACGCCACACGTCGGCGGACCGATGCTTGCTAGGGGGCGATCCCTCTGGAATCATCGCTGACGGCTGAGCGTGACCTTGTCGAAAAACTCCTGGTTAGTGCAGTTTCAGCCTGATATCAGTCCGCTACTTACGGCAATAGTGTTCTGCCGGCCAAGGTTCAAGGGTGAGCGAAGCGGGTATCGCATGGCGTGTAAGCCCCCAAGACGCCGACGATATCGGCGTAGTTCAACCCCCACAGGCCAGGTCGTAACCAGCCGTCCAGGCGGTCGGCCGGAGCCTCTCCGGAGTCGAAACGTTCGCAGCTTGGGCAGTCTCCCTAGCCGCTGGCCATCGGCGGAAGTAGTGCCCGGGTGCGTCCTAACATCCAGAAGGAATGTCGTGGCCGCTCTAGGTGTTAGACTGGACGAGGCACCAGATGTCCCGTCCAGGGGCGAGGTGCACGTCCGCATCCCGTCAGACCAGCGCCTCAGTCGGCAGCAGCGGGTTGCTCTCGGTGGAACTCATACCTCGGGAGATACTCCAAGCCCGTACGCGGCTACCTCAGGTCCCGGATGTATTACGCATGCGGCTATCAGCCGAGTGCGGACAGCTATGGGGATGGCGGAATGTACGACAACCGTCCTGATAAATCAGGTCGGCGGCGATAGCGGGAGCCACGTGGCCGAAAACCAAAGGAAATCGTGCGCAGGCGATCTCGCATCTTGGAAGGACCCTTTGTGACAGGAACCACCGATCTGTTCTCCGGCTCGCCTGAGCCGTCGTCGAGCGATGAGACGACCGCGGTCGGCTCTGCCGCAGAAAATCGTGCCGAAGGCCCGCAGACTGCTGGGTCTTCCCTAGAACAGAGCGGCACAGTACGCTCCTTGGTTGGCGGTCAGGACGCTGACGGCACGCAGGGGACATCAGGGGCACAGCGCCTGACGACGATGCTGATTCCTGAGTTGCAGCGGTTGGCGCAATCACTCGGCATAACGGGAACCGGCCGAATGCGCAAGGGTCAAATTATCGCCGCGATCCAGGAGCGACAGCAGCACGCTCATTCTGCTGGCGGCGCGGCCGACGTTCCAGGTCGGCCGTCTTCGGCCGATCAAACCAATCAGACCGAGCTTAACGGTAATACAGCCAAGCGGGATGCGCCTGCGGGAGCCGGCACGGACCGCCCCTTTGAGCAGGACGCCATGGAATCAGAAGAATCAGGGCAGCTCAGCATGGTCAGTGAGTTCACATCTGGGCTCGGTGAGCCCGGCATCAGCGAACCAGCGAACCCGGCTGCCGCGCTGGCAGCGCCGGATAGCCAAGCGCCAGAACGGCCAGCGGTAGAACGGGATGCTTCAGTGGCCACCGGGGTGCGCGCCGAGGCGTCGAGCACCACCGCGCCAAACCAGGTCGAGGCAGTCGGTCCTGCCACGAGCACGGTGACCGGCGGCGTCGCCAACGGACACGACTTTGGTCACGCCGAGCCGGCCGTCGAGGTACCGGCGGCCAGCGCCGCCGCGGTCGACCAGGCCGGTCGTCTTGAGGCGGAAACAGGTTCCCAGACGGCGCCCAGCCTGGGTGGCGACACCGCCGATGTGCGGATGAGCGTGGAGGCCGGTCAGTCCGTCGATGCCGGTCAAGACGGTGACCAAGCGGAATCGCGGCGCGCCAACGGCCAGGGTGGCGACGGCGGCTCACGTCGCGATGGCCAGCGCGGCGATCGCCGCGGCCGGACCAGCAACGGGCGGCGCGACGACCAGAGCCGCTCAGTGGACGGCGCTGATCAGTCCAACGGCACCCGTAGTGACCAGCAGAACGGGCGCGACCAGCGTGACTCCGGCGGGCCCGGCCAGCAGGGCCGTGGCGACCAGGGCCGCGGTGACCAGTCCCGTGGCGACCAGGGCCGTGGCGACCAGCACCGTGACCAGAACAGTCGCGACGACGACCGCGATGGCCAGAGCCGTCGCAGCCGTGACCGCGACCGGTTCCGTAACAGGAACCAGCAAGGCACCAACCGTCGGCGCGAGCGCGGCTCAGGCGACTCCGAGCCGGTGATCACCGAGGACGACGTCCTGATCCCGATCGCCGGCATACTCGACGTGCTCGACAACTACGGCTTCGTACGGACCACCGGGTACCTGCCTGGTGCGAACGACGTCTACGTCTCGCTGTCTCAGGTGCGACGCTACGGGCTGCGCAAGGGCGATGTGATCGAAGGCGCGATCAGGCAGCCGCGCGAGGGTGAGCGGCGGGAGAAGTTCAACGCGCTCGTACGGCTCGACAAGGTCAACGGGCTTGACCCGGAAGAGTCGAAGGGTCGGCCTGATTTCAGCAAGCTCGTCCCGCTTTACCCGCAGCAGCGGCTGCGCCTGGAGTCCGACCCGACGATCATGACGGCTAGGATCATCGACCTGATGTGCCCGATCGGCAAGGGCCAGCGCGGCCTGATCGTCTCGCCGCCCAAGGCTGGCAAGACGATGATCCTCCAGGCGATCGCCAACGCGATCACCAAGAACAACCCAGAGTGCCACCTCATGGTCGTCCTGGTTGACGAGCGGCCAGAGGAAGTCACCGACATGCAGCGCTCGGTCAAGGGCGAGGTCATCCACTCGACCTTCGACCGCCCGGCCGAGGACCACACGATGGTCGCCGAACTGGCCATCGAGCGGGCCAAGCGGCTGGTCGAGATGGGCCACGACGTGGTCGTCCTGCTCGACTCGATCACTAGGCTCGGCCGTGCCTACAACCTGGCCGCTCCGGCTAGCGGGCGGATCATGTCAGGTGGTGTCGATTCCACCGCGCTGTACCCGCCGAAGCGGTTTTTCGGTGCGGCACGCAACATCGAGCACGGCGGCTCGCTGACGATCCTGGCCACGGCCCTGATCGAGACCGGCTCCCGCGCTGACGAGGTCATCTTCGAAGAGTTCAAGGGCACAGGCAACATGGAGCTCCGGCTCCGCCGTGAACTCGCCGACAAGCGGATCTTCCCGGCCATCGACGTGGACGCGTCCGGCACCAGGAAGGAAGAGCTGCTGATGACGCCCGAGGAACTGAAGATCGTCTGGCAGCTGCGCCGGGTGCTGCACGCGCTTGAGCCGCAGCAGGCGCTCGAGGTCCTGATGGAGCGGATGAAGGAGACCAAGAGCAACGCCGAGTTCCTCCTGCACGTTCAGAAGACCACGGTCGCCTCGTAACGGGGAATCACGCGGCCCATCTGGTAGTTGACGATGTGGCACACTGGTATGCCGACAGCGCGGTACCGGTTCACGCTGGCAGCGCCGCACGCGCGGCGCAGGCGACCCGGCGACCGCAGGACCAGGAGAGAAGTCAGTGAAGCGCGACATTCATCCGCAGTACGTGGTGACCAAGGTCACCTGTACCTGCGGCAACAGCTTTGTCACCCGAAGCACGGCCAGGAACGGCGAAATTCACGCCGATGTCTGTTCGAACTGCCACCCGTTCTACACCGGCAAGCAGAAGATTCTTGACACCGGTGGCCGGGTCGCCAGGTTCGAGCGCCGCTTCGGCAAGCGATCCGACCAGGCCAAGTAGCATCGCACTCCAGGCCGCCATGCCTTGTGGCGCGGCGGCCTGGTTGTTGTGTTTGCCCGGATTACTATTTCGAGGAGGTAAGCAATGCTTGATCGGCTTGCCGACCTCGCGACGGAGCACGCGCGGCTAGAACGCGATCTGGCTGACCCCGCGATCCACGCCGACCAGGACCGGGCCAGGGCGCTCGGCAGGCGGTACAGCGAGCTGACGCCGATCGTCCAGGCCTACACCCAGTGGCTGGCCGTAAGCGACGACGAGGTCACCGCGCTTGAACTGGCCGAACAAGACCTGTCGTTCGCC
This sequence comes from Streptosporangiaceae bacterium, assembly GCA_035553055.1. Taxonomy (GTDB): domain Bacteria; phylum Actinomycetota; class Actinomycetes; order Streptosporangiales; family Streptosporangiaceae; genus Chersky-822. The sequence goes on along the minus strand of DATNEK010000056.1, from coordinate 12,079 downwards.
CAGGAAGCCGAGCAGCTTGCCCATCGCAAGGTCGAGCTCGAGCGGCGCCTAGAGCATCTGCTCGTGCCGCGCGACGCGCTCGACGCCAAGGACGTGATACTCGAGGTCAAGGCGGGGGAGGGCGGCGAGGAGTCGGCTCTGTTCGCGGCCGACCTGCTCCGTATGTACCTGCGGTTCGCCGAGCGACAGGGCTGGAAGACCGAGATACTCGACTCCACGATCACCGGTCTCGGCGGCTACAAGGACGTGACCGTCGCCGTCAAGGCCGCCGGGCGCGGCAGCTTGGCCGGCACGGCGGATGGCGCCTGGTCGCAGCTCAAGTATGAAGGCGGCGTGCACCGGGTGCAGCGGGTGCCGGTGACCGAATCACAGGGCCGGATCCACACGTCGGCGGCCGGCGTGCTCGTGATGCCAGAAGCTGACCCAGTCGAGGTCAGCATCGACCCGAACGACTTGCGCATCGATGTGTTCCGCTCGTCGGGGCCCGGCGGGCAGAGCGTCAATACGACGGACTCGGCCGTGCGGATCACGCACATCCCGAGCGGGATCGTGGTCTCGTGCCAGAACGAGAAGAGCCAGCTCCAGAACAAGGAAGCCGCGCTGCGCGTGCTGCGGGCCAGGCTGCTGGCCGCTGCGCAGGAGGAGGCCGAGGCCCTGGCCGCCGCCGAGCGCCGCAGCCAGGTGGCGACCGTCGACCGGTCGCAACGCGTGCGCACGTACAACTATCCGGAGAACCGGATCTCCGACCACCGAGTCGGCTACAAGGCCTACAACCTTGACCAGGTGCTCGACGGAGACCTAGACGCCGTGATCGCCGCGCTGATCGACGCCGACAGGGCCGACAAAATGGCCGCGGCGCGGTGACATGGACCCCGCGGACGTGTCTGGAGGCGAGCGGGGAGAAGACAGCGAGCTGGGAAGACACAGCGAGCGGGGAAATCACAGCTTGCTGATGTCGGAGATCGGCGTCGCGGTGACCCGCCTCGCCGAGGCCGGCGTCGAGTCGCCTCGGGCGGATGCCGAACTGCTGGCCGCGCACCGGCACGGGGTGAGCAGGAGCAAGCTGCACCTCGTGGCCGACGCCGACTTCGACCCCAGGTTCTGGGACGACGTGGCGCGCCGCGAGACCAGGGAGCCGCTACAGCACATCACCGGCGTCGCCTACTTCAGGTACCTCGACCTCGAAGTCGGCCCCGGCGTGTTCGTGCCGAGGCCGGAGACCGAGGTAATGACCGGCTGGGCCATCGACCGGCTCACCGCGATGGACGTGGCCGAGCCGCTGGTAGCCGACCTGGGAACCGGTTCGGGAGCGATCGCGCTCGCCATCGCGCAGGAAGTGCCGAGAGCGCGGGTGCACGCGGTCGAAGGTGACCCGCTGGCCAGGCCGTGGACCGAGCGGAACATCGCCAGATGCGCCGCCGCCGCGCCGCATACCGCTGGCCGGGTTGAGCTGCACAGCGGTGATTTCGAAACCGAACTCGCTGACCTGAACGGAATGGTTGACCTAGTGATCAGCAATCCGCCGTACATCCCGGTCGGCGCGCAAGTGCCGGCGGAGGTCGGTGAGTACGAGCCGACGGCGGCGCTGTATTCGGGTATAGACGGTCTCGACGCGATCCGCGCGGTCGAACGCGTCGCCAGGCGGCTGCTTCGGCCAGGCGGCAGCGTCGCCGTGGAGCACGGGTCGCCTCAGGGCGCACAGGTTTACTGGCTGTTCGCCGAGGAAGATGGCTGGAAGCAAACGAGGAACCACACCGATCTCGCTGGGCTTGACAGGTTCGTGACCGCGACCTGGTCATGACCTTGCGAAGGTGCCGTACCAGCACTTTCGCCTAACGATGTGCCATACAGTTGTCGTGATGCCTGACGATCTTCCTGCGCGGTGATTCGCAGTGCGCGAGTACGAATACTTCCTCATACTGCTAGTGACCGCCGCGGTCACTTACCTGCTGACGCCGCTTGTGCGCAAGACGGCGATCAGGATCGGCGCTGTCCCTGCTGCGCGCGACCGCGATGTGCACGTCGAGCCGATCCCGCGGATGGGCGGCCTGGCGATGTACTTCGGTGTCGCCGCCGGGTTGCTCGCGGCCACCCAGATCGGGTCGTTCCGGAGCGTGATCGGCTCTAACGCCCCTGACCTGGTTAACGGGCTGCTGTTCGCGGGCGGGCTGATCGTGGTGATCGGCATTATCGACGACCGGTGGGGGATGAACTCCATCGCCAAGGCGGCCGGGCAGGTCGCCGCTGCCGGGGTGCTTGTGCACAGCGGAGCCCAGCTGTCCTTCTTCCCGCTGCCCAAGGACGGCGCGGTTGCCCTCACGAACAATGAGGGCGTGGTGCTGACCATCCTCGTGGTGGTCGCCACGATCAACGCGGTCAACTTCATCGACGGCCTTGACGGGCTCGCGGCCGGCATCGTGTTCATCGCGGCGATCTCGTTCTTCATCTACTACTACTCGCTCACCAAGGTAGTCGGGCTGTACGGAGTGCCTGCGGCGGCGGTGCCCGCGCTGGCGTCGGTGGTGATCGCGGGCGCGTGCCTCGGCTTCCTGCCGCACAATTTCCATCCGGCCAGGATCTTCATGGGCGATACCGGCTCGATGCTGCTCGGCCTGCTGCTCGCCTGCGTGCCGATCTCCGCGCTTTCCGCGATCGATCCCACCAGCCTGCAAAACAGGGCCAACCGCTTCCCCGAGATCCTGCCGCTGCTGCTGCCCGCCGCGGTCATGGTGATCCCGTACACCGACATGCTCCGCGCCGTGATCAGGCGGATGCGGGCGGGTCAGTCGCCCTTCGCGCCTGATAACAAGCACCTGCATCACAGAATGCTGGAGATCGGGCACTCCCACCGGTCCAGCGTGCTGATCTTGTACGCCTGGGCCGCGCTGTTCGCCGCGGTTGTCGTCGGCCTGTCGATCGTGACCGCGCCGCTCGTCGTGCTGGCCGGAACGACGCTGGCCGCCGTGCTCGTGCTCGTGCTCCTGTCGATCCCGAGACTGCGCTGGTGGGAACGGCGCCCGGTGCCAGCGGCGCCCCAGCCCCGACCTGCCGTCACTCCGCGGCCGCCTGTGGTAGACCCAGAGCCGCGCGGTGACCTGGCCGGCTTCCGCGTGACGCGTCATGCGCTCGGCAACGGCGGCACGAGCGCACACCGCATGGCGGAAAGCGTGGCGACGCTGCCGTCGCCGCCGGAGGCCAATGTCGGCCAGGAAGACCTAGCCGACGACGACCCAGCCGAGACCGCGCCCATGCAGGTACCAAGGCGAGCCTCAGGTTCGATCATCCCCTGACGCGCCGGCCGGGGAGTCACGGTCGGTGACTTGGTAAACCCAAGATCGGCGAGCTTGTGATATCTTTCACGAGCAGGCGCATTCAGGCGACTGCACGGCCCGTGATACGTTTCGCTCGCCTGATAGCGCAGGAGTTAGTGCCTGCGCGACCGGGTGACCGTGCTGTCACCGACATCAAGGTAACGACGTACCCCCGGTCGGCCGACGTGGCCGCCGGCGAGTTCCTCCGGAGTTTGACAACGATGCTGGCGCACTACGCGCAGATCGTCCGCCGATCGACCGTCACCACGGCGGCCGCGGGCGCGATCATGACTGTCATCAGCGTTGCCATCGGCGGATCGAAGGGCTTGCTTGGCGCGGCGCTCGGGATTGCTCTTGTCGCCGTATTCTTCGCGATCAGCGTCTTCACCGTGGGCAGGGCAGCGCGCAAGAGCCCGCAGGCGATGATGATCACCGCGATGACGACGTACATCGTCAAGGTCCTGCTGCTGTTGTTCTTCGTGGTCAGGTTCGCCGGGACCACAGCGTTCAGCTCGAGGCTGTTCGGCCTGACCGCGCTGGTGTGCATACTGGCCTGGTCGGCGTCGCAGGTCGTCTGGTCGATGCGGCTCAAGACGCCCTACGTCGAACCCTCAGGGCGGTGACCGGCCGTGCGGGGCACTGTTGGTCGGAGCGCGAGCGCCGTACAAGCCGCCACGCGGCCGCTTGGCGCGGGCGAGGCGAGGCGTGATGGCGGACAACTCGTCGAACGCAGGCTGGACGATCTTCAGCTACCTGATCGCTGGCATGGTCTTCTACGGCGGCCTCGGGTGGCTGATCAGCCGCTGGACGCACATCACGGCCATATTTCCCATCGGGATGCTGGCCGGGCTCGGCGTCGGGGTATTCGCCGTGATCTACAAGTACGGGCGGCAATAACCGTTTCATCTCAACCCAACCCCGCCGCAAGCGGCGGCACGAACCCCGGTTACGCTCTCGTGACCGCCAAGCCCCCGGCGCAGGCCGGCCGGCCGTGGCAGCACCACGTGCCGCAGTCAGGAGGAGACCGAGTTGGCCGCTGATGTACTGGCGCTCGCGGTGGCCCGTTGCACGGAGACATCGTCGCACCTCAACCAGGCGGCGCACTGCGGCTACCCGGCTCCGGGCTACCCGGACAGCTTCACCTATGGTCCGCTCTTCCGCATCGGCGGGTTCACGTTCAACAAGCCGATGCTGCTGGCTTGCATCTGCGCGGCGATCGTCATCATTTTCTTCTGGAGCGCGTTCTCGAAGCCGAAACTCGTGCCGAGGGGCGCGCAAAATGTCGGTGAACTCGGGGTCCTGTTCGTGCGCGACCAGATACTGCGCCCGATGATGGGGAAGAAGGGTGACGGCTTCCTGCCCTTCCTCGTCGCGCTGTTCTTCTTCATCTGGATCATGAACATCATGGAGATCATCCCGGCGGCGCAGTTCCCGTCGAACTCGGAGATCGCCTTCCCCGCCGCGCTGATGCTCATGGTCTACGGCACGTACAACTACCTGGGCATCAAGCGTCAGGGGCTCGGCGGCTACTTCAAGAACATGATCCCCAGCGGCGTGCCTGGTGGGATCCTGCTGATCCTGGCGCCGGTCGAGATCTTGCAGTACATGATCGTCCGGCCGTTCACCCTGGCCGTCCGGCTCTTCGCGAACATGTTCGCTGGCCACATCCTGCTGCTGGTGTTCACGCTGGCGACCTGGTACCTGCTCAGCGCGGGGATCGGGATCTTGTGGAGCGCCACCTCGTTCGTCCTGACCGTGGTGCTGACCGCCTTCGAGATGCTGATCCAGGCACTGCAGGCCTACATCTTCACGATTCTCACCGCCCAGTACATCGGCGGCGCTCTCGAAGCGGAGCACTGAGATGGTTTACCTACCCGCCGGGGGATCGTCCGCCGGCACCGCCCGAATCGAACACTGACGAAAAGGAAAGCACACATGCTTGACCTCGTTCACCACGTGATCGCGGCCGCCTCCAACAAGACCATCCTCAGCATCAACATCGGTGCCGTTGCCTACGGCCTGGCGGCGATCGGCCCCGGCATCGGCATCGGCCTGATCTTCGGGCACGGCGTCGAGGCAATGGCGCGTCAGCCAGAGGCGGCCGGCATGATCAGGTCCAATATGTACATCGGCTTCGCGTTGACCGAGGCGCTGGCGCTGATCGGAATCGTGATCCCGTTCATCTTCAAGTACAGCTAGATCTGTGCGGCAAGGAGTGAAGTAGAGATGCCGGCACACCCTCTGGCGGCAGCGACGTCGAACCCGCTGGTACCGCACTGGCCTGAGCTGATCATCGGGACGATCGCGTTCCTGATCGTGTTCATCCTGCTGGCCCGCGTGTTGATGCCGCGGATCAGCAAGACGCTCGAAGAGCGCACCGATGCGATTGAAGGCGGCCTCCGGCGCGCCGACGACGCACAGGAAGAGGCTCAACGCGTACTGGATGAGTACAAGGCGCGACTCGCCGAGGCCAGGCACGAGGCGTCCAGGATGCGCGAGCAGGCAAGGGAAGAGGCCGCGCAGATTGTCGCGCAGGGCCGGGCAGAAGGCGTCGCCGAGCGTGAGCGCCTGATCGCGACCGCCGCGGCCCAGGTCGACGCGGACAGGCAGCAGGCGCTGACCGCGCTGCGCGCTGAGGTTGGCTCGCTCGCGATCGAACTGGCCAGCAAGATCGTCGGTGAGTCGCTGGCCGACGAGGCAAGGCAGTCCCGCATGGTCGACCGGTTCCTCGCCGAGCTCGACACCGAGACGGCCGGAGGGGTAGTAGCTCGATGAGGGGAGCAAGCAGGGCGTCGCTGGCCGCCGCCAAGGACCGGCTAGCCGCGTCGCTTGCCGATGGCACGGCCACGCAGGCGACTGAGCTCGGCGACCAGCTTTTCGCGGTCGTCGGGCTGCTCGACCGCGAGCCCGCGCTGCGCCGTAGCCTGTCCGATCCATCGATCGAGAGCGGGGCGCGCATCAGCCTCGCCGACAACTTGCTGCGCGGGAAGATCTCAGCTACCGCGCTCGATCAGGTGACCGGCCTGGCAGGCGACCGCTGGTCTGAGCCAGCCGACCTGGCTGATGCCGTCGAGCTGCTCGCGGTGCTCGCGATCTGCACGGCCGCCGACATCGATGGCCAGCTTGACGAGGTCGAAGATGAGCTGTTCAGGTTCGGCCGCATCGTCGGCGGTGACCCTGGCCTCCGGTATGCGCTTTCTAACCTGTTCGTGCCCGCCGACGGGCGCCGCAGCCTGGTGGTCGACCTGCTCGAAGGCAAGGCGACCGGCCCTGGATTGCGGCTGATCAGCCAGGCGGCGGCGCACCCGCGCGGCCGCGGCATGGATGCGAACCTTGAGTCCTACGCGAACCTCGCCGCCGCGCTGCACGAGCGCCTCGTCGCCGAGGTGCACGTCGCGGTGCCGCTCAGCGGTGATCAGCGGTCGCGGCTGGCCGCCCAGCTCGCCGCCGCGTATGGGCACGACGTGCACCTCAATGTCGTGGTCGACAGCCAGCTCATCGGCGGCATGACGGTAAGGATCGGCGACGAGCTGATCAACGGCAGCGTCGCGAGCCGGCTCGCCGAGCTCAGGCGCGGCTTGGCGGCGTGACCCGGTGAACGCCGCCCCGCGCCGCGATGCGGAACAACCAGACGAGAAGGACGCGAAGAAGATGACCGAGCTGACTATTCGGCCCGAGGAAATCAAGGAAGCGCTGACGAGGTTCGTCGAGCAGTACGAACCCGCCGGTGCCGCCAAGGAGGAAGTGGGCGTCGTCGTCGAGGCCGGCGACGGCATCGCCAGGGTCGAGGGCCTGCCATCGGCGATGGCCAACGAACTGCTCGAGTTCGAAGACGGCACGCGTGGCCTGGCGCTGAACCTTGACATCCGCGAGATCGGCGTCGTCGTACTCGGTGACTTCAGCAAGATCGAGGAAGGCCAGCGGGTCAGGCGCACCGGCGAGGTGCTTTCGGTTCCCGTCGGCGACTCGTTCCTCGGCCGCGTGGTCGGCCCGCTCGGCGAGCCGCTCGACGGCCAGGGGCCGATCGAGAACACCGAGATTCGCGCGCTTGAGCTGCAGGCGCCTACCGTCGTGCAGCGGCAGCCGGTGAAGGAGCCGCTGCAGACCGGTATCAAGGCGATCGACGCGATGACGCCCATCGGCCGCGGGCAGCGGCAGCTGATCATCGGCGACCGGCAGACCGGCAAGACCGCGATCGCGATCGACACGATCATCAACCAGCGGGCCAACTGGGAATCAGGCGACCCGGCCCGCCAGGTCCGCTGCGTCTACGTCGCGATCGGCCAGAAGGGCTCGACGATCGCCCAGGTGCGCCAGTCGCTGGAAGACGCGGGCGCGATGGCCTACACCACGATCGTGGCCGCTCCGGCCTCCGATCCTTCCGGCTACAAGTACATCGCGCCGTATACCGGTTCGGCTATCGGCCAGCACTGGATGTACCAGGGCAAGCACGTGCTGATCGTCTTCGACGACCTCACCAAGCAGGCCGAGGCGTACCGCGCGATCTCGCTGCTGCTACGCCGGCCACCTGGTCGCGAGGCTTACCCAGGAGATGTTTTCTACCTGCATTCGCGGTTGCTCGAGCGCTGCGCCAAGCTTTCTGACGACCTCGGCGCCGGCTCGATGACGGGTCTGCCGATCATCGAAACCAAGGGCAACGACGTCTCCGCCTACATCCCGACGAACGTCATCTCGATCACCGACGGCCAGATCTACCTCACGACCGACCTGTTCAACTCGGGCGTGCGGCCCGCGATCAACGTGGGCATCTCGGTCTCCCGTGTCGGCGGCAACGCGCAGATCAGGGCGATGCGCAAGGTAGCCGGCACGCTGAAGCTCGGCCTGTCGCAGTTCCGCGACCTGGAGGCGTTCGCCGCGTTCGCATCAGACCTGGACGCGGCGTCACGGGCTCAGCTAGACCGCGGCGGGCGGCTGGTCGAGCTGCTCAAGCAAGGTCAGTACTCGCCGTTCCCCGTCGAGCGGCAGGTCGTATCGGTCTGGGCCGGCACCACTGGTCAGCTCGACGACGTGCCCGTCGACGACATCGGCAGGTTCGAGGCCGAGTTCCTCGACTTCATCGAGCGCAACCGGTCCGGCATCTACGACGCCATCAAGGAGAGCAACGACCTGTCGGAGGACACCGCCACCGCGCTCAAGGACGTGATCAACGAATTCCGCCGCTCCTTCGAGACCAGCGAGGGACAGCTGCTAGTCACCGACGAGCCGGCGGAGCCCGCTGAGGACTCCGAGATCGCCAAGGAGGGCGTGGGCAGGCACGTGCCGCAGGTCGAGAAGACGGAAGCGAACTAGCCAATGGGAGCACAGCTTCGCGCGGTCAGACGGCGGATCGCCACTGTCAAGTCCACCGCCAAGATCACGAAAGCTCAGGAGCTCATCGCGTCCTCTCGCATCATCAAGGCGCAGCAGCGGGCGCGTGCCGCCGAGCCGTACGCGCAGGAGATCACCGCCGCGGTCGAGGCCGTGGTGAGCAGGTCAGCCAACGTCATACACCCGCTGACCACCGAGCCTGACAATCCGGTTCGGGCCGCGGTCTTGATCCTGACCAGCGACCGCGGCTTCTGCGGCGGCTACAACGCGAGCGTGCTGCGCGAGGCGCAGTCGCTGAACGCCAGGCTGCGTGAGCGCTCGATCGAACCGGTCCCGTTCGTCGCCGGGCGCAAGGGCATCGGCTGGCACAAGTTCAGGGACCGCGCGATGGCGGCGCAGTGGAGCGGGTTCTCCGACACGCCGAGCCACGCCAACGCTACGCAGATCACCAACGCCTTGCTTGAGGCTTTCGCCCGCGGCGGCCAGGACAGCGGGGTCGACGAGATCTACATGGTCTACACCGAGTTCGTCTCGATGCTGACCCAGCGGCCGGTGATCCACCGGCTGCTGCCGCTGACGATCACCGAGGTGGCTGACCGGCCGAGCGGGCCGATCCCGATCTACGAGTTCGAGCCTTCGCCCGAGCAGGTGCTCGACGCGTTGCTGCCGTGGTATGTCGAGAGCAGGATCTTCCACGCGCTACTCGACTCGGCGGCCGCCGAGATCGCGGCCCGACGGCGGGCGATGAAGTCGGCCACAGACAACGCCAACGAACTGCTCGAGAAGCTGACCAGAGACGCCAACAAGGCCAGGCAGGCCGAGATTACCCAGGAAATCAGCGAGATTGTCGGCGGCGCGAACGCGCTTGCCGAGTCGATCAGGAGTAAGTGAGATCATGACCGCAACCGCAGAGCACGCAGCCGCCGGCCAGGCCGCAGGCGAGGGCACTGGCCGGGTCGCACGGGTGATCGGGCCAGTGGTTGACGTCGAGTTCGGCGTCGACGAAATGCCAGGCATCTACAACGCCCTGCACGTCGACATCACGATCGGCGACCGTACCAACACCCTGACGCTCGAGGTCGAGCAGCACATCGGCGACAATACGGTCCGCGCGATTTCGATGCAGCCGACCGACGGCCTGGTGCGCGGCGCCCAGGTGACCGACACCGGCGGGCCGATCTCGGTGCCGGTCGGCGACGTCACCAAGGGCCATGTGTTCAACGCGCTTGGCGAGACGCTCGACGTGCCGACCTCGGAGCTCAAGATCACCGAGCGGTGGCCTATCCATCGCCCGGCCCCGCCGCTGGATCAGCTCGAGCCCAAGACAGAGATGTTCGTCACCGGCATCAAGGTCATCGACCTGCTGACGCCGTATGTGTCAGGCGGCAAGATCGGCCTGTTCGGCGGCGCCGGCGTCGGCAAGACCGTGCTGATCCAGGAGATGATCCGCCGGGTCGCCAAGAACTTCGGCGGCGTGTCCTGCTTCGCCGGGGTCGGCGAGCGCACCCGCGAGGGCAATGACCTGTACCTGGAGATGGAAGAGTCAGGGGTGCTGGCCGACACCGCGCTGGTGTTCGGCCAGATGGACGAGCCGCCGGGCACCAGGCTGCGGGTCGGCCTGTCGGCGCTGACCATGGCCGAGTACTTCCGCGACGTCCAGAAGCAGGACGTGCTGCTGTTCATCGACAACATCTTCCGGTTCACCCAGGCCGGTTCCGAGGTATCCACGCTGCTCGGCCGTATGCCGTCGGCGGTGGGCTACCAGCCAACGCTGGCCGACGAGATGGGCCAGCTGCAGGAGCGGATCACCTCGACCCGCGGCCACTCGATCACCTCGATGCAGGCGATCTACGTGCCGGCCGACGACATCACCGACCCGGCACCGCACACCACTTTCGCCCACCTGGACGCGACGACCGTGCTGAGCCGCTCCATTACGGAGAAAGGCATCTACCCGGCGGTCGACCCGCTCGACTCGACCTCGCGGATCCTTGATGCCAAGTACATCGGCCAGGAGCACTACACGGTGGCTCGCGAGGTGCAGCGGATCCTGCAGCGGTACAAGGAACTGCAGGACATCATCGCGATCCTCGGCATCGATGAGCTGTCAGAAGAAGACAAGGTCACGGTGCAGCGGGCCAGGAGGATCGAACGGTTCCTGTCCCAGCCGATGTTCGTGGCCGAGCAGTTCACCGGCATCGAAGGCGCGTTCGTCCCGATCGAGGAGACCATTTCCTCGTTCAAGGCGATCACCGAGGGCAAGTACGACCACATCCCCGAGCAGGCGTTCTTCATGTGCGGCGGTATCGAAGACCTTGAGCGCAAGGCTAGGGAGCTCGAGCGGTGAGCCTGCGAGTCAAGCTGGTCGTGCCAGAGGGCGAGGTGTGGGCGGGCACCGCCGAACGGGTGGTCGCCAAGACACTAGACGGCGATATCGGCATTCTCGGCGGACACACGCCGGTGCTCGGTATCCTCGCTCCAGGCAGTGTCGTGCGGATACTGCCTGAGAACTCCACGTCTGACGGCTGGATCCATGCGGCTGTCGGGGACGGGTTCTTGTCCGTGGCCGACAACCGTGTATCGATATTGGCGAGGCAGGCGATGCTGGGCAGCGACGTCGACAAGGCGGCGGCTCGAGCCGCGCTCGAGTCGACTCTTGGCGCGGCACCGGGCAGTGAGGACGAGTCAGCCGCAGCCGGCTACCTGCGGGCGCAATTGCGGGCCGCGGGCGAAGAGGCCTGACCTACGAAGGCCAGAGGACGGCGAAATTGAAACAGGATCTGGTGCTCATTGACTGGATCCTGATCGTGTCCGTGCTGGCCCCAGCGCTGTACATGGCCGGGCGGGCGACCCGCCGCATGGCCATCCGCCGTCCAGGTGGCGCGGTTGACTGCAGCATGCGCCACGATGGCGATGGACGGTGGCGGCGCGGAGTGGCGGCGTACCGCACTGACCAGCTCTGCTGGTTCAGCAGCCACGGCGTCGGCCTCAGGCCCGATGCCGCGTTCGACCGGCGCGGCATGCAACTGGTGGCGAGGCACGACGGCGACGATGATGACGCCGGAAGGCCGGTCGTGGTGCGGTTCGAGACCGGCGCCGGCTGCGACCCGGTCTGGCTAGCGATGAGCAGCGACGCGCTGACCGGCATGCTGGCCTGGCTAGAAGCCGGCCCCCAATACTGGTTCAGCTAACCAAACACCTCGAAATCGGATTATCGCATCTCGGGTTATCCGCGCGCGCCGGATCGACCGGGCGCCTGAGTCCACCTCCGCGATGAATCCGGTGTTTCACACCCGGTTTGAGGGTGTCGCTTAACTGGCGTGCGGTTCGTGTTTGCGGGGCGGTTCGTGGCTGGTGGTTGGTGCTGGCGGCTGGTGGTGCCCTTGGCTGGGGTCTGGGTTGTGCGAGCTGGTGTGCGGCCGGGCGGGGGTTCAGGTGGT
>DATNEK010000055.1:0-17145 GCA_035553055.1 Streptosporangiaceae bacterium | reverse complement strand
CGCGACCGATGGAAATACCGGGACTCGCTGGTCGAGTGCGTTCTCCGATCCGCAGTGGCTTGAGGTCGACCTGGGCTCGAGCCAGACGATCTGCCAGGTCACCTTGATGTGGGAGGCGGCCTACGCGACGGCGTTCCAGATCCAGGTCTCCAGCGACAACTCGACCTGGACGACCATCTTCTCCACCACCACGGGTACTGGCGGGACCCAGACACTGAGCGTGTCAGGCACCGGCCGATACGTCCGCATGAACGGCACCACCAGGGCTACCCAGTACGGCTACTCACTGTGGGAGTTCGAGGTCTTCGGTACCGGCAGCGGCGCCGCGTGCGGCACGACCAACCTGGCTCTCCATCAGCCGACCACGGCGTCTTCGCTAGAAAATTCCACGTTCCCCGCGTCGAACGCGACCGATGGAAATACCGGGACTCGCTGGTCGAGTGCGTTCTCCGATCCGCAGTGGCTTGAGGTCGACCTGGGCTCGAGCCAGACGATCTGCCAGGTCACCTTGATGTGGGAGGCCGCGTTCGCGACGGCGTTCCAGATCCAGGTCTCCAATGACAACTCGACCTGGACGAGCATCTTCTCGACGACCACGGGGACTGGTGGCACCCAGACCCTCAATGTGTCGGGCTCAGGCCGGTATATCCGGATGTTCGGCACCGCCAGGGGCACCCAGTTCGGCTACTCGCTGTGGGAGTTCAGCGTCTTCGGGTCGCCGGGAGGCGGGGGCGGCGGCAACGTGGTGACCGTTACGAATCCGGGCAGCCAGTCCGCGACCGTGGGCACCGCGGCCAGCCTGGCCGTCCAGGCGAGCGACTCGGCGTCCGGGCAGACGCTCAGCTACAGCGCGACTGGCCTGCCAGCAGGACTGTCGATCAGCTCATCGTCCGGGCTGATCTCGGGCACCCCGACGACCGCGGGCACATCAAGCGTGACGGTGACGGTCAAGGACACGACGGGTGCCACAGCGTCGGCCTCCTTCAGCTGGACCGTCGCCGCGGCCGGGTCCGGTGAGCCGCCCGCGTCGTTCTGGGGCAATGTCAGCGCCATCCCGGCTGCCACCCACGTCCTGGAGATCGCGGTGGTCAACCAGACGAATGGCCAGTACCCCGACAGCCAGGTCTTCTGGAGCTTCAACGGGCAGACCGAGTCGATCGCGCAGCAGCCTTACATCGATATGCCGGCGAACTCGGCTGGCCGGATGTACTTCTACCTAGGCACGCCGAACGGCCAGTACTTCGACTTCATCGAGTTCACCGTCGGCGCGTCCTCCATCAACGTCGACACCACGCGAGTGGACCGGTTCGGTCTGAAGCTGGCCTTGCTGCTGCACGGTCATGACGGGTCCAACCAGGAGGTCGGCGAGAACTACGCCACCTTCCAGGAAAGCCGGTCAGCGACCTTCCAGCGGTTCGAGAACTTCGTGCCGACTCAATTCAAGGAACTCGCCACCGACGACGCCCCGTTCGGAATCCCGTCGCCGGGCAACGATCCCGCCTTCCAGGCAGGCGGCGCGGACGCGAACTACTTCGCCAGCTATGCCGCCAGCGAGGGCGACACGACCGACTCCACCGCGCAGATCTTCGGCTGCGGTGGGACACTGGCAAGCAATCCGTCGCTCTGCGCTGGACTCAACCGGCACGTAGCTCAGCTTCCGGCGGCACAGCAGACCAATCCCGCCAATTTCTACCAGGCTGGTCCGGCTAACTATTACGCCGAGTTCTGGCACGCCAATGCCATCAACGGCGGAGCGTACGGCTTCCCGTATGACGACTACGCCGGCCAGTCATCCGACATCTCGGTTACCAACCCGCAATACATGGTCGTCGCGGTCGGCTGGTAGCCGGGCACCATAAACAGACTGATCGGAGTTCACATGAACACAAGACGCCGCATGGCGGTTGCGTTAACAGCCTCACTAAGTCTGGCGGTTTTCGGATTAGCGATCTCGGCCGCGCAGGTCGGCGCGGCCGCTTCCGCGGCGTGCACCGTGCCGGCTGCGCCTGGCGGCGACGAACTGCACGCCAACGCCGACTCATCGATCACCATCACCTGGCCGGCTAGCGTCGGCGCGACCAGCTACAACCTTTACCGCGGCACCAGTTCGGGCGGCGAGGGCAGCACCCCGATCGTGAACACGACCAGCACCACGTACACCGATAAGAACCTCAGTGCCGCGCCCGTCTACTTCTACGAGATCACCGCCGTGAACGCCTGCGGTGAGTCCGCCCGCACCGCTGAGGACGCGTCGAAGACGCCACCACCAATCGGAACTGGCGGCAACACGGCCGGTGTAGCGTCCGGCAGCAGCGAGATCTACTACGGCGAGAACGCCTTGCTCGGCGGCTTTGACTGGTTCCAGACGCTCACCGGCTGGTTCCCCCAGGTGCTGGGCTCATCGGGCTCCAATTCGCCAGGCCAGCAGGTCGTGGACATGGCTTATTCAACCCAGGGCAGCATGACGTTCAACAACGTCGTCGTGCCGACCGCTGGCCTCTACACGATCGAGTGGCGATACGCATACCAGGGCGGCCTGTTCCCCAGCGTCACGAACCGGCAGATGGGCCTCGAGGTCAACGGCCAGGTCATCACGACCACTGAGCGCTTCCCGATCACCGGCAGCTTCGACGTCTACCAGGACTCGTCCTTGCAGGTTCACCTGAACGCCGGGAAGAATTCCGTCAGCCTGATAGCTGTCAGCGACCACGGTGTCTCCAGGGTCGACCAGCTGATCGTTACTCCGGCGACCGCCTCGGTCCCGAGCGGGCCGACGAACCTGACCGCGAAGCCAGGCAACACCAGCGCGATGCTCTCATGGACGGCCAGCGCCAGCGGCAGTCCGACCTCGTACAGCATTTACCGAGGCACCGCCACCGACGGCGAAGCCACCACACCCATCGCCACGGTGAGCGGCACGACCACGACGTTCACCGACACTGGCCTCACCAACGGCAAGACCTACTTCTACAACGTCGCAGCCAACAACAGCGTCGGCGTGTCGCCTGACACGAACGAAGTCACCGTCGTACCCGCCGCCACCAGCACAGCCGGCTTGCTGTCCCAGGGTCAGCCGGCCACGGCGTCGTCGTTGCAGGCCTCCGGGTATCCCGCCTCCAACGCCGTCGACGGGAGCCTGTCGACCCGCTGGTCGAGCGCGTTCAGCGATCCGCAGTGGCTGCAGGTTGACCTCGGGGCCACGCACTCCATCAACCAGGTGATCATCGACTGGGAAGCCGCCTACGCCACCGCCTTCCAGATCCAGACGTCCAACGACGGCACGACCTGGACGACTATCTACTCCACCACGACCGGCACGGGAGGCGACCAGACCATCCCGGTGACCGGAAGCGGCCGGTACGTACGGATGTACGGCACCGCCAGGGCGACCGGGTACGGCTACTCGATCTACGAGTTCCAGGTCTACGGCACCTGACATGAGCGAGCTAATTTCCCTGACCAGGGTCACCGGATTAAGGCGATTCGCTCACACGGCAATGTCGGCCGCGCTGGTGCTGCTGATAAGCCTCACTCTGACTGCGGTAAATCGCGGGCAAACGGCTCATGCTGCGTCGGCTCCTGCCAATACGGCGGTGACGACCTACAGAAACGATAACTCAAGAGACGGGCAATATTCGAGCGAGACCATTCTCAATACGTCGAACGTCAACGTGTCTGATTTCGGCAAGCGCGTTTCCTATCCGGTTGACGGGCAGGTATACGCGCAACCGCTCTACATGCCCAGCCTCACCATCGGCGGCAGCGTGCACAACGTCGTCTTCGCGGCGACTGAGAACGACACGGTGTACGCGTTTGACGCCGACGCGACCAGCGCGGTGGCGCCGCTGTGGAAGACCAGCCTGCTGCCATCCGGCGCTATGGCGGTGCCCTTCTCAGCCGTCAACTGCGGTGACCTGCAGCCGGTCATCGGCATCACCAGCACGCCGGTCATCGATCCGAGCACGAAGACTATGTACGTCGTGGCCTACGACGACGAGGGCGGGAGTCTCGTCTACCGCCTGCATGCCCTGAATATCCTTACTGGACAGGACATCAGCCCGCCAATCGTCATCCAGGCATCGGCACCGGGAACGGGCGCCGGGAGTTCTGGCGGCATGGTCAGCTTCAATCCCGCGACCAACCGGCAGCGCTCGGCGCTAGTGCTCGCCAACGGGAAGATCTACATCGCCTTCAGCTCGTTCTGCGACAACGGGGCCTATCACGGCTGGATCTTGAGCTACAGCTACAACGGCTCATCCTTCCAGCAGGTAAATGCCTACGACGACACTCCTAACGGCAGCGATGGCGGGATCTGGGGTGGCGACGCTGCCTTGGATGCCGACTCAAGCGGGAACATTTATTACTCCAGCGGCAACGGCACATTCGATGCCAACACGGGCGGTCCCGATTACGGTGACAGCGTGGTTCGCCTGAATGGTTCACTGCAGGTTCAGGACTACTTCACGCCTTACAACCAGTTGTGCCTCAGCCAAGGCGACGTCGACCTCGGCTCGGGCGGCCCGATGCTGATTCAGGGCGCGAACGCCCTGATCACGGCGGGCAAAGAGGGACGTTCCTACGTCATAAGCACGACAAATATGGGGAAATATACCGCCGACCCAAATCTAGTTTGCGGAGGTACTGATTCCACCAGCACGACTATAGACAAAGTGCAGCAGGAACTGCCGCCTGGGACCTTCGGGCCTCTTTTCAGCGTCCCGGCCTTCTGGAATGGTCCGAGCGGCCAGTTCGTCTACACGACGGCCAACAACGGCCCCACCCGGGCATTCTCCTGGAGCGGCGGGAAGCTATCGACCGCTCCCACCTCCGTGACATCGGCGAATGGCGGCGACGCCGTCGTCTCAAGCAACGGGACCGCGTCAGGCACTGGCATCGTCTGGAACCTCGACTCCGGCGGGACGTTGCACGCCTACGACGCCGGCAACCTGGCCAGCGAGTTGTACAACAGCAACCAGGACGCGAGCCGCGACAGCATCGACGGATACGTGAAATTCAGCTCGGTGGTCGTGACGAACGGTCAGGTGTTCGTAGGCACTCCCGCGCACGTTGATGTCTTCGGCCTGCTCTCGACAGCCCCGCCGCCACCGCCGCCACCAGGTGGCCTGCAGATCAACTCCGGTGGCCCGGCCGCCTCGCCGTTCGTGGCCGACGAGGATTTCAGCGGCGGCTCGACCGCGAGCGTCACGCACGCGATCGATACCAGCGCCGTGACCAATCCAGCCCCGCAGGCGGTCTACCAGAGCAACCGCTACGGCAATTTCAGCTACTCAGAGGCCGGACTGACCGCGGGTGCCAGCTTCACGGTGCGGCTGCATTTTGCCGAGGAGTACTGGACGACGGCGGGGTCGCGCATCTTCAATGTCAGCATCAACGGTCAGCAGGTGCTGACCAACTTCGACATCCTGGCTACCGCCGGTGCGCAGTATAAGGCGGTGGTCGAGCAGTTCGCTGTGACGGCGAGCAGCTCAGGGATGATCACGATCGTCTTCACCACCGTCAAGGACAACGCCCAGGTCAACGGCATCGAGATTCTCCCGGCCTCGGGTTCGCCGCCGCCGACGGGTGTGCAGGTCGATTCCGGTGGTCCAGCGGTCGCGCCGTTCGCCGCCGACGAGGACTTCAGCGGCGGCTCGACCGCGAGCGTCACGCACGCGATCGATACCACCGGCGTGACCAATCCAGCCCCGCAGGCGGTCTACCAGAGCAACCGTTACGGCAACTTCAGCTATGCGATTACTGGGCTCACCGTGGGCCACACCTACACGGTGCGCCTGCACTTCGCCGAGGAGTACTGGACGACGGCGGGGTCGCGCATCTTCAATGTCAGCATCAACGGTCAGCAGGTGCTGACCAACTTCGACATCCTGGCTACCGCCGGCGCTGAGTACAAGGCGGTGGTCGAGCAATTCACCGCCGCCCCGGACAGCACCGGCAAGATCACCATCGTGTTTACCACGGTCAAGGACAACGCCCAGATCAACGGCATCGAGGTCCTGTCGTAAAGAGCAAGCAGTCGTCCCGTCCGGCGAGCAAGGCACAACCATTGCTCGCCGGATGGCGGCGGCGATTGCCGCTTCTCAGTCTCTGCGCTTGCATGATCGCAGGAATCATCGCCTGCGCTGGACCGTCGGTGTCGTCTCCCGCCCCGCCATCGCCGAAAACAGCGGCAGCGGTGGCGACGGATTACTATCGGGCGATTGCCGCCCAGAACTACCGGCAGGCTTTTACGTACCTGGCTGCCAATGCGCGCGGGCCGGATGGCCGGAGGCTGACATCCCAAGGCTTCCTCCAGCTCGCGAAGATCATGGAGAGCGAGGCGGGTCAGGTCACCAGCTTTTCCGTTGATGTCTTTCATCATCTGATCGTCATGACCATCAACCGGAAGAAGATCGGGCCCTATCACGCGCATCTCCAGCTGGCACGGGAGGGACACACCTGGGCAATCACCTCCATCGACAGAATCTGACTCTTCGCGCCTCGCTAGTTTGAGTCTTCATCCCGGCGGCGATGGCCGCGATGCGCGATGGATCCGGCAATCCATCGCGCCCTGCGTGTCCGGCCGGTGCGATGGATCTGGGGTTTCATCAGGGAATCCGGGTGTGAATACAGCAACCCATCGCAGTGCTCGCCCGCCCCGGCGCGATGAAACCGGCAATCCATCGCACCTCAAACGGACCGCCGGGGCTGGCGGGGCGTTCTTCGAGGTCAGCGAGCTGTCCGGCGGGTCGGTTTGGCTGCGAGCAACGCGGGCCATCGAAGAGTTCGACGAAAGCCGGTCGGCCGCGGTGGCAACGGCTCTGGCTCCGGTGCTGGTCGCCGCCGGGGTGCTGTGACCGACGATGCGGTCAACGCGAGCGACCCCTCCAGTCACTTCCCCGCGGCTAGGCCGTGATCGACGATCACGGCGACCTTGCCCGGTTCGGCGTGGCCTTCTTTCAGCGACCGCAGTCCCGTGTTGATGGCCTCTACCGTGCTGTCGATGGTCTGGCCGACGTGCGGGGTCACAAGTCCCCGCGCCGCCCAGTCCATCGCCAGAGCCATCCCGTGGTGGAGGAAGGCCTGCGCCTCGCGGTCGAGCGTGGCGGGTTCGGAGTAGTAGCGCAGCAGGTTGACGTTCACCTGCCTGGCGTCGCGCTCGGCCAGGATGGCATCAACCGGGCTGCGCGTTTCGGCCAGGCGTGTCGTCTTGCCTGGGCCGACGCCGAGCACGATCCAGCTGCCGCCCCGCCGGACGGTCGCCGCGGACTCGGCGAACCCGTGCTCGCTGTAGGTGGCGTCATAGACCAGGTCAACGCTGCGGCCGCTGGTCAGCTTGGCGATCTCGGCGGTGACGTCCTCGCGTTTGTAATCGAAAACGTGATCGGCCCCTGACTGCCTGGCCAGCGCCATCGACTGCGGGGTGCTGCCGCTGCTGATGACCAGTCCGGCCCGCAGGGGACGCGCCGCCATCTGCACGGCGAGGTGCCCGACCCCGCCGCCACCGCCGGGGATGTAGACCGTCTCGCCGCCCTTGACGGCCGGGTATAGGCCCGCATAAGCGGACAGGAAGGTCATCGGAAGCACCGCCGCGTCGCGGAAGCCCACCGATGGTGGCTTGCGGACGGTGAGAAACTGGCGTGCCACGGCGTAGCCGCCGTCGCCTCCGCTTCCGTTCGCTGCCACCCAGCCGCCATTGCCGTTGAGGTCGGCCATGGCGGCCACCGCGTCGCCGACGGCTACACCGCCCGCGCCCTCGCCCACGCCAGCCACCACGCCGGCGAGGTCAAGACCCAGAGCGACCGGAGGCGTCCGTCCCATGAAGTTGAGGTCGGCCAGCTTATATTCCAGCGGGTTGAGCGACGATGCGGCGACGCGGATCAGAACCTGGTCACCGGTTGGTTGCGGGACGGGAACACGCACGGCCTCAAGCGGCAGCCCGGCGCGGTCTTTTGCGTAACCGACGCCGAGAAATGTCTCTGGAATCATCTGAGTCTGCGTCATGCCTTTTTCTCCCATCTCATGACATGCGCGCGATGGGTGAGTTCCGCAAGATGCGGGACCGTTCCAGGATCGTGGCCTCTCGGCCCAGCCCGGTGATACACCGATCACCTGCAACGATGCCACACGGCCAGGCAGGCGCTTGACCTGCTTACGCGTCAGAGCGCGGCGAATAGGTCGACGGCGTTGCCGTCTGGGTCTTTGACGATGGCGTAACGCTGGCCCCATCGGGCATCCCACGGCTCAAGGTGACCTTCGTAGCCGGCGCCGACGATCTGGAGTAGAAATAGGCATGGACAGGCTGCTCGCCTTCTCGCCCCATCTGGACGACGCGGTGATCTCAGCCGGCGCCCGGCTCGGCACGCTGGCCGCGGCAGACGTCGCGGTTACTGTGGTCACCTTATTCGCCGGAGTGCCTTCGGCGCCGTTCTCGGCTGCCGCACGCGAAATGCACCGGCGATGGGGTCTGTCCGACGATCGCGCTATGGCCGTCAGGCGCGACGAAGACATCCGAGCCACGAGCTGCCTGGGCCTGCGTCACGTGCACGAAGATTTTCTTGACGCCATCTACCGGCAGCGCGGCGACGGCTCGTGGTTGCTTGGCGCCGGCCAGCCGCCCTGGGCTGACCGTGCGGTTCCCGAAGCGGATCTGGCGGCGAGCCTGACGGCCGCGATACGGGCACGGATCGAGGCGAATGCGCCGCCGCTCGTCCTCACCTGCGCGGCCATCGGGAACCATGTGGATCACGTGCTGACCCGCGACGCGGTAGTCCGGGCGGTCAGCGGCACGGACATTGGCCTTGAGCTGTGGGAGGATCTCCCTTACGGCCTGTCGGCACGGGGGATACCCCATCTGCCCGATTCGGTGGCAATTGGACCGCGAATGGTTAAGGCGGCGCCCGAGGCCGTCTGGGTCAGGAAATACCAGGCCATCGATTGTTATGCCTCACAGCATTCATTGCTCTGGCGAGGCCGCGATTTCCGGCGCGACCTGCGCAGGCACGAGACCGCCCTAGCCGCCCGCCGCCAGGAAGGCAGGGCGGAGGCATTCTGGCGAGCAGGCGGCTAGGTATCGTTGCGATGATTGTCCGCCCGACCTGTCCACTGCGAAAAGGATCGATCTCATGACTAGCGCCGAGTTGCTCGAGGACGCGTTCAGCCGGGTGCGCGAGGAGGTTCACAACGTAGTCAGCGGCCTGAGCGCGGAACAACTGGCCTTCCGGCCCGCGCCCGACGCCAACTCCATCTGCTGGCTGATCTGGCACCTGACGAGGGTCCAGGATGACCACGTCGCCGACGCGGCCGGGCTCGAGCAGGTGTGGTCGGCAGGCGGCTGGTCAGCCAGGTTCGCCCTGCCGCTGGAAGAATCAGCCACCGGCTACGGCCACCGCAGCGACGAGGTCGGCGCCGTCCGAGTCGACTCCGGCGACCTGCTGACTGCCTACCACGACGCGGTCTACGAGCAGACGATCGGCTTCGTGCGCACGATCAAAGACTCCGACCTGGACAGGATCGTCGACGAGCGCTGGGATCCGCCGGTGACGCTCGGCGTCAGGCTGGTCAGCGTGATCGACGACGACGCTCAGCACGCCGGGCAGGCGGCCTACGTGCGGGGCCTGCTCAAGGCCTGAACGGGCGCGGCGGCGGGTAAGAGGCAACCGTGAGGGTCGTACTGACCAGTTTGCCCATCTACTCGCACGTGGTGCCGGCTCTCATTCCGTTGGCGAAAGCGCTTCGGCGCCACGGGCACGAAGTCGCGGTGGCTACCGGTGACGCGATGGCTGACGAGTTGAGGCAGGCCGGGATCAGGTGGTTGCGGCTGCCCGGAGTGATCAATCACGCGGAGCTGTCCGCCGATCGTGAGCTGATCGAACGGCTCAAGCTCGTTCCGCATCCAGCCAGCCTGATCGGCAAGCGGCCGCTGAGCCGGGAAGAGGATGACCACGCGTTCCGCGAGGTATTTGTCGGCGTGCTCGCCGAGCGATTCGCCGACGGCGTCGTGACGCAGGCTCGCGCCTGGGGAGTCGACCTCGTGGTCAGCGAGTCGCTTGAGTTCGGCGGCTGTCTGGCGGCGGAGAAGCTCGGCGTGCCTCACGCGGTGCTCGACACGGCGCCTCTCATGCGAATTCATCACCCTGAGCTGCCGGAGTGGCTGGACATCTTGCGGGAGAAGGTCGGCTTAGGCCCGGCGGGCGACCTGACCCGGCATGGCGGCCGGCTGCGGGCCGGCCTGCTGCCTGAGCTGTGGTACCCAGAGCAACTGCGTGAGCCCGCATGCCGCCACTACCGGCCCGACGAGGAGGCCGACGACAAGTCGCGGATCGACCAGTGGCTCGCGGACTTGCCGGGAGATCAGCCGCTGGTGCTCATGACACTCGGCACCGGCGCTCCCGACAACATGCCCAAGGACGCGCCGCTGTTCGAGATCCTCGTCGAGGCGCTTGGAGCGGTGCGGTGCGTGGCGATTGTCGCACTCGGCCGGTACCGTGATCCGTCGCAGTGGTCCGGGCCCAGGCCGGACAATGTCCACCTGGTTCGCTTCGTGCCGCAGCGCAAGCTGCTGACCACGTGTTCGGCATTCGTCACGCATGCGGGCTTCAGCGGCGTGCGGGAAGCGCTACTCGGAGGCGTACCGATGCTGACGATTCCGCTGTTCGGCGAGCAGGCAGAGAATTCGGCGCGGGTCGCCGAGCTGGGGCTCGGCATGGCTCTTAATCTGGCGAACCTTGACGCCGCCTCGGTGGCAGACGCGGTTAGCGCACTGCTTGAGCACCCGGTCTACAGGAACGCGGCACTCAGCATGCGGAGAAAGATTCTCGGATTGCCTGGGTTCGACCAGCTGGTCGCCGATCTTGCCGCCCTTACCGAGCACGCCTAAGGGCGGCGACGATAACATGACGGCCATGGCGGTCTCTCTCCAGAAAGCTCAGCAGTTCATGTGGCTCAATGCCCGTCTTGTCGACCGGCTGCTATTTGAGTTTCACTTCAGCGGCGGAACGGCCGATCACGCGGTCGCGGCCCTGCGGCCGTACCAGAACGCCGATGGTGGATTCGGCAACGCGATCGAACCTGACATGCGCGGGCCGGTCAGTCAGCCCTGCGCGGTCGACCTGGCTTTTACCATCCTCGATCAGCTCGATGCCATGGGTGATCCGATGGTCATGTCCGCGCTCACCTACCTGGAGTCGATCACCCGGCCGGACGGCGGCGTCCCGTTCGTGCTGCCCTCGGTTAAGGACTACCCGCGAGCGCCGTGGTGGGAGACTGACGACGACCCACCGGGATCGCTCAACCCGACCGCCGCTCTCGTCGGACGGCTGTCCAAGTATCAGGTGACGCACCCGTGGATCGATCGCGCCACCGCTTTCTGCTGGGCGAAGCTCGACGAGCTCACCTCGACGTCGCCGTACGAGATCCGTGCGGTAATACCTTTCCTCGACTACGTACCTGACCGGATGCGAGCTCTGCAAGTCTGGGAAAGGTACAGCAAGCTCATACTCGATGGCGACAACATCACGCTCGACCCGCACGCGGAGGGCGAAGTCCACTCGCCGCTCGACTTCGCGCCGACTCCGGACACGCTGGCCAGGCAGCTAGTCAGCGACGACGTGATCAACGATCACCTGGACGCGGTCGCGGCCCGGCAGGACGCCGACGGCGGCTGGCGTTTCAACTTCCCGTCCTGGACTCCGATCACCGAGCCGGAGTGGCGGGGCTGGGTGACGCTGGAGAACATGCTGATGCTGCGCTCCTACGGCCGGCTGTGAGCGCCGTCGCGCAGCATTGCCAGCGCACCGCTCCAGGCGATGAGCTGGTCGAGCATGGCGGTCAGCATGTCCTGCTGCATGGGCCGAGGCGCGAACGTGGAGTAGTTCTCGAAGTCCGCTGACAGCTGCAGCGCCACCTGGTTGGCCACGTCAGCGACTTGCACCTCAGCCAGCGCCAGCCGCAAGTGCTCGACCGCCCTGACGCCGCCCGCCGCTCCATAGCTGACGAAACCGGCTGCCTTGTTGTTCCACTCCTGGTAGACGAAATCGATGGCATTCTTCAGCGCAGCAGGCACAGAGTGGTTGTACTCGGCAGTTACGAACACGAAGCCGTCAAACGATCCTATTTTCTGCGCCCAGTTGTTCGTGTGCGGCTGAGCGTAGTTCCCTAGCGACGGCGGCTGCGGCTCGTCAAGTAGCGGCAAGTCGTAGTCGCCGACATCGACGAGTTCAAACTCGGCGTCGCCGGAACCACTCGCGGAATTTCACATTCTCGTTCAGGTGATCGCGGACTGAGCCTGGGAATGGAGCGGACAAGATGCTGCGATGGCCAAGCGCCCGCGGACCGAATTCTGAGCCGCCGTCGAACCACGCTACGATATGACCATCCGCCAGCAGCTCAGCGACCCGGCCTGGCAGGTCGTCAGGCGCCTCGAATGGCAGTCCTGACTCATCAAGCGCCCGTTCGATTTGGTCGTCGTACACGGGTCCTAGATAAGCGTTGTTTATCGGCGGCATTTCATTGAACGGCACATCGTCGAATTGCTCAAGGCCGTAGTACGCGCAGCCGAGGCTGATACCATTGTCTCCGGAAGCGGGAACTATGAAAACCTGCTCGAACGGCGTCTCGCGCAAGATCCTGCCGTTGGCTACGCTATTGAGGCCAACCCCGCCGGCGATGCAGAGATTCTTCGCGCCCGTCCTCGCGTGCAATGCGTTCGCGCAATGCAGCAGCGAGCGTTCGAGCACCTCCTGGGCCGCGCGAGCCAGCCCGGCGCGGTCTTCGAACGATCCGCTCTTGGCGAGCCGCTCAAACGCCCGCGTGACTTCGAGCCCTCGATCCTCACCGCGCCACCTGGCTGCAACTCGACCAGGTCAGCTACCTGGTCGATGAACCGCTCGTCCCCGTATGGCGCCAGGCCCATCGTCTTGCCATCTTCGCTGATGGGGAAGGTCGAAGCGGAAGCCGTGTATTTCAGGTTCACGGCGAGGCTGGCGGCACGGTAGAAGTGGCCGAGAGAGTTATCTGTTATGCCGGGCTGGTAGTAGTCGCTTTCCGATGTGCCATCCAGGTAATGCGCGCCGACGACCTTGTCGAGCACCCGGATGCCGTTCGCGTCGGCCATGAAGTACGTGATGGTCTCCACGACACGGGAACTACTCCCGGTGACACTGCCGTGCACCAGGCTGCCCGAATTGTCGCTGACCAGGACGGCGGCCTCAGCGAACCCGGAAGCGGGAAAAGCACTGTAGGCGTGCGCCATGTGATGGTTTATGATGGTAACGCGATCTCGGAACGAGTAATAGAATGGCCGCGGCACGAGATCGCACGCCACCGCATGCGGGACACTCTTGGCAGAAAGCCCAAAGTTATCCAGGCAGGCCCGTCGGCTTAAGCCAGAAAGCAAGTCAGTGCCGACGCCATATTTCTTGCGCACGATCCGTTCTTCGTCGACCGCTACGAGGCGTGTCCCGTCCGTGGCACATGATGACCAGTCGTGACCAGACCCGCCTAATCCTAGAACCGCCATTAGCGAGTCCCTTCCAGGATGCCGTGCCCAAATAACTCCGTATTCGTACTAGCGCTATTTGGATAGATAGCAGGACTAGTCCCAGTAGGCATCATATCATCCCGGACTGCGAAGATCTAGATTCCACAAGCCGCACTTTGTTCGACGCTGTCCCTGTCAACGGCCGGGCAGTTTCAATTACTCACTGCGCCGTCGGGATCGCCCGCAGCAACGCCACCAGATCGGTGATCGAAGTGATGGTAGTACCCGGCCAGGACGGGTCGCTGTCGCTGTGCTGGGTGGTGCGGATCACGCTCATGCCGAGCGCGGCCGCGCCGGTCAGTTCGCTGTCAGCGCCGTCGCCGACGTAGTAGCAGTTGGCCGGCTGGGCGCCCAGCGCGGTCGTGGCCGTGAGGTAGATCCTCGGGTCGGGTTTGGCTACCCCGGCCTCGCACGAGAACACCGCGACGTCGAACCGTGCCGCCAGGTCAGAGCCAGGCCACGACTCAGATGTCTCCGCGCTCGCGTTGCTCACCAGGCCGAGACGGTACCCAGCGCCGCGCAAGGTATCGAGCACGTCGAGCGTAGATGAGTGAACGGCAGCCAGCACACGCCGCGCCACTGCCCGGCGGACCGCAGCGGCCCGCGCTACCTCGGCCGACGACGGAGAACCGCCTGCCCGCTCCGCCAGGATGTGCACAGCCTGCTCGCAGTCCCATTGGACCTGCCGCTGCCGGAATGTGTCGTGATACGCGGCCAGCAGCGCGGTCGGCTCGACGCCCACGATCGCGGCCACCTCGTCGACGGCACGTTCCCAGTCCCGCGCCGCGCCATGCACCAGCGTGCGGAAAAGGTCGAAGATCACAAACCGGTCCACCAGTGCAGACTAACAACGTGCCCGCCCGTGCCTCGCGGCCTAGGCGGGGACGTGCTGACCGTGCTCCTCGTGCTTGCGCACGCCGATCCTCCTGAGCGTAGGAATGGCAGCGAGGCAGGCGGGCGCCGGCAGCCACATCGAGGCGAGCCGGTAGACAAGGACGCCCGCCACGGCCGTGGCCAGCGGCGCGCCGCAGTAGCTGATCGTCAGCGGCAGCAGTAGCGCCAGGATGCCAGCTCCCGCGAGCGGCCCGGTTCTGCGGGTAAAAAGCATTCCGCTGGCGAAGCCGATGAAGAGCGCGGCCACGTTCATGTGGAAGCCGAATGAGGCGAGTCCCGCCCACGCGGCGGCCGCGTCCGCGACCCAGAACACGCCCATTCCGACGATGGCCGACCCCCACCGAAACGGGTGGGTGAAGAGTTCCCTGATCACGAGGACCGAGTTGACCAGCGTTCCGGCGAGCGCACGCCATCCGCTTCGGTCGGCAAATCGGTCCCGATACCAGTCAGCGAGCCAGAAGGCGATCAGGAATCCGGGAATCGGGGCGACGGCCCAAGGGACGCTCACGCTCGCCGGCACGCCGCGCGGATGGCCGAACAACGCGGCGATCGAGACCCCGGATCCGAGTATCGCTAGCGCGCCCTGCTCCAAAGCGGCGAGGCCGGCGACCCTGACCCTGGCGTCGGCGTCCGCGGCTCCCGCGGTTCGCAGCGCGTACCCGTCGAGCGATCCGCCACCGTAGGCGAGGAAGCCACCGAAGCCCGCGAGCGCTACCGCGGCCAATGTCCGCCTAGGCATCTCAGGACCTGCTTGGACCTGAAAGATCCCGCGATAGGCGAAGTAGTAGCCAACGTAGGAGACGGCCCACGCGGCCGGCGGCACCAGCAGCCACTGCCAGGTGAAGTCGGCGAGCACGGCCCGCACCTGCGTGAACCCCGCCACATAAGCGATGCCCGCGCAGGCCGCGATCTCAAGCAGCGAGGCCACCACGAGCAGCCGGGCCAGGCCGTACCAGCCGCGTTCGATGTGATGGCCTGACAAGAACTGAGACAACCAGCCGGGCATGCGGAAGACCCCCTGTCCTCGAGTATTCCGCAAATGCGGAAGGTCGCGGCCTCCCGGTCTAGCGTGCCACTCCCGGTCGCCATCCGGCCACATGCCTGCTTCTGCGCCACGGGCGTTAGGTTGGGTATACCGGCCTCATAGGGTCGCTTCCCGCAACCACGCTGATCGCGCGGTGCGCGCCGCAGGTGCGCGCTGGCCAGGGGAGGAGAAGTAGATATGCCAGGCAGGCGCCACGAGCGCGCCGATCTTGAGGACTACGAGACGCGCGATTCTTACGACACGCTCGATGACTCACCGGGAGACGACCCGCTAGATCGCGGCGTGGTGCCGCCACTTGGGTGGTCGGCCGGAATGCGGCCAGGTTCGGCGACCCCGGAGCTAGGCCGGGGCGAGTCCCTCGAGGAATTGCTCGCCGAGGAGGAGCCCAACTTGTCCGACGACGACGATAGCTGGGACGAGAACGCGACAGAGCAGGACGTTTACCGTCTCTCTGCCGCGGATGGCGCTGATCCCAGGTCCGGCAGGCTCGTGGCCGAAGACGAAGGAAGTAATGTCGCCGGCTTCACAGACGACCTGTTCGCCGACGATGTCGGCGTCGATGGTGGCGGGGCCAGCCCGGAGGAAGCGGCGATCCACGTCCTACCCGACGACGAGTAAGGCGGGGGATCAGCGCGAGGAGTGGTCGGCGGCGCACCGCGCCAGTAACCCGCCAACTCCAAGACGCCGAGATCGCCCAGCAGTCCGGACAGTTTCGAGCAGTCGCGGGAGCGCGACGATGTCTGCCGCGTCGACCAGTTCGCCTGGTCAGCCCCGTGAGCCACGGTTTTTGCCTGTCGATACGGTGCCGTCGACCCGGTCACATGGCCAAGGACTCGCTCGATTTTTTGCCTGGTCTTCTGGGGTCGTCGACCGGCTGGCCCAGGCCGAACGTGCGGATCATCAGGGTCATGGCGTTCCCGGTCGGCGACGCTGACCTTGCGCGCCGGCGGTGAGGATGGTGAAGCGGAACGCGGGGTAGGTGATGCTGAGCAGTATCCGGTTCGGCTCGTCCGGGCTGACCGGTTCGCGGTCGGGTGTCACTGTCTGGAGCCGTCTAGCTCGCGCCGGGCGGCGCATGCGTCCGGCCAGTTCGGACGCTCTGTCGGCGTCTGTCAGCTCGGGAATGACGCCGGCCGCCTGCAGGGCGGCCGGGCGCTGATCTTGGCTGACACCTGTGGGTCAAGTAGTCGCATGAGTTTGCCTCGTCGTCTGTTTCCGGCGCGTTGGGCGCGCGTGCATTGGCCCGCTTGGCAAGCTCGGCCGTTGCGTTGCGTTGCATTGCGTTGCGTTGCATTGCGTTGGTTGGTGAGCGCTCTGCGTTACGCGCGGTACGCCAGCCCGGCCGCCATGAGCGCGCCGCTGGCAAAGGCGGCTAGCAGTCAGGTTGGCAGGTCACCAACAGAGATGAAAGGTAGACCCGTGGCCGGTACCCTAGGGTCTTTGCATTGTCCATCGGCATGGGTCAGTCCCATGTCGGCCGGTTTAAGTGGTTTGAGCAGATTACTTCGGCGCTGGCCTAGCTCCGCGTGCGCGCCGCCCGACGACAGCAAAGTAGTGAGTGCTGTCGTCCGGCGGGCTGTTGCAGAATCGCCTTCGGTGCGGGAGAGGTGGGGGACGGCGGACGTCCTGGATGCTGCCGCAACGGCAGGGTGGGGAAACCAGTTCAGAT
>DATNEK010000054.1:0-6791 GCA_035553055.1 Streptosporangiaceae bacterium | reverse complement strand
GGGGCCGTATTGCTCGATACGCCCTATGCGTTCCAGGAGAACGCGGCCGATATCTCGGCCCGCTCGCAGGCCTACTTTGCCCGCAGCGTGGGCCTGCGCGTCGACGTGATCAGCGAAGCCGAGACCAGCTCAAGCAAAGAGCAGGCGGCGGCTGCTGTCGCGACGATCCGCAGCGCCGATTGGGTGTTCGCCGGGCCAGGCAGCCCTTCCTACGCTTTGTCGAGGTGGCGCGGCAGCCAGATACCAGAAACACTGCGCGACCGGATCGCGGCTGGCACCGGCATCACGATCATCGCCTCGGCCGCGGCCGCGGCCATGGGACTGCTCGCGGTGCCGGTCTACGAGATCTACAAGGTCGGCGCTGACCCGCACTGGCTTGACGGACTCGACCTGCTCGGCGTGCTTGGCCTGAAGGTCGCCGTGATACCGCACTACGACAACACCGAGGGTGGAACGCATGACACGCGTTTCTGCTACATGGGCGAGCGGCGCCTGTCGATGATCGAGGGCCAGATTCCGGCCGATGCGGCCGTGCTCGGCGTCGACGAGCACACCGCTCTGGTGCTCGACCTGGAAGCACAGCAGGCCGAAGTGCTCGGCAAGGGCAGCGCGACCGTGCGCAAAGCCGGCGTCAGCACGGTCTTGTCAAAAGGCTCGACGCTCACGCTTTCCGATCTGCGCGAGATGGTGTCGAGCGGGACGGCGGCACCCGCGGCCGCCTGTCCGCCCCTGGCCCGCGCTACGGCGAGCGCTCCGTCGGCAGCCGATCGGCAAGACCAGGCCTGCGGCGAGGTAGCTGGCGAGCTGCCCGAACTCACCGCAGCGGCGGAAAGCCGGTTCGAGGCCGCCGGGCGAGAACGCGACGGTTCCGCGATGGTCACGGCGATCTTGGACCTCGAGGCCGCCATCGTGGCGTGGGCCTCCGACACCGACGAGAACGACAACGCCGACCGGGCTCGCGCCGTGTTGCGCGGTCTTGTCGTCAGGCTGGGCAAGAGCGCGGGCGCCGGCTTGGCCGATCCGGCCGACCGGCTGCGGCCGATTGTCGAGCCCCTGCTCAAGCTGCGCGAGTCATTGCGCAAGGATGGATCGTACGCCGCGGCCGACGACATCAGGAGCGCGCTCGGGGCCGGCGGCGTCGAACTGCGCGACACCCCAGACGGCACCGAATGGGACCTGACCACCACGTGACCGGTGTCCGCGCCGTCGCCGTGTCAATGTGACCGTAGGTAATCTTGCCGGTTGTGGGGGCGGACAACGCGCGCGGTGCATCGGACGACCCGTTCGGAGCGCTCGATGACGCGGTGGTGAATCGATTCCAGTGGAAGATCATGTTCGTCTCGGGCATGGGCTTCTTCACCGACGCCTATGACCTCTTCGTCATCGGGATCGTCGTCGCGCTGCTCGAGACGCAGTGGCACCTGTCCACGACGCAGGTGGCGCTGCTGAACTCGGTGACGCTTGCTACGTCCGCGCTCGGCGCTGTCGTGTTCGGCCGCGTCGCCGACATGCTCGGCCGCAAGCGCATCTACGGCTATGAGGTGCTGATACTCGCGGCCGGGGCCATCGCGTCGGCGCTGGCGCCCAACTATGCGTTCTTGCTGGTGTGCCGGGCGATCCTCGGTCTCGGCATCGGCGGCGACTATCCGGTGTCTGCCACGATCATGAGCGAATATTCGGCGAAGAAGTCTCGCGGCCGCATGGTTGGCCTGGTTTTCGCGATGCAGGGCGCCGGCCTGATCGTCGGCCCGCTGATCGCGTCGATCCTGCTGGCATCGGGCATCTCCAATGACGCCAGCTGGCGGATACTGCTCGGCCTCGGAGCGATACCGGGCCTGGCCGTCTTCTACCTTCGCAGGCAGATACACGAGACGCCGAGATTCGCCATGGCTGGTGGTGCCTACGATGAGGCGCACGCCGCGATCGCGCAGGCAACCGGCGGCAAGCCGAAGCAAGAGCCAGCGCCAGAGTCGGTGGCGCGGATGCCGCAAGGGGTTATGGAAGGCTTCCGCACGCTTGCCAGGCACCGCAGGCTCATGATGTGGCTCGTCGGCTCGGCCGGAGCGTGGTTCCTGCTGGATTTCTGCTACTACGGCAACACGATCTCGGCGCCGGAAATACTCAAGTTGCTGAACCCCCGCGCGACGCTGCTGCACAACACGGTGGCGCAGCTACTGATATTCGTGGTGTTCGCCGCGCCGGGCTACATCGTCGCGATCTTGCTGATGGACCGGTCGGGCCGTAAGAACATCCAGATGCTCGGCTTCTTCATGATGGGCCTGATGTTCCTTTTCATTGGCCTGATCCCAGGAGTCACAACCAACGCATTGCCGTTCGTACTTCTTTACGGCATCAGCTACTTCTTCACCCAGTTCGGACCGAACACAACGACGTTCATCTACCCAGCCGAGATCTTCCCGGTCGAGGTCCGCACGACAGGGCACGGCGTGTCGGCTGCGGCGGGCAAGCTCGGAGCGTTCGCCGGCGCGTACCTGTTCCCCCTCATGCTGGCGTCATCGCTGCGGATCGAAGGCGCGGAGGTAGTTGCTGGGCTGGTGTCGCTATCCGGGCTGGCGCTTACCGTGGCGCTCTTGCCAGAGCCCAAAGGCAAGAGCCTTGAAGAGCTTTCCAGACAGGCATACATGCCGCCTGACGTCGCGATTGACCGCTCATGACGTACCGCATCGTCGTTGGCGTCGACTCATCGCCGCACAGCGTCGCGGCCCTGCGCTGGGCGCTGCGACAGGCCGAATCGCGCTCTGGCGAGGTCGTCGCGTTGTTCTGCTGGCAGCTGCCGTTCTACGGAATGCCGGGCGGCTTCGACCGGGACGAACTCGAGGCGCGGGCCAAGGCATTGCTGCGCCAGACCGTCGCGGCGGCGGTACCGCAGCCGCGGGTGCCGCTGGTGACCATTGTCGCCGAAGGTGATCCGACCGAGGCGCTGATCGAGGCGTCCAAAGACGCGAACCTGCTCGCGGTTGGCACGAGAGGCCGGACCCAGTACCCCGGGCTGATGCTCGGCTCGGTGAGCCAGGGCTGCTCCGCCCACGCCAACTGCCCGGTGGTCCTGGTCAAGAAGTCCGATGACCCCGCGGGGGCCGGTGAGACCGAAGTCTCGTGTTAGGCGGCCGACCAGGCAAGCGGAAGCGAGTCGACGCCGTAGATCCCTTCGACACCGCCGAGTTCGGCTGGCCCGGCTGCCCGCAGATCTGGCATCCGCGGCGCGAGAAACCGTAGCGCCTCCTCGAGTTCGGCCCTGGCTAGGTTCTGCCCGAGACAGAAGTGCGCGCCCGCGCCGAAAGTCAGCGCCCGCTCCCCCGCCCGCTCGGCCGTGATGTCGAACTGGGCGCCGTCAGCTACCTGCCGGTTGGCCTGTTCGGCGCAGATCGCGACGATCGTGCCGACCGGGAAGATCACGCCGCGGTGCTCGATCTGGTCGGTGCAGATCCTGGCGGTGAACGGCGTGATCGGCTCGAACCTGAGAACCTCGTCGACGGCCTTGCCGACCAGCTCGGGCCGCTGCCTGAGCAGTTCCCACTGATCCGGATGCGCGGCGAACAGCCGCATACCGTGCGCGAGCTGCGCCACGGTCGTGTCGACGCCACCTGCCAGCACGTTGAGGACCAGGTTCACGCACTCCGCTGGCGACAGCCGGTCACCCTGCTCCTCGGCCTTGAGCAGCGCGTCGAGAAGGTCGTCGGCCGGCTCGCGGCGCCGCCGTTCAAGCAAGCCGGCCACGTAGTCGTACAGCTCGTTGACGGCCTGCTCGATCCGCTCCGGCTGCTCGGCGAGCGCCTTGATGTCGAACTGCTTCTGCACCCAGCTCGACCACTCCTGCAACTTCGCCGCGTCGCCCAAAGGCGCGCCGATCACACCAGCGATCGTGCGGGCGGGAAACGGCCCGGCGAAAGCCGACACGAACTCGCACTCGGCCGCACCGCCGTTTGCCGCACCATCGAGCCTTGCCCACAGGTCGGCGGCGATCTCCCGCATGGCCGGCCGCCACTTCTCGGCCGCACGCGGCGTGAACGCGGGCGACACCAGGCCGCGCAGCCGCCGATGCCGTTCGCCGGTGAGGTTCAAGATGTTGGCCTCGATCTGCTCGGCGAGCCGGCCGCCGGTGATGCCGAACAACTCGGCAATCTCCTTGCCAGGGAACCTGGTCTGCCTGGCGCGCAAGAAGAACTCGCCTGACTCCCGGTCGAGCACCACGTACGAGATCGGCGACCTCGCCAGCCACCCGTGCTCGCTGAGCCCGGCGAGCTGCTCGTGATAGAAATCGCCGGTCAACTCGGCGCTCGGGAAGTCGATTTCAGCGAGGTCAAGATCCCCGACAAGCTCAGCCATCCCGCGCCCTACCTCCCGGCTCCGCACTCTCACCAAAAGCTACCGTCACCGTCACCAGCGCACTAGGCCATACTGCGGTATGGTGAAAGCATGGCAACCAAGAAGGTAACGGTAACACTGCCTACCGACCTGATCGAGCTAGTTAACAATGCCGCAGCCGAGGCGGGCGTACCGGTGTCTCGCTTCGTCAGCAGCGCGCTTGAGCGCGAGTTGCGGCGGCGGCTTGGCCTCGCCCTTGTGGCCGAGTGGGAGGCCGAGTGGGAAGCGGAGCATGGCCCCATCACCGCGGCCGAGAGGGCCGAGGTCCGCGCCATGATGGCGGCTGCCGACGCGGAGTACCTTGCCCAGACCGAACGAACGGCATGAACATGTCCTACGTCTACGACGCCGGAGCGCTGATCGCGATCGACTCCAAAGATAAGCGAATGTGGCTGATTCATGAGAGGGCACTGGCGGAGGGGCGAGAGATCATCATCCCGGCGATCGTCGTCGGCCAGGCGTGGCGTGATGGCCGCAAGCAGGCGCTTCTGGCCCGGTTTCTGCGCACCTGCCAGGTCGAGCCGACCGACCTAGAAACCGCCAAGGCAGCCGGCGTGCTGTGTGGCCAAGCACGCAGCTCGGACGTAGTCGACGCCACTGTGATGGTCACCGCGCTAGCTCATCACGCCAACATCGTCACCAGCGATCACAAAGACATGACCGAACTGGCGAAGGCTTGCGGTGCACAGCTCAAGCCAGTCGTCATCCGTGCCTGACCGGCCATCGCGCTAGCGTGAGCATGCGATGACAGCCAGGCTGACCAGGAGCACGGGCGCTGCGGCCAGGCTGCGCGAACTACTGAGCTCGGGGGA
Organism: Streptosporangiaceae bacterium; assembly: GCA_035553055.1. Taxonomy (GTDB): domain Bacteria; phylum Actinomycetota; class Actinomycetes; order Streptosporangiales; family Streptosporangiaceae; genus Chersky-822. The sequence goes on along the minus strand of DATNEK010000054.1, from coordinate 1,593 downwards.
GACGATTCTCGCGCCTGGTGCGTTCGACCCGCTGGCGGCCCGGTGCGTGGAAGAGGCCGGCTTCGACGCGGTCTACATGACCGGGTTCGGCACCGCAGCCGCCATGCTGGGTCGGCCCGACGTCGGCCTCGTGACCATGACCGAGATGGTGGACAACGCCGCCAGGATCGCCGCCTGCGTTGACATCCCGGTGATCGCCGACGCCGACACCGGCTACGGCAATCCGCTCAACGTGATCCGCACGGTCGGCGCCTACGAGACGGCCGGCGTCGCAGGGATCCATATCGAGGACCAGGTCGCGCCGAAGAAGTGCGGGCACATGGAAGGCAAGCTTGTCATCGCCGCCGACGAGATGGTGCGCAAGATCATGGCGGCCGTGGACGCCAGGATCGACCCTGACTTCGTGATCATCGCGCGCACCGACGCGGTGGCGGTAGAAGGGCTGGACAGCGCCATCGACCGGGCTGGTCAGTATCACGCGGCCGGCGCCGACGTGCTTTTCATCGAGGCGGTCAGGACCGAGGAAGAGGCGGCAGCCGTCGCGCGGGCGTTTCCAGGGGTGCCTTTGCTTTTCAACTGGGCCGAGGGCGGCAAGACACCGCCGATCGGGCTAGACCGGCTGCGCGAACTCGGCTACCGCATCGTCATCTTTCCGATCAGCACGTTGCTCGCGGCGACCGGGGCAATGCGCTCGATACTCGCCGAGATCGCCACATCGGGCACGCCCGCCGCAGCGCTACCAGGCCTGCCAACATTCGATGAGTTCGTCGACTTCATTGGCCTGCCCGAGGTCAGGGCCGCCGAGCAGCGCTATGCCACAACCTCCCGGCCCCAAGTCGTTCGCAGCCAAGGCTCGTTGCGGGAGCCCTTCGCGTCTGGGCGGATTGGCGATGGCTATCATCGCGATTGTGGTCTGACCTGACAAGGAGCTAGTCACGTCCACATCTGATCAGGAACCTGACGCAGGTACCGCCGGGGCCGTGCCGACACACGCGGTGGACACCGACGGTGAAGGCATTGAGCCGGACGTCCGGTTCACGCTGGCAAACGAGCGCACGTTTCTCGCCTGGAGCCGAACCGCACTGGCGCTGATCGCCGCTGGCCTGGCGGTTGCCCAGCTGCTGCCGCCGTTTCCGCACGCGCCATGGGGCCGCTCGGTGATCGCGACGCCGTTGATCTTGCTCGGCGCGGCGCTGTCGCCGCTCAGCTATGACGAATGGCGGCGCACTCAGCGGGCGATCAGGCTGGGCGCGCCATTGCCGCCGAGCCGGCTTCCCAAGCTTCTGGCCGCGACCATCGGGATCATCGCCCTGCTCGCTGCCGCGGTCGACCTGTATTCGAAGGCAACGGGCCGATGAGCAGCTCCGGCCCACGACCGCCAAGGCGATGGCCGGAGAGTCCGGCCCGCCGTCCCCCCTGGCCAGCACGGCGGCGAGAGCTTCCGGGAGGCCGTCTCCCCTGGCCAGTAGTGCGACATGAAGTCCCAGAAGACATCGAGGACGCCGACCCTGGGCTGGCGCGCGAGCGGACCAAGCTGGCCTGGACCCGCAGCTCAGTCTCGTTCGCCGCGATCGGCGTGTTGATCTTGAAGGC
>DATNEK010000053.1:0-4185 GCA_035553055.1 Streptosporangiaceae bacterium | reverse complement strand
TCTTGATGACGACGAAGGCGACGACGATCACGATGACGAGGAACGTCGAGCCGGCGACCGCGATGAGGCGGCGCCGCCGGTCGGCCTTCTGCGCCGCAGCCTGCTGCTGCACTATCCGCGCTCGCGCGGCGTAGGCCCTATTCCGCTCGGCTTTGCCCATGACTGTGATCGCCTCGAGTCAGTTGGTGGTGCTGCCGAGTCTAGTCACGGCAACGCGAAGAGCCGGGTTAGCGTCAGCGGCCCGCCTGGGTGGTCCGCGACATCCACGACGTGGCCTCGTACACGAGCAGGGCGAAGATGAAGAACGTCGCCACGTGCACGCTCGTGCACCACAGGCAGATGTTGCCGATCTGGATGAGTTCGGCGTAGACCAGGTAGAGCACAAAGCCCATCCCGACGATCACCGAGCCGAGCCGAAGCCATCTGACCTCGCGCCGGTTCCAGCGCCAGCCGAGCGGCGAGTTGATCGCCGCCATGAATACGTAGAAGGCAAGGCCGAGGACGGCCACAGGGAAGATGCCGAAGACCATCGACTGCGAGCTTGTCGTCACCTTGGCGCAGTTGACGATGCCCTTGTCGGAGCAGGCCAAGGTCACCGACGTGTCGTAGTGAGTGATCGTCAGGTAGATCGACACGGCGAGCGCGAACAGCGAGAGCACCCAGGTGGCGAGCTGTAGCGGGTGCGTCCGCACCCAGGCGCTGACACCGCCTGCCGGCGGCTGGGCGAGATCGGCCACCGTCGCGTCGGCGGACGCCGTCACTTCCCGGTCGGCGGCGCGGGTCCGTCCCGCCGACTGGCCGTTGCCATTGGCCGCGGTCGGAACGCTCAGCGAACTAACCGACCGCGCCCGACTGCCGCCGTGTGACGCCCTCTTCTTCGCGCTGACCGCCTGGCGGCTGCGTCGTGCCTGCTTGCTCGGCGCCATCAGATGCTCCCATTAACTGAAGTCACGCTGGTCGACTTGCACACAGTGCTTGGCTGGCCTCCGGTCACCTGGCAGATGGCGGCCGTGATGTGGTTCGCCGCGCCGATGATCGACTGGGCCACCACATTGTTCGGTTTCTGCAGGTCGGTCGAGATCTGCTGCCAGCTCAGGCCCTGGTGAGCAGGGTTCTGCGCTTGCACGGTACCGAGCACGCTTGGCGCGAACTGGGCGCCGTCGACGATGTACTTGCCGTCGATATCGACGAAGGGGAAGCTGCCCTGGGTGTACTTGGTGAGCAGCGCCGACTGCGCCGTGCTGATCTTCTGCAGCGGCTTCTCGGCCACGGTCTCGGTCTCGAGCGGTACGAAGCTCAGGTACTTGCTCGTGTAGCTGCTCTTATAGAAGGTCAGCGTCGAGGTATTCGAGTAGATGTCGTTCGGCGTCGAGTGGATGAAGTGCAGGTTCGAGAACGTGCCGAACCTGCTCAGCGCGACCACCATCGACCACCGCTCAGCGGCGCAGAACGGGCAGAACTCGGCACCGATGTAAAGCATCTCCGGCTTGCCGTTCGACGTCAGCGCCGGGCCGGTTATCGACTTCAGCGGTGCGACCGCGGCGGCGCCACTCGGGCCGGGGCCGACCTTGTCAAGCTCGGTGGCAGGCAGCGCGGTGATCTGGCTGACGATCGCGTTGTTGCTGGTTGCCGTCGATGACTTGACTGCTGCCGCGCTGGCCGGATGGTGGCTCAGAGCCTTGACCACGACCAGCGCGACCACGATTGCGATCACAGCAATGGCGCTGCCGCTCGCGATCAGTACCCGCCGTCGCGCCTCGGCGCGCTTGGCAGCGGCTTGCTGCATCGCGATGCGCTGCCTGGCGTTCTGTTGACGGTTTCGCTCCGCCTTGCCCATTCTCGTCCTGCCTTACCCACGCGGGGGATACTCGGGTACGCCTGCCGCGACCATGCTATGACCCGGACACTTGTGCGGTCGTAATTGTTATGCAAGCGCGCTCTGGCCGCACGCGCAAGCACGGCGATGCCAGTGCCACAGCCTCGCGCAGGTAGCTGAGCGTTTCCTGAAGACACGCTCAAGACTCCATCGGAAATACGGCGGCTCAGCTGACCGCGCCGCGCCATGTCATGAATTCTTGCGCGCCGCAAGTGACAGTAGCTATCGTCCCAGACATGACTGTTAAGCGCTCCCTGGGTTCTATGGGTTCACGTGGTTGGCGCGGCGGCGCGGTCCTGCTTGCGTGCGTCGGCCTGGCAGCGGTCGGCTGCAGCTCGTCGTCTTCGTCGGGCAAGAGCCCTGGCTCTTCTGGTTCGAGCACCTCGGCGAAGCCGTCTGGAACGGCGAACGTTGCCTACGCCGCCTCGCTCGCTTTCCTGAACGAGAAGGTCGTCTCTCCCGCGTTCACCTCGGCCGAGGGCTTCAAGTACGCGGGTATGGCGAACGCGTCCGGCGCCCTCGAGCAAGAGATCGCGGCGGGTGAGATCCACCCGGACGTGTTCGAGAGCGTCGGCGGTGACAACATCGTCCCGCTTGAGCCGAAGTTCACCAAGTGGTACGTGCAGTACGCGAGCACCCAGATCGTGGTGGCGTACAACCCCAAGAGCAAGTACGCATCGCAGTTCAAGGCGATCGCGACCGGCAAGGAGCCGCTAAAGAACCTGTACACGCTGATGCAGAAGCCCGGGTTCAAGCTCGGGCGCACCGACCCGAACATCGACCCGCAGGGCCGGGCCTTCATCTTCATGCTCGAGCTCGCGACGATGAAGTACCACCTGCCCGCGGACACGGTGTCCAAGATCCTCGGCGGGGCGGCGCTGGCCAATCCGAAGTCGCCGCAGATCTTCGCCGAGGCGTCGCTTGATTCGACGTTGCAGTCTGGCCAGCTCGACGCGGCCAGCGCCTACATCAACCAGGCGGTCGAGCTGCACCTGCCCTATATCAAGCTTCCCGCGGACATCAACCTCGGCGACCCGGCCCAGAAGGCCAACTACGCCAAGGCGTCGATCACGATCACCACCAGCGCCGGGAAGGCGACCAAGATGGGTTCACCGCTGGCGATCGACATCACCACTATCGGCACGCCGACGCCTGCCGGGATCGCGTTCGTTAAGTACACGCTCTCGCCCGCCGGCCTGGCGCTCTACCAGCAGAACGGTTACACGGTGTTCAGCCCGCCCACGGTGGTCGGGCGGGACCGGCCTTCCAGCAGCGGTGCAAAGTGAGCTTGGCAGCTAGTACGGGCTCCGGTGTCGGGGCGTTCGGTCGGTCAGGACCGGGCGCCCCGCAGCCGCCAGGACGGCGCTGGCTAGGCCGGACGGCGGCTACACCGGGGTTGCGTTACATATCTGGATCTTTGGGCGTGGCGGGGGCGTTGCTCATCTGGCTGGCGTTGCTCGGTCCGGTCATCGCGCTGGCGACGCACCTGTCGTGGACTGCGATCAAGAGCTCGCTCAGCGGGCCGGGCGCCTTTGATCCGCTGGTCACCTCGGCCGAGTCCGGTGCGGTCACGCTCGGCGTCCTGCTGCTGATCGGCACGCCGCTCGCGTGGGCGCTGGCGCGGGGAACCTTGCCGTTCCCCAGGATCTGGGAGATCGGCGTGCTGGCCAGCTTGCTGCTGCCGCCGCTGGTGATCGGGTTGCTGCTGATCTTCATGATCGGGCCGTACACCGTAATCGGGCAGTGGCTGGCGCACTTCAACCTCGGGACGACCAACACGTTCCTCGCGCTCGTCGTCGCCCAGGTCTACGAAGCGGCGCCGTACTACGTGCTCGGCGCTCAGGCGGCGTTCGCGAGCGTCGACCCGCGGCTTGAACAGCAGGCGGCGCTGCTCGGCGACGGGCCGCTGCGGGCGTTCCGCCGGGTAACCGTGCCGCTCGCGGCGCCTGGACTCGCGATGGCCATGGCAGTGGCGTGGGCACGGGCGATGGGGGCCTTCGGCGCCGTCGTCATCATCGCCTACCATCCAAGTGGGCTTCCGCTGCAGATCTGGACGTCGCTCCAGGAGACCGGGCTGCCGTCCGCGCTGCCGTTTGCCCTGGTCCTACTCGTTGTCGCGTTGCCGCTGCCGATCGCGGCCTACGTATGGAGTGCCCGTGCTCGAGGTCGACGTCGAGGTTGACCGACCAAGCTTCGCTGTGCGTGCCTGCCTGCAAGTCGCGCCCGGCGAACGGCTAGCGCTCTTCGGGCCGTCAGGTGCGGGCAAGACCACTTTGCTCGAAGTGATCGCCGGACTGGTCAAGCCGCGC
>DATNEK010000052.1:0-34305 GCA_035553055.1 Streptosporangiaceae bacterium | reverse complement strand
CTGCTGCCACCAGCCGACCAGGCAGCGAACCCACCGCCAGCCGGCTCGTGCATCGTGGTCGCGGTGACCGACGCGCCGCTGGACTCGGCCGCGTGCACCAGGCTCGCGCGACGGGCCGGTCTCGGCCTGGCGAGAACAGGCTCGGTCGGCCACCACGGCAGCGGCGAGATCTTCCTGAGCTTCGCGACCGGCCTGCGCCAACCGCGAGCAGCCGCGGTAGCGAGCGAAAAGGCTAGGCTGACCGGTCGCGATCTTGATCCGTTCTTCGCGGCAGTCGTCGAGGCGACGGAAGAGTCCGTCATCAACAGCCTGGTCGCCGCCCCGACGGTGGGGGGCAGGGACGGCAACGTCTCCAGGGGCCTGCCAGCCGATCAGGTCAAGTCGCTGGTGCACGCGGCGTACCTAGCGCGACTTGGCTAGCTTAGCCGCGGCCAGGTGGCAGGAGACAAGCGTCGGCCCGGTCCCGGCGGCCGGAAGCACCGGCAGGCGTTCTCCGACGCAACGCTCGGCAACCCCGGCGCCCGCCGCCGCACCCGAAGCAAGCTCGGGGCATCGCGGATGGAACCGGCACCCAGCCGGAATCCGAGTGGCATCAGGCGGCTCGCCGGTCAGCACGATCGGCTCGATCGGCGACTCGGGCAGCACGGACATCAACGCCTTCGTATATGGATGTCGCGGGTCGGCGAACACCTGCTCAGGCGTCCCGACCTCCACGATCCGGCCCAGGTACATGACGGCCAACCGGTCAGCGATGTTCCACGCCAGCCCGAGATCGTGGGTGACGACGAGCGCGGCGAGCCCGAGTTCGTTGCGCAGCCGCAGCAGCAGCGACAGGATCTCGCCGCGCACCGACGCGTCAAGCGACGCCACTGGCTCGTCGGCCACGAGCACCTTCGGCTCGAGTACAAGCGCACCGGCGATGACCACCCGTTGCCGCTGACCGCCGGATAGCTCGTGCGGATACCGCTCGAAGAACCGCTCGGGCGGCCGCAGCCCGCACCTGGCCAGCGCGTCGGCAACCCGCTTTCGTTCGCCGGATAGCCGGTGAATCCGCACCCCTTCGGCGACCGCCTCGTAGACGGTGTGCCTGGGGTTCAGCGAACCAGTCGGGTCCTGCAGCACAAGCTGCACCTGCCTGCGGTAGCCACGCAACGCGCTCGTCCGGCGGCTGATCGTCTGGCCAGCGAACCTCACCTGGCCAGACGTCGCCCGCTCAAGCCCGAGCAAGGTCCGTGCCAGCGTCGTCTTGCCGCACCCCGACTCACCGACAAGCGCGACGATCTCACCAGGCGCGATGTCCAGGTTCACCCCGTCGACGGCGGTCGCGGTCGCGCGGCGACCCCGGCCGGGAAAGACGACCCGAACGTCGTCAGCGGACAGGATCGGTTCGGTCATCCGAGCACGCCTTCACCAGTTGCCTTTTCTTCATTCGCAACGAATGGTCTCCCCGACTCGCCCTCCGCAGCCTCGAGTACCCGCACGCAAGCCGCGAGACGTCGCTCGCCGGCCGGCCACAGTTCCATATCGCGAGTCGAGCACTGGTCTTCTGCCACCGCGCACCGGTTGTGGAAGCTGCAGCCGGAGGGGACATCCGCCGGATCAGGCGGGTCGCCTGGAAGGCCTCGCGGGCTCAGCCGGGTGCGCGGATCGCCGATAACGGGGAACGCCCACGCCAGCGCCTCCGCGTACGGATGCCTCGCGTCGGTGAACACCTGGTGTGCCGGGCCTTCTTCGACGATCTTGCCCGCGTACATGACGGCGAGCCGGTCGCAGGTGTCGGCGAGTACCGACAGGTCGTGGCTGATCATGATCAGCCCGATGCCGTGGTCCCTGACCAGAGCGCTGATCAGGTCGAGTACCTGAGCCTGGATCATGACGTCGAGCGCGGTCGTCGGCTCGTCGGCGATGATCAGGTTAGGTCGGCAGGCCAGCGCCATCGCGATCATGACGCGCTGCTTCTGCCCGCCAGACAGCTCGTGCGGGTAGGAGTCGGCGCGGCTTACCGGCAAGCCGACCTGGCCAAGCAATTCGGCGACTCGCTTGCTTGCCTGGGTCGGCGTGGTATCAGGGGAGTGGAGCAAGATCGGCTCGGCAATCTGCTTGCTGATCTTCTGCACCGGGTTCAGCGAGTGCATGGCGCCCTGGAAGATGATCGACGCCCCCGCCCACCTGACCGCTCGCAGCTTGCCCCAGCTCATCTTCAGCACGTCATCGCCGTCGATCAGGATCTCGCCGGTCACCTTGGCCGAGGTTGGCAGCAGCCGGAGTATGGACGCGGCGATCGTGGACTTGCCGCAGCCGGACTCTCCGGCCAGGCCAAGCGTCTGCCCGGTGTCGACGGTGAGATTGACGCCGCGTACGGCGGGGACCGGCCCGCCCTCTGTCCTGTACGTGACCGTGAGGTCGCGCAGCTCAAGAAGGGCCATCAGCGCTCCCGGAGCTTGGGATTGAGAGCGGCCTCGAGCGTGTGCCCGACCAGCGTGAACGCCATCACTACCAAGATGATCGCGACACCGGGAGCGACCAGCCACAGCGCGTTGCCGGTGCCGACGCCACTGTTGAAAGCGGCGTTCAGCATCTCGCCCCACGACGCCCGCGTCGGGTCGCCGAGGCCGAGGAACGACAGCGTGGTCTCCGACAAGATCGTGCCTGCCACCGTCAGGATCGTGTTGGCGAGCAGCAGCGGCATCACGTTAGGCAGCACATGCTTGGACATCTGGTGCCAGTGTCCGGCACCGAGCGCACGCGATCTTTCTAGATACGGGCGGGTTTCCACGGCTAGGGCCTGCGCCCTGATGATCCTCGCGGTGCCTGGCCAGCTCGTGATGCCGATCACGAAGATGATCACATGCAGTGACGGCCCGAGCGTCCTTGCCAGCACGATCGCGAGCGGCAGGAACGGTATGACGAGGAACCAGTCGGTGATCCGCATCAGCACGTTGTCGGTCTGCGGGCCGAACCAGTTCCGCAGCGTGCCGAAGTGCCCGGCCACGATGCCGATGATCGCGCCGATCACCATAGAAAGGAACGTGGCCGCGAAACCTATCAGCAGCGAGATCCGCGACCCCCAGATCAGCTCGGTCAGGACCGAACGACCGTCCGAGTCGGTGCCCAGCGGATACCGCAGAGCAGGCCCGGCGTTCGCCGGGTAGGTGGCGAGGCCAGGGTTGAGCCCGCGTGAGCTGGCGAGCAGCGGCGCGGCGAGCGCGACCAGGATCATCACGACCAGGATCACGAGCCCGATCATGCCGCTGCGATCTTTCCGGTACCGGCGCCAGAACGCGGCGAGCGCGCGCCGCCGCCGGTCCCACGCGATCTGGCGGCCGCCGATCACCGATGTCGCGGTGGTCATGCCTGCCTCACCCTTGGATCGAAGACGGTCAGCAACAGGTCAGCGACCAGGTTCGCGGCGATCACGGCGGCGGAGAACAGGAGGAACGCGCCTTCGAGCACTGGGTAGTCCGGGTAGTTCAGCGCGTTGTAGGAGGCCAGCCCGAGGCCTGGCCAGCTGAACACCGTCTCGGTGGTGATCGCGCCGGAGATCACAAAGCCCAGGTTCAGCATGATCAACGTGATCGACGGCAGCAGCGCGTTCGGCACGGCGTGCCGCCGCCTCACCATCGCGTCGCGCAGCCCCTTGGCCCTGGCGGTGAGCAGGTAGTCAGACCCGAGCTCGTCGATCAGCGACGAGCGCATCACTAGCGAGTACTCGGCCAGGTACACCAGTGTCAGGACGACGGCCGGCAGCGTCAGGTGCCAGAGCAGGTCGCTGACGCTGGCGAAGCCGGTGCTGCCGCCGCCGAAGCTGTGCATGCCGCCGGCGGGGAAGATCGCCCACTTCGACGCGAACACGATCAGCAGCACCATGCCAAGCCAGAAGTCGGGCATCGCGTACAGGGTGTTGCAGATCGCCGTTGACGTCCGGTCGAAGGTGCTGCCGCGATCCCAGCCGGCCCTGATGCCGATCCACACCCCGATGATCGTGGACAGCACCGTCGAACTGCCGACGAGCAGGATCGTGGGCCACAGCGCGGCGCCGATCACGGACGCCACGGGAATGTGGAACTGGAACGAGATCCCGAGGTGACCCTGGAAGGTCTGCGCCAGGTAGTTCCAGAACTGCCTGGGCAGCGGCAGCCCGACGCCGAACGTCCTGTTGATCACCGCCATCTGGCTGGCGGTCAGCGTGGAGCCCCTGACCAGGTTGCGTGCCGGATCGGCGGGCAGCACCCGGAACAGGAAGAAATTGAACACGATCACGAAGAACAGCGTGATTAGCGCGCTGACGACCTTGACACTGAGCAAGCGGACCAGGCCCAGGCCGGTACCGCCGTTGGCGGCGCCGGCCTCCTCTTCGCGTAGCTCCTGCGCGGCGGCAAGCGCGCCGTCGAGCATGGCGCTTGACAACGAGCTACTCCCGCTCGTCCGCCGTCGCCGCCGACCGCCGCCTAGCCAGGAACAGGCCGCCGGCGACCAGCACGACCACAGCGGCCGCGATGCCGCCGATCATGCCGCCGCTTACGCCCGAGCTTGCCGCCGCGGCCGCCTGCGCCGGAGCGCCGATCTCATGCTGGCAGCCGATGTTACGGTCGGTCAGCGCCGGGCTCGTGCCGACCGGGCGCAGGCACCGGTAGCTCCACCAGGAAACCTCCTGGAACAGCATCAACCCGTTCTTGGCGTCCGGCTGAGGCGCGAACCCGGTGAACAGGTCGCTGCGGAACGCCTGGGTGTCGTTGTAGTAGTAGAGCAGCGCGTAAGGCTCGTCGGCGTACAAGATCTGCTGCATCTGCTTGACGATCTTCTGCCTGGCGACGCCGCCGACGAGCTTCTGCGCAGCGTAAAGGCTGTCGTATTGATTGTCGCAGAAGAAGCTGTCTGACCAGCCCGGCGTGTAGTTCGGCGGCGATCCGGCCGACCGCTGGCCACAAGTGAAGACGGAGAGCTGGAAGTCGGGGTTAGGCTCGACGCCCCAGCCCCAGATGAACATGTCGTAGTCGCCGTTGCCGATGTCTTGGGTCTCGGTGCTCTCGTTCATCCCGGTCACCGTGACGCCGATGCCGATCGCGGTGAGCCAGCTTTTAACGTAAGGCGCGTCCTGTGTGTACGTCGGCGAGTCAGATCCGAAGTACAGCCTGAGCTTGAGTTGCTTGCCGTCCTTGACCCTGATCCCGCCAGGACCCATCTTCCAGCCATCGGCGGTGAGCATGGCCTCGGCCTTCTTCGGGTCGTAGTTGTAGATCTCATTGGCCGGCGGGTTGTAGTGATACTGCGGGTAAATCGGCGGGATGGGTGAGGTGGCTGGCTCGGCATAGTTCAGGAAAACATGCTTGACCAACTGCTCGCGGTTGAGCGCGTAGCTGATCGCGCGCCTGACGTTGACATCCTTCAGCACCGGGTTGCCGTTGCCGATCGGCTTGCCTGACACGGTGGCCGCTCCGGTGTTGAACGCGAGTTCATCCCAGTTGCCTGACGGCGCGTTGTCGAGCGTGATCCCCGGCTGTCCCCGCAGAGAGTTGAACAGCGATGCGGTCAGGCCCTCGGCGAAGTCGATGCTGCCATTCTTGAGCGCGATCGCCTCAGCGCTCGGGTTGGTGAAGTCGTTGAAGATCAGTTTCGAGATCCCTGGCTTGCCGCCCCAGTAGTTCGGGTTGGCCTTCAGCGTGACCGACTGGTTGATCTTGAAGTTCGTCACGATGAACGGGCCCGAGCCGACCGGGTTGTTGTTAGGGAAGTTCGACACCTGCTTCTCGGAGACGTGCTCCCAGATGTGCTTGGGCAGGATCGGCACGATCAGCAGGTCCATGTTCGGCGTCGGCTTGGTGACCGCCATCTGCACGGTGTACTTGCCGATCGCCTTGACGCTGCTGTGCACGATGTTCGCGACGTAGGAGGAGTTGTCAGACTCCTCGGTCGAGCCTGGGATGGTGTCACGCGAGAACGTGTAGGCGACGTCGGCCGCCGTCAGCGGCACCCCGTCGGACCACTTCACGCCGTGCCTGATGTGGTAGGTCCAGACGAGCTTGTTCTTCGATACCGACCACGAGGTGGCCAGCCTGGGCGATGGGGCGTAGTTGGTCTGGCCGTAGTCCATCAGGTTGTCATAGACCAGCCCGTAAACCTCGAAGTCGGCATTCGTCAGCCCGACATAGGGGTTCATCCCGTCGACCGCCGCCGTGTTGCCGACGACGAACGTCGACGGGCCGCGCACCTTGGCCGCCTGGGCGGGTTGCCCGCCCAGCATGGCAGCAGGCGCGGCGGCGGCCCCAAAGAGAACGGCTGCCGCCAGCAGGCGAGTCAGCAGCGACCCCGGTGTGGAGTGTGATCGGATCATGGGGTTCTCCTCTGTCAGGCGGCCGTGTCGCCGGGTGAACCAAGTGGCTGTATGCAGTATGCGGGCTATCGACGCCATTGCCACTGCCGCGATAAACCGTAATGCTTCTGAGATTTATAACGGATATTTCGGACTCACGCCTGATCATCGGAGTTGGCTGGCTCGATAGGGTCCTGCCATGTCCAGCGCGCCAGACCAGCCGCCGTCCGAATATCCAGTCTCCGAATGTCCAGTCTCCGAATATCCGGTCTCGGAATATCGCATCCCCGAATATTGCATCGCGGAAAACCCGGTTTCGTTGGCGGCCCCGGTCGCGCCGCGCAAGCCCTCGGTCAGGGAGTTGCACGGCCAGATCGACACCGACGACTACGCGTGGATGCGCGACGTTGAGCATCCCGATCTGCGCGAATACCTGGCTGCCGAGCGGAGCTACTACGACTCCCGCACGTCGCCGTTCGCCGACCTGACCAGTCGGCTCGTCGCTGAGTCGACCGCCCGCATCCCAGCCCGGGCCGAGATCGGGGTCGGCTGGCCTCTATCTGGATTTATCTACCGCACCAGGACACCAGGGGGGAGAGAGAATCTTCAGTTCCTTAGGTCACAATCCGGAGAATCTTCCGAAGTGGTGCTTCTGGACGACAACGTCATCGGCGCGGCGACGGGCTACGTCGACGTCGAGGATCGCCTGCCAAGCCCGGATGGCAACCTGCTGGCCTGGACGTCGGACACCAGCGGCGCGGAGGTCTATCAGCTTCGGGTCAGGGATCTGCGGACGGGCCAGGACAGGCCTGACCTGATCGAGCGCAGCTATCCCGGCGTCGCCTGGTCGGCCGATTCGAGGTACCTCTTCTATTTGGTGCCTGATGAGGTGAACCGGCCGTTCCAGGTGTGGCGGCACCGGCTCGGCGCGGACTCGGCCGATGACGTGCTTATTTTCGCCGAGGATGACGCCAGGTTCGAGATCACGTTGCGCGGGTCGCGGAGCGGGGAGTTCGCGGTGATCGAGTCGGCGTCCCGCGATACCACCGAAGTCAGGCTGGTACCGCTCGCCGACCCGCTCGCCGCGCCGACCGTGGTCAGGCCGCGGCAGCGCGGCCTCGAGTACCACGTTGATCACTCGCGCTCTGGCTGGCTGTACATCGTGACCGACGATGGCGAGCCGGAGTTCACATTGCATCGGGCGCCAGCGGGCGGGTCCGGCATCGGGCGCTGGGAGCTGCTCGACTGCCCGGCCGTGGCGCCGGCCAGGCGCGATACTCGTCTGCTCGGCTGCGACGTGGTCGGTGAGCGCCTGCTGCTTACGCTGCGGAGAGGTGGGACTCCGCTGCTCGCTATTACCGACCTAGACGGGCAGGACGTCATCGAGGTGCCGCCCAGCCTCGAAGCCGGTTCGATGCGGGTCGAGCACGCCCAGGACTACGACGCCGGATCGGTGATCATCGCCGAGGAATCACTGATCGAGCCGCTGGCCTGGTACAAGCTCGACCTGGCGACTGGTGGGCGGGACCTGATCAAGCGGCGCGAGGTGCCGGGTCACGATCCGGCCAGCTATCGGACCGGACGGGTCACGACGCCAGCCCGTGACGGGACACCGATCCCCGTGACGCTGGCCTGCCACGCGACGACGCCGCTTGACGGCACCGCGCCGTGCTTGCTTTACGGCTATGGCGCGTACGAGGCGTGTTGCGACCCGGAATTCTCCATCGGCCTGCCGTCCCTGCTCGACCGAGGTGTCGTGTATGCGATCGCTCACGTCAGAGGCGGGGGTGAAGGCGGCAGGAACTGGTGGTTCCAAGGCAGGCTGCGTGCCAAGCCGACCACGTTCACCGACTACATCGACGTGGCCGACTGGCTGGCCGGTGACGGTGGCGCCCCGGCGCTGGTCGACGGACGCCGGATCGTGTCGCGCGGGCTGTCGGCCGGCGGGCTGCTGCAGGGCGCGGTCTACTCAATGCGCCCAGATCGCTGGCGCGCGGTCGTCGCCGAGGTACCGTTCGTCGACTGCGTGACCACAATGCTGGACCCCAGCATCCCGCTGACGATCAACGAGTGGGATGAGTGGGGAGACCCGCGCGATCCCCAGGACTACGCGTGCATCAGGTCCTACTCTCCGTACGACAACCCGCCGAAAGGGCGTCGGCCCGCGCTGCTTGTCACCGGTGCGGTACACGACCCGCGGGTATCAGTGCACGAGCCAGCCAAGTGGGTCGCCAGGCTTCGCGCGACCGAGGGCTCTGATGAGGCGGACGGGCCGCTGCTGTTCCGGGTCGAGCAGGGTGTCGGCGCTCACACCGGCCCATCCGGCCGATACGCCCAGGCGCGCTATGAAGCCGAGGTGCACGCGTTCGTACTCGATGCCATGGATTTCGGCTGACGCCCGCGACGGCCTCGATTTCGCCTGATGGATTCCCGAATTCATCAGGGCTAAGCCGGCCGCGGGCCGCGATGGGTTCCCGAATTCACACCCGATTTCCGCGATGGATTGCCGTATCCATCGCGGGGGCGGGGTGGACGATGCGATGGGTTGCCACATCCATCGCGGGCCGGCGTGCTGGGGGCAGGTCGGGGTGCGGGGGCGGGTCGGGGTGGGACAGGTCGGGGTGGCTGCTGGGTGAACGGCACAATGGGTGACGTGGGTGCGGATGACGAGCTCGCGGCGCTGCGGGCTGGCTGCACGAGGTTCCTGACCGGGCATGGCCAGGTGAGCGCGGCTGAGATGCTCGCCACGATCCCTCCTGACACCGAGGTCGACCGGTATGGCGAAGGCGGCATTGTCGCCGAGCTGGAAAACGAGATCGCCACCTTGCTCGGTAAGGCCGCGGCACTGTTCTTGCCGAGCGGCACGATGGCTCAGCAGTCCGTGCTGCGAGTGCACGCTGACCAGCGGCACCGGCGCACGGTCATTTTCCATCCGATGTGTCACCTTGAGCGGCACGAAGAGCAGGGATACCAACGGCTGCACGGCCTGATCGGCCGTCCGGTGGGTGACCGGGACCGGCTGATCGAGTTGGCTGACCTCACTGCCGTAGCCGAGCCGGCCGCCGCGTTGCTTGTCGAGTTGCCCCAGCGCGATATCGGCGGGCAGCAGCCGCCGTGGGATGACCTGGTCGCGCACTGCGACTGGGCCGCCGGGGCGGGCGCGGCCGTTCACCTCGATGGCGCGAGGCTGTGGGAGTCCGCCGCTGGCTACGGCCGTCCGCCCGGCGAGATCGCCGCGCTGTTCGACAGCGTGTACGTCTCCTTCTACAAGGGCATCGGAGCGCTGCCCGGCTGCTGCGTCGCCGGGCAGGTCGACGTGATCGCGCAGGTGCGGGACTGGCGCCAGCGGATGGGCGGCACGCTCTTTGGCCTGTGGCCAAACGCGGCGTCGGCGCGTGCCTGCCTCGCCGCGCGGTTGCCGAAGATGGCGGCCTACCTTGAGCACGCCAAGGCGATCGCCGCCGAGCTGGCCAAGTTCGACACCGTGCGGGTGGTACCCGACCCGCCGCAGACGCCAATGATGCACCTGCTGCTGCGGACGACTCCTGACCGTTTCGTCGCGGGAGTGCGCGCGCTCGCGGTCGATCAGGGCATGTGGGCGTGGCCGTCGGCGATGGCAACCGGCGACCCTGACGTTCAGCGCCTTGAACTGTCCGTTGGCGACGCCACGTGCGCGATCAGCGCGGCCGATGTCGCCGCCATCATCGCGAGCTTTACTTGATGTGGGTTCTGCCGCCAGTCGTCGGCCTGCTGGCTTGCTCGAAGTCACGCAAAATGCCTATCTAGTCATCTTCTGCAACAGTGCATGAGTGGCCGTCGATAATATTCTTCCTTTCGGCCAGTTTGTCCATGAATAACGGGGTCCGGTCATGGCCGTCTACGCTACGGTATCTTCGCGGCTTCTACCCGGCGAGCTGGCCTCGCTGGGTGAGTAGCCGGCCGCGACACAGGAGAGGTTTCATGGTTGCACCACCCGTAAATGAGATGGGCTCGCGTGAGACTGGCAAGCTGACTCCGAGGATCGGCCTGGCTGGGGACTGGGTGATCGGCGCCGCGAACTCCGGCCCAGCCCTTTCGCTATCGGTGACCTTGGCCGCGATCGTCGCGGCGACGGCTTATGGCAGCGGTCCGGTCATTTTGCTGTGCGCCGTGCCGATGCTGATCATCGCGAACGCCTACCGGCGGCTGAATTCGTGGAACGCGAACTGCGGTGCCGCGTTCACTTGGGTCGGCCGGACAATGAGTCCTTACCTCGGGTGGCTAACCGGCTGGCTGATGATCATGGCCAATCTGATCGGGAACGTGGCCGCCGTCACCGTACTAGCCCCGTCGGTCCTGGCCGTGGCCGGGCAGAACCAGAACGCCCGGTGGCCCAACATCATCATCGATACCATTGTCGGCGTGCTGATGATCGCCATCGCGGTCATCGGCATCAAGCTGTCAGTGCGCACTCAGATCGTGCTGGCCGTGGTCGAATACGGCATCGTGATCGCCCTGGCTATCGCCGCCACCGTGTTCTGGGCCGGGCATTCCGCTGGAAGCTACCAGCCCTCGGCCGGGTGGCTGTCGCTGAGCGGGATCGGAGGCAAGGGCAGCCTGTCCGCCGGGCTGCTGTTCGCGGTGTTCATGTTCGTCGGCTGGGACGGATCGGCGAACGTGAACGAGGAGACTCACCGGCCGAGCGTTAACCCAGGAAAGGCCGTGCTCCTGGCGGTGCTGTTCCTCGCCATCTTCTACGCGCTGTGCACCATGGGGCTGCAAGGAGCGGTGTCCCCGCACGCGTTGCAAGCCAACGCCGCCGCGCCGCTGGTCTACATCGGGCAGATACTCGGCGGGACGTGGTTCGGCCGGGCGGCGGGGCTCGCCGTTGCCTTGTCGGTAATCGCCGGGACAGGAACCGGTTTCGTGGTGCTCGGCCGGATCGGGTTCGGGATGTCGTCGTCCGGCGCGCTGCCCGGCTCGCTGGGCAACCTTTCCCCCCGATTCGGCACGCCCGTACTCGCGACCATCATCCCCGGCGCGGTATTCGTAGTCGTGACCTGGGTGTACCTGCTGGTCGGGTCGGTCGCGTCGGCGTTCACCGCACTGGTTGCCGGCACTGGCATCTTGTTCACCTCCTACTACATCCTGACCGGGCTGGCGCTGATCGCTTACTACCGGCGGCGGGTGTTTTCCAGTCCGGTCAGCGCTGTGATGCTCGGGCTGCTGCCGGTGGCCGCGGTGGTGTTCCTCGGCTGGATCATCTGGAAGACGATGGCTGCCAATGCCGCCAACGTGAACTGGACCATCGCCGGGATAGTCGTCCTCGGGATCGTCATTATGGTCGCGGTCAGGATGACCAGCAGCGGTGCGCGCTACTTCTCGACTAAGCGCGAAGCGCTGCAAACCGCGAGAGGACGCAGGCACTGACTAGTGCTCGCCGGACGGGCCGCCCCGGCTATGAACCGCTGCGGATCATGTCAGCGGCCCGTTCGGCGATGGCCAATACGGTCGCGTTCGGGTTGGCGTTGGGGATTGTCGGTATCACCGACGCGTCGGCCACCCGCAGTCCAGTGACTCCGCGCACCCGCAGCTGAAGATCAACGACGGCATCGGGGTCCGGTCCCAGTCGGCAGGTGCCGACCGGGTGGTAGTAGCTTTCAACGTTGCGGCGAATGTAGTCCCGCAGCCCGGTGCCCGAGTCGACGTCGAGGCCTGGCCAGATCTCGGCCTTGCGGAAGGCGGCGAACGCATCGCCGGCGGCAGCGCGCCTGACGATGCCGATGCCAGCCTCAAGCCGATCGGTGTCCCGTCCTTCGGTCAGGAAGCCCTGATCGATGACTGGCGCGGCCAGCGGATCGGCGGCAGCGAGCCGGACCGAGCCCGCGCTGTCGGGCGCCATCAACCCCGCGACGAGGGCGAAACCGGTCTCCGGCGCTTGCAGGGCAGCCGGAGCCAGCGGCAGCAGGATCGGGAACAGGTGCAGGTCGGGAATCGAGCCCGCGAACTCGCTACGAAGCGCCGCGTACATCTCGCCATTGTTGTAGTCGCTGACCGCAAGCTGCTCGAGCGAGGCATACGACGTCAGTACTATCGGATGATCCTGCAGGTTCGATCCGACCCCTGGAATGTCGGCAAGGACGTCGATACCGAGAGCGCGCAGCGGGCTCGCCGGACCGATGCCAGACAGCATCAGCAGCTGCGGCGAGCCGATAGACCCGGCGCACAAGATCACCTCGCCGGAGGCCAGAGCCTCGGTCGTCTTGCCATCCCGCAGATAGCTGACGCCCGTGCAGCGGCCGTCCCGCACCGACAGCCTGGTCGCTAGGCTGTCGGTCTCGACGATGAGGTTCTGACGGTCAAGCACTGGCCGCAGGTAGCCGTCGGCGGCACTGACCCGCTCCCCGTTGGCGATGGCTAGGTCGACCCAGCACGCGCCCTCTTGATGCTGGCCGCTGAGGTCGTCCGTGCGCGGGTAACCGGCGGCGACTAGCTCGCGTGCGAGCGCCTCGGCCACCGGATGCCGGTCAAGCGCCGGGCCAACCCGGATCGGACCGTCAGTGCCCCGCAACGCGGAGTCGCGGCCCTCGGTTCGCTCGCTCCGCTTGAAGTACGGCAACAGGTCAGAAAATCCCCAGCCGGTCGCGCCCGACGCGGCCCAGCCGTCGTAGACAGCGCTGTGGCCGCGTATATGCGCCATGGCGTTGATGGCGCTCGACCCGCCCAATGCCTTGCCCCTCGGAATGATCACTGGCCCGGCGTCGGCCTGTGGCGCGGTGCGGTTGCCCCATTCGGCGGCCGATCCGAGATTCTGGGGCCACGCGTTCGGCACCGTCATCGCGCGGGTCCGCTCGGCGCTTCCCGCCTCGAGCAGCAGCACTCGTGCGTCAGGTTGCTCGCTGAGCCTGGCCGCGATCACGCAGCCTGCCGTGCCGCCGCCTACCACGATGTAGTGGTAATCCACCACCGCGTCACTTCCCTTCCGCGCCGTTAACCCGATATCCGATAATCCAACATCCGATAATCCGACCGATAGTCCGAGATCCGAAAATCCGATATTTGAAAATCCGACCTCCGAAGTCTGGGCAGCGGAGCGGAATCCCGACCGGGGCGGCTGCCGCCGGCGGCCGGGAATCCGCTGAACCGCGCTGCCAGCCGCGGGCGAG
Organism: Streptosporangiaceae bacterium; assembly: GCA_035553055.1. Lineage (GTDB taxonomy): Bacteria > Actinomycetota > Actinomycetes > Streptosporangiales > Streptosporangiaceae > Chersky-822. Next base: position 20,850 of record DATNEK010000052.1, on the reverse strand, counting down.
TCAGCTGCTGATGCCAGGCGCGGCGGCGGTCGCCAGCGCCGCGTCCCTGCTTTCCTGCAGCCGGACGAGCAGCAGGTAGACCCCGGCCGCCATGACCCAGCCGACCAGCCAGGAGATGTCGGCGCCGCCCAGCTTGTTCACCAGCGGGCCGATGTAGTCGGGCTGCGAGACGAATGGCCACTCGGCCGCCAGGCCGATCGCGTACGCGAGCAGGCCGCGCCACATGAACCGGCCGTAGGTTCCGCTCGGCAGGAAGAAAGACGCCACGTTGTACTCGCCGCGCCTGATGATGAAGTAGTCGGTCAGATTCACCGCGGACCACGGGATGAAGATCACCAGCAGCACGTCGAGGAAGTTGGTCAGGTTGTTGACGAAGTGCTGGTATCCGACGAACGCCACGGCGACGCCGGCCGCCATGACGAGGATGAACGGCACCACGCGCAGCGAGACCGAGATCGCCTTGAGGCGGGTCCACATGTTCGCGAACGACAGTACCTGGAACGCGCCGGTGTAGGCGTTGAACGTACAGGCGTTGATCAGGCTCGCGGCCATGATGATCAGCGCCCACTTGCCCGAGACCTTCCCGATCGCCGCCACCGGGCCTGCTGTTGCCACCAGTGACGGCAGCAGGGCGGCGAGGTAGGCGCCGACCGCGCATGAGCCGATCGTCGCGATCACGTTGCCCGCGTAGATGGCCCAGAACAGCCGCTTGCCGCTGGTCTGCGCGGGCAGGTAGCGGGTGTAGTCGGACACGAACGGCCCGAATGACAGCATGTCGATGACCAGCAGCGCGACGCCCGCCAGGAACAGCCCAATGCTCGGCGTCGATAGCGATGATTCGTGCGCAGAAAGCCCGCCATAATTCAGGCCCTGGATGAACATGATGACCAGCGAAATGCCGACCACGACCGCGGTGGCCTGCATCACCCGGTGGATCCAGCGGTATCCGAAGATGCCGATCACGACCGCGGGGATGGCCAGTATCACGATCCATTCAGCCAGCGTCACCGAGCCGATGACGCCCTGCATGCTCTGCCCTTCGATAACGAGCTGGGCGGCTATGAAGCCGATGTTGAGCACGAGCACGGCCGGGAACATGAACGCGGCGCCGTAAAAGCCGAACTGGCCCCTGCTCTGGATTGTCTGCGGTACGCCCAGCTTGGGTCCCTGGGTCGCATGCAGCGCGATCAGCAGCGCGCCGATGATCGTTCCGACCGAGATCGCGATGAGCGCCCACCAGAACGTGAGGCCGATGGACACGGTGACCGCGCCGAGCACCACGTTGAACACGTTGACGTTGCCGCCAAACCAGAACGCGAACTGGTGCCACGGCTTGCCGTGCCTGGCCTGTTCAGGTATTCGCTCGATGTGGTGCGACTCGATGAACCGCCTGAACTCTTGCTTATCGACAATTTGGATGTCCTGCATTGGAGGACTGTCCGTCCTTTCATGGGGAAGTGAATTCGCCGCGATACCTCATGCGGCATGCGAAGAACAGCTCGCGGAAGAACAGCTCGCGATCGAAGGGCGAAAGTGCTCACGCCGAGTAAGGGGCAGGTGACCATAAGATGCGTGCCGAGAGCAGCCAGAAGGGCGAGGCGACGTTGGGCCTTGTCACGGTCCATCGATCGGTTCCGCTGTCCTCGCCGGGTTAACGCTTGATCTACCAAGGGGAGCTTATCGGGCTATTAGCCCGATCCGGGAGCGTCCCGGTTAAGTCGCCAATCTTTCGATTACCCGTCGGCGATGTTGCCCAGGCTCTCTCGCGCGGTCTTGGTCAGCGGGTCGCCCGGCGGCAGGATTCGCTCGCAGAGTTCTACGGTGTCCCGCAGCATCGCCGCGGCGTCGCCAATGCTGCCGACCGCGTACAGCGCTTGCGCCAGATGCACCCGCCTGACGAGGGTGTCCGGATGATCGACGCCGAGTATCCGCTCCGAGTCCGCGCACGACTCCTCGTAAAGGCGAAGGGCCGTGGCCATCTTGCCGGCCGAGTGGTAGGCGCCAGCCAGCCGGTCTCTGGCCTCGATGGTGGCCGGATGCACTGGCCCGAGCGCTTTCTCGCGGCCATCTACGACGCGTTTGTAGCTCGCCAGTGCCTCTTTGAACTTTTGCGCGGTCAGGTACATGTCGCCGAGCTTCTGGCAGCTATCCAGGGTGCGCGGGTGCGCCGGACCCTGGACGTGTTCGCGTTCGCCGAGCACTCGCCGGTAGAGGCGGATGGCGTCGGTCGACTCGCCCGCGGCCCGGCAGGCGTCGGCGAGCGCGTCGAGCGCGTCCAAAGTGCCGAGGTCGTCCGCGCCACGCAGTTTCTCGCTCGACCGGTAAGCCCGGTCAAGCACGGTCGCGGCTTCCCTCGGGCGGCCCGCCACGATCAGCGCCCGGCCAAATTGCATTTCGAACGCGATCGTCGACGGGTGCTCTGATCCGAGCTGGGCGGTTCGATCGGCCAGGACTCGCTGGAACCAAGGCAGCGCCTCGGCCGCGCGCCCGGCGGCGAGGAAGGCGTCGGCCAGGTGATCGCTGGCAGCGAGTGACTCGGGATGGCCGGGTCCGAGGAACCGGTCGCTGGCTGCCGCCACCTGGCTCCAGTGTGACGCGGTCAGCGCGGCCAGGTGCGCGTTCTCCAAGCTCTCGCCTAGCCGGAACGCCAGCCGGTAGCTTCCGCCCGTCCAGAGCCGGTCACCGGCAAGCTGGGTCAGGCTGATCGCGCATGATCGGAAGGCCTCGGGCAGCCAGTACGGAGGCTCGTCGCGCGGCCAGGCTTCGACCAGCGCCCTGGCCGCCACGTTCACGGCCTGATCGATGATGTCGTGCGGCGTCGCTGACCTGACGGCGACCGCGATCGCCGAATTCATCATCACCGTCGGTGGTGTCGGCGCCGGGTCGATGGTCAGCAGTCCGGTTCGCTCAAGCGTGACCACCGCAGCCCACGCCTGCTCGGCGCTCGTCTGACTGCCGGACAGATAGGCCCGCGCTGACGGCGCGGTGAAGACGGTGCCAGGTATCCGGTTGCCGTCTAGCCACGATGCGAGTATCAGCATCGGCTGCACCGGTCCTATCTGGGACAGCCGATCAGCGTGCTCGACGGACAAGATCCAGCTGATCGCGGCGGTCGACGGCTGGCCGGTCCTGGCGACCTGATCGAGCTTGCGCACGAACATGTCCTGGTAGTCGCGGCAGGACAGGGCTGAATTGCCGATCACCGAGCTTGCCTGGACCAGCGCGAGCGGCTCACCACCCAGGTGATCGACTAGATCGATGGCGCCGCTTCGCTGGCCGCGGTCCTCCGTCAGCCGATCCATCACGTAGCTGAGCGCTTCCCGGCGGGAAAAACCCTGGATGCCCATGACCCGCACCCGGTCAGTTTCCAGGCCAGCGGCATCGGCCGCGGTAATGAGCGTGCGGCCGGCCGGGCCGGCCGGCCAGATTCCGTCTAGATCCCACGGGCTTGCCAGCCCGTCGAGCACCACCATCCAGGGCCGGCTGGTCTCGGCCAGCCAGGTGACGAACCTCGCGGCCAGCGACTCGGCGTCACCGGCCGGATCGACGCCCATGGCGCAGACCGCCGCATTGGCGTAGCCAGTCAAGATCGCGGCGCGGCTGGTCGCGGTGATCCAGACCAGCAAGTCGAGTTCGCGCGCCTTCCATAGCGACTCGGCGAGATAGACGGCGAGCTGCGTCTTGCCACACGAGCCGAACCAGTCAGGTGCCGGGCCGCTCGCGCTCCTGGCCGGCGTGAGCGCCACCGTGGCGCCTGGCGCCGCCGCCTGCCCTAGGCCCGGTGCCGACTCCGGTCGGCTGATAAAGCCCTCGGCCAAGGGAGGCACCAGGCCGGACCGCACCGGCCATGTGACTCCGCCGTGTGACCCCGCTGACTCCGGAGCCAAGACCTGGTTGTTCACTTATGCCGCTACCTTTTGCCGGGACGAATACGCGAACGGCGATGCCGCCATCTCCTACGTCGCAAAGCATAACGATACGTCGGTGAAACTGATTGCACGCCGGTTCGGGACAATATCCCGCGTCCGCGCCGAGCCGCCGATGATCGAGAGCGGCGGGTTACACAATGGTCATTTGAGCTGGCTTATCCCCGCTGGCCGGCTAGTCGGGTTTGCTCGGAGAAAACAATCGTTTGCGCCAGAGCCTATAGGTGATCTCGACCGGCCCCGCCGACGTGGCCGCGGCTCGCGATATCGGCGATAACGTCGCCCACGCCGAGTACAACCCCGTGCTTGCGCCTGATCAGGTCGGCGACCAGGCCGGTCCATCCGGTCTGGTGGCTGGCGCCGAGCCCGGCGCCGTCGTCGCCTTGGAAGTACTCATTGAACAGCAGGTTGTCCCGCCAGGCAGGATCTGAGCGGAGCGGCTCTGTCCCGCCGAAGCACGGCCGGTGCCCGGCCGCGTTAAGCCGGAAGATTGAGATCAGCCGGTCAGCGAGATCGGCCGCGATGACGTCGAGCGTCAGCTTCCGGCCAGATCCGGTTGGATACTCAACGGTGAGCTCCTCGCCAAAGAACCGGTGATAGCGGCCGAGCGCGCTGATGATCAGGTAGTTCACCGGGAACCAGATCGGCCCGCGCCAGTTGGAATTGCCGCCGAATAGAGCCGTTGTTGACTCGGCTGGCTCGTAGTCGATCGACGCCTGATAGCCCTCGATGTTGATCGTGTAGGGATGGTCCCTGTGCCAGGCCGATAGCGCTCTGATCCCGTGCGGCGACAGGAATTCAGATTCATCGAACAATTTTTCGAGCAACCTCGCGAGTCGGTCAGGGCCGGACAGGCTGAGCAGCAGCCGCTTGTGCCCTGGCTCGCCGCGGACGAGTCCCTTCTCGCGGCGGCCCATGGACATCGCGGCTTGGGCGCTGGCCTCACCCTGGGAATCGGTGACGTCATGTCCGGCGAGGAAGCTGGCGAAACGCTTGCCGACGGCCATCGAGCTTTCGATCGAGCCCTCGTCGATCACGCCGAGCGCTAGCGCCGGGATCATCCCGGCAACCGAGCGCACCCGCATCGATACGGCCTGCCCGTCCGGGGTAATCAGCCGGTCGTAGTACATGCCGTCGGACTCGTCCCACAGGCCGAGGTCGTCGAGTGCGTCCCTGATCGCGGCGAAGTGCTCGAGGAACTTCATCACCAGGTCGGTGCCTGGCCGCTGGCCCGACCAGTGCAGCGTCAGCGCGATCGAGGCCATCGCCATCGCGTAGAAGCCCATCCAGCCGGTCGCGTCAGACTGTTCGAGCAGCCCGCCGACCGGCAGGTGCGACCGGTCGATGGCGCCTATGTTGTCCAGGCCAAGGAAGCCCCCTTCGAACAGGTTGTTGCCTTCGGCATCCTCGCGGTTGATCCACCAGGTGAAGTTGACGAGCAGCTTGTCGAAGATCCGGGACAGGAAGTCGATGTCGTGCCCGCCGTCGACCGCGAACACTTCGAGCGCCGCCCAGGCCTGCACCGGCGGGTTCACGTCGGAGAAGTCCCACTCGTAGGCGGGAAGTGCCCCGTTCGGGTGCTGGAACCACTCCCGGCACAGCAGAATCAGCTGGTACTTGGCGAACGCCGGATCCACGTGCGCGAGCGCCACGCAGTGGAACGCCAGGTCCCAGGCGGCGAACCAGGGGTATTCCCACTTGTCCGGCATCGACATGATGTCGAACGCGTCGAAGCTGCGCCAGGTGCTGTTGCGGCCGCCCTTGCGCTCGGCGGGCGGCGGAGGCTGTGCCGGATCGCCGTCGAGCCAGCGTCCGACGTCGTAGTAGAACAACTGCTTGGACCAGAGCATCCCGGCGAAGGCCTGGCGCATGATCATCGCCTCGTCGGCGTTGGCGCCTTGCGGGGTGAGTTCGGCGTAGAACTCATCGGCCTGCGCCAGGCGCCTGGCCATGACGCTGTCGAAGTCGGTGGTGAGAGCCTCGTCGCGGTGCGGTGTCGTGCCTGCCGGGCGGAGGCGGAGCCGGACTTCGGCTGACTGGCCAGGGGCGACAGTCAGCTTGTACCAGGCGGAGCACTTGGTGCCAGTTCCGGCTGGATTCACACTGGCCGCTTCGCCGACGACATGGGCGCCGATTCCGTCCTTGGGGTACGGGGTGATCGGCTGGGCTTTGAACAACAGTCGCGTGTTGGTTTCGTTCTCGCAAAAGAGAATTTCAGGCGACCGGCCGTCAGGGCCCGAGCCGACTATCCATTCGAGAGTTCCCGCGAGCGGGTGTTCGACGGTAACCGTCGCCTGGTCCTTCGCGAACAGGAGGGGCTTGGGAGAGTTCTCTTCCCACGACCAAGTGTTGCGGAACCAGGCCGTTGGCAGCACGTCGATGGTGGCCTGGTCGGGGCCCGCGTTGGTGACCTGAATCCGCATCAGGATGTCGTCAGGGCCGGCCTTGGCGTAGTGCACCTCGACGATCCAGTACCTGTCGTCGTCGAACACGCCGGTGTCGAGCAGTTCGTACTCGGGCTCATCGCGGTCGCGGGCTGAGTTCTCCGCGAGCAGTTCGGCGTAGGGGAACGCGGCCTGCGGGTAGTGGTAGCGCCACCGGTTCCAGGTATGGCTCGGCGTCGCGTCCAGGTACCACCAGTACTCCTTGACGTCCTCGCCGTGATTGCCCTGCCCGCTGGTCAGGCCGAACAGCCGCTCCTTGAGTATCGGGTCGTTGCCATTCCACAGGGCCAGGCCAAGGCAGAGGCGCTGCTCGATGTCGCAGAAGCCGGCCAACCCGTCCTCGCCCCACCGGTAGGCGCGTGATCGAGCCTGGTCGTGCGAGGTGTAGTTCCAGGCATCGCCGTCGGCGCTGTAGTCCTCGCGCACCGTGCCCCACTGCCGCTCGCTGACGTACGGACCCCAGCGGTACCAGTCGCCCGCCTTGGTCAGGCCGTACTCAAGCCGGCCGAAACTGGCTACCCGATCGCGTTCCGCGCCCAACGTTGAGCCCCCTGTCTGAGGCGATTGCCTGCGGCGATGACCGCCTTGGCTGCGGGCATGCTATAGGAGTAATGACGAGGCATTAAGCAGGAAGGCGGACTCGATGGGCGGACTGAGCCCTGAGGTTGATCCGGCCGACGTGGGGCTTGATCCCGCTCGCCTGATGCGGATCGACCGGCATTTCGCCAAGTACGTCGACGACGGCAGGCTAGCGGGCTGGCTGGTCACGGTGAGCAGGCACGGCAAACTGGCGTACGTGTCGACCTACGGCCAGCGAGACATGGAGGCCGGATTGCCGGTCACCACGGACACGATCTGGCGGATCTACTCGATGAGCAAGCCGATCACCTCCGTGGCCGCGATGATCTTGTACGAGGAGGGCGCGTTCCAGCTCACCGATCCGGTGCGCAACTTCATACCGTCGTTCGCCGATGTGCGGGTGTTCGCTGGCGGGTCGGACATCAGGCCGGTGACCGTTCCCGCGGCGGAGCCGGTCCGCATCTGGCACCTGCTGACCCACACCTCCGGGCTCACCTACGGCTTCCACCGGTCGCATCCAGTGGACGCCATGTACCGAGAGCGTGGCTTCGAGTGGGGTGCGCCAAGGAAGGTCGACCTGGCGTCGTGTTGCGACATCTGGGCGCGGTTGCCGCTGCTGTTCCAGCCAGGCGATGAGTGGAACTACTCGGTCTCAACCGACGTGCTCGGCCGGGTTGTCGAGGTGGCGTCAGGAATGGGCCTCGATGAGTTCCTGCGGGCGCGGATCTTCGGGCCGCTCGGAATGACCGAGACAGGGTTCTGGCTGGATGAGGCCGACCATGACCGGCTCGCGGCGCTCTACACGCTCGGGCTAGACCGAAAGGCGGTGCGGCTTGACAGCATGGGGGGCGTGGCTAAGGGCCGGCCTGCGTTCCTCAGCGGTGGCGGCGGGCTTGTCTCGACGGCGGCCGACTACGACAGGTTCATGTCGATGCTGCTGGCGGTGCCAGGGAGCCCGGCCGGATCTTTGGACGGGGTGGACGTGCTGTCTGCCCGTACCGTCAGGTACATGACACGCAACCATCTGCCCGCGGGGGCCGACCTGGAGGCATTTGGCCGGCCTTTGTTCGCCGAGACGCCATTTCGGGGTGTGGGGTTCGGGCTTGGGTTCGCCGTGGTGATCGATCCGGCGGCCGGGAAGATCGACGGCAGCGTGGGAGAGTCCTCGTGGGGCGGAGCCGCCAGCACGGCATTCTTTGTCGACCAGGCGACCGGGTTGACGGCCTCGTTCTTCACCCAGCTACTGCCATCAAGCGCGCACCCGATCAGGTCCCAGCTACGCCAGATGGCCTACCAGGCAGTGATGGACTAGGTCCGGCTAGGTCGCTGGGCCGCGGCCGCTGCTGCGATGTGCGCCACCTGACCGGCCGGTGCCGATCTTGGGCTTGGCGTTGGCCGAATCGGCCGTGCCATCGACGTCGGCGATCGGCCGGTGCGAGTCCTTCCTGACCGCGTGGAGCCGGTGCGCTATCAGGCCGAGAAGGAGCACGACAACGAGCGCGATGCCGATCACCGAGAACGAGTGGAAGAACTTGGTCACGGTATCGCCGAGGTTGTAGCCAAGCAGGCTAAGCGCTGCCGCCCAGGCCGCGGTGCCGATGGCGCTGAAGATCGTGAAAGGCACCGCCGGGATTTCAACGACACCGGCGCCGAACGAGGCGAAGCAGCGGACCAGCGGGAGCACCCGCGCGACGGCGACTACCCAGGACCCGCGGCCGGCGAAGAGGCGCTCGGCCCTGTCCAGGTCAGTCCGGCTCACCAGGATCCACTTGCCGTACCGATCGAGCAGCGTACGTCCGCCGCGCCTGCCGACCGCGTACGAGGTCAGCGAGCCGCCCATTTCCGCCAGCGTGCCGATGCCGATGACCAGCGCGAGGCTGAGCTTGCCCTGGGAAGCGAGCCAGCCTGCCAGCGCGAAAGTGATCTCTGACGAGATCGGAATGCAGCAGGCCTCGACGAAAGCGAAAATGATCAAGGCCAGGTAGCCGTGGCTTGTCATCACGCTGGTCAGAAAGTGTTCCATGCCGAATGTTCTACAGCATCGCCCTGGATGCCTAAGCCACAGTGGGCAGAAAATTAGCTAGTACTTAAGATTCCGCCCCACGTGAGGTGCGACGCGAGGGGCGCCCGCGCGGGGTGCGACGCGAGGGTTCCACGCGAAGTGCGACGCGAGACGTTCCAGGTGCGCGTGGCGTCAGAGCACTGCTGGCCGACATGCGCGTGCCCCGCCTCCCACGGGGGCGAGGGGCGGGGCACACGGTGGATGCGGCTTGGTTCCGCCGGTGGGGGGACAGGCGGCGCCGCGGTCCGCTATGGCCAGGGGGGCGGCCATGCGGTGCGGGTAACGATCAGCGCGAGAACGCTCAAGCGTCGGTTACACGATGTAACGTCGACGGCACACGATTGCATTCCGATTTACCCAGAGTGATGCCAGTCACGCTCGACCCTGTCCCGGTTCGGCCCAGCTAGCTGGCCCGGGAGTTCTTCGACCAGGGCTGGTGGGTTGGCGCCGAACCAGTCGCAGCCGTCAGCGTCGCCGGATCGACGAACGAGCTCCCGCTAGGTCCGGCAACCACGGCCTCGTGCAGCGCGCTCCCCTTGAGTATCTGCGACCACGACAAGAACCAGTACGTCCACCCGTTGTCCCACTTACCGCCCCTTGGGCTGCCGGTGATCGTCACCGGGTCGCCGGGCCTGGCCATCTTGTAGTAGAACTCCGCGTCGGCCGGTGCCATGTTGACGCAGCCGTGGCTCACGTTCGTGAACCCCTGCTGGTTGACCGACCAGTAGGCGTCGTGCAGGTAGTCGCCGCTCCAGGTGAACCGGACCGACCACGGCACCTCGAGCGCGTAGCCCGGGCCCTTCATCAGGACCGGGTTACCCTTCTCGATGGTCAGGTATGTGCCGTTTGGGGTGTTGTCGCCGGGCCGCCCGGAGCTGATCGGCCAGTCGCGGAATAGCTTGCCGCCCCGGTAGAGCTTCATCTGGTGCTTCGTCGTGCTGGCGACCACGATCAGCGACTGGCCGATGTGGAACTGCTGGGTCAGCGTGTGCATGCCGAAAACGCCAGGTGCGCCTTCCACGCCGTTGAGGTGCCCGACGAAGCTCACCGTGGTGTTGGCCGGCCAGTACTGCCTCGGGCGGAAGGCCAAGGTCGTGTCGGTGTCCCAGTACCAGGCGCCAGCGACTCGCTTGGACGACGTGATCTGCAAGGACCGCTCGACGGCCACCTTGTTAGTGATCGGGTGGCTGAACTCAAGCAGGATCGGCATGCCGACCCCATAGGTCTGCTGGTATCCCTCGAAGATCATCGTGGTGAAGGTCGCCGCCGGGTTGAGCGTCGTGAACGTGCTCGTCTCCTTGACGGGGTGACCAGCCGAGTCCACCGCGGTAGCTGTGACGGTCAGCTTCGCGTCCACCGGGAGGGTCCACTTGCTGTGCCAGGCCGTGCCGACGGCGTTGAGGCTGCCGGTGACCGGATCACCGGTGACGGCCACGCTCTTGATCTTGCCTTTTGTCGCCGTGACCGTGATTCCCTTGGCCGGATTGACGTCCTTGCTGCCTGTCGCCGGGCTGATGCTCAGCCCGGCGTCCGCCTTGGGCGTGTTCGACTTGCCACTGGACCGGTGGCTCGATCGGCTACCGCCGCCGTTACCACCAGACGCCGAGTTAGGTGAGGATTGGCAGGCGACGGCTACCAGCCCGGATGCGCAGAGCACCGCGATCGGCAGCAGTCTTGTCCGCCTTGACGTCTTGTCCATTCGAAGCACGACGTCCTCCGCCCATATCGATCCGACCCTTCGGGGTCCGGGGTCGTTCGCGGAACCGGCCGCGAGGCTACCCCGGCCGACCCCAGTATGCCCGGGCGACCGACATGCTTAATCCGGCTTTGGCCTGACTCGATGAAGCGTTACCCGCATCAAACAGTTATCTGTGCAACAAACGACCGATCAGGCCACGTGGGTCGATCGCGACCAGAATGCCGATCGCGACGACCGCGATCGCCAGCCACGGGACGTAATCGCCGAACCTGTCGAACGGCGTGCGGAGCGAACTCGGCGGCAGCGCCAGCGTCACGCGCACCACACCCCGTCGCGACGATCCCATCCAGGCCAGCAGCCGGCCGCGACTGTCGAACGCCGCGGAGTCGCCGGTCAATGCGGCCTGCACGGCTGGCCGCCCGGATTCCGCCGCCCTGATCGCGGCGAGTGAAGCGTGCTGTTCGAGCGCCCAGCTGTCCTGAAAGGTGGAATCTGAGGTCTGGTAAATAAGTACCTGAGCGCCACGGCGCACATCGACTGCCGACATGTCGGGGAACGATGATTCGAAGCAGATCAGCACTCCGAACCTGAGCCGTCGGCCGTTCCTGAGCACGGCGTGCAGAGTGCGCGCGCCATGGCCGGCGATCATGTTCTGCTGTGCGGCCCTGCTGACCTTGCTGAGCCAGCCGAGCAGCGAGCGGAACGGTATGTACTCGCCGAACGGCACCAGGCGCGTCTTGGTGTAGGTACCTTCGATGCCGCCAGGCCCGATCAAGACGGTCACCTTGGACTTGGCCTTCGTCGGGCTGAGCGCGTCCTGGCTGACGAGCAACGGCGTGCCGATCCTGGTCGACAACCTGACGAGCTTGCCGAGCACGGGCCGGTCGGCGTACAGGTCGTAGCCGACACTGCTCTCGCCCCACACGATCATGTCGGCACCGCGAATGCCCGAGGTCAGCCTGGTCTCGGCGGCCAGCCGTGCGCGCGGGCCGGCCTGGAGGCCCGGCTGGACAAGCACGAGATCGAGGTGCCCGGCTCCGGGCTGCGCGTACTGCGCCGCCGTGAGCGCGTAGGCGGCCGGTCCTGCCGCGATCGCGAGCGCCGCCGCCACTAGGCCGAGCGCCCGGCCCGTCCACCGGGCGGCGGTCAGCGCGATCACGACCCCGGTATTCGATGCGACCAGGGCGAAGCCGACCAGCCAGATCCCGCCGACCGCCGCGAGCGCGAGCGCGACCGGGTGCTGCCACTGGCTTGCCCCATAGAGCGCCCATGGTCCGCCGATGCCCTGCCACGACCTGATCCAGTCGATCAGCACCCAGCTACTCGGCAGCACGATCAGCGCCGCGGCGGCCTGCGGTGTGGTCGGACCAGGTGCCGCGAACAGGCCGCGGACGGCCGGCGTGGCTGCCAAGGCCGGTGACGGGGAGGTTCTCGGCGGTCGGCGCAGCAGCCGCCACGTCGCGTAACCGACCCCAGCCCACGGCGCGCCGAGCACGATCACCACAAGCAACAGCGCGGGCCCGAGGTTGGGGGTCAGCCAGTAGAGCGCGGCGAGCAGATACCCGGCGCCGAACCACCACCCTCGCACGGCAGCTTCTCGCCCGGTTGGCGCTGCGCGCAGCAGAAGCAGCCCGGGTACGAGGCCGATCCAGGCGAGGATCTCCAGGTTGGGCGCGGGGAAGGCGAGCACAGGCAGCGCGCCGGCTGCCACGGCGATATACCGAGCAGGTTGCGCGAAACCGCGCCACAAGGCCACGGTTTTCATTGTCTCGTGATCTGGATGTGCCGTGATCGCGCACTCGGCATAGGCGGTGCCTAAGCGCCGCGGCTGTCAGCGCGGTGTCAGCAGGCAGAATTCCTGGCCCTCGGGGTCGGACATGACGATCCAGCTTTCGTCGCCGCGCTGGCCGACGTCGGCCAGCTTGGCTCCGGCGGCCAGCAGCCTGGCCGCTTCCGCTGCCTGGTCATCGCCGGGGAACGGGGCGATGTCGAGGTGTACCCGGTTCTTGACCTGCTTCGGCTCACCGGATCTCAGCATTTCGACGAACGGGCCCTCGCCGCTGGCCGACCGGAGCGAGACCATCTCTTCATCGGAGCCGGCCACCGGCCAGCCGGCGGCAAGGGTCCAGAACCCGGCCATCTTCACTGGGTCCACGCAGTCGACGACGATAGCGGCGACCGGGCCGGTGTCGCGGTAGAGGGGCCTCGGGTCGAGCACGCAGAATTCGTTGCCTTCCGGGTCGGCGAGCACCACCCATGGCACGTCATCCTGCCCGACATCGACGTGCGTCGCGCCGAGCCCGACGAGGCGCTCTACCTGAGCAGCCTGATCGGCTAGCGAGGTGGAGGCGAGGTCCAGGTGCACTCGGTTCTTCACGGTCTTCGGCTCGGGTACGAGGACGAAGTCCAGCGCCACCGCCGATGTTCCCGGGTACTCGAAGTCGGCAGGCATGACCACGGCCTCTTGGTCCGCGAAGTCCGGCATGGCCACGGCTTCTTGCTGGCTTTCATCGAGCCGCAGCCAGCCAAGTGCCTGCGCCCAGAAGGTGGCCGCGGCCAGCGGGTCGGCCGAATCGATCAGGAGATGTACCAGACGGGTTGCCACGCCTGTCAACCTCGCATGGCTTGCGCCCAAGCGGCAACTACGCCACGCCGGCAGCAGATCTGGCTGGGCGACCGCGCCGCAGCGGTCTTTGTGCCAATGACCAGATCAAAGCCAGCGCCGTCCCGATCACGATGATCAGCTCGGGCCAGCTTCCCACCCGGTCGGCTGGGGTCAGCGCCGACTCGAGCGGCACTCGTGCTTCAAGCTCGGCCCGTTTCCAGGCCGTGCTCGCGCTGATGACGTGCCCGTCCGGCGCGATGATCGCGCTGACCCCGATCGTCGACGCTACCGCGACGGCGCGTCCCGTGGTGATCGCGTCGATCCTGGCCATCTCGAGCTGCTGCAGCGTCTCGCCTCGCTGTCCGTCGAGTTCGAAATCGGCGTCGTTGGTCTGCACCGCGAGCAGGTTGGCCCCAGCGGTGACCTCGGAGCGGACCAGATTGTCGAAGCCGACCTCGTAACAAATAACGTCGCCGAGCCTGATCTTGCCGATCTTGAAGACGACCGCACGGTGGCCGGGGGTGAAGTTATGCGGCTGTAGCAGCGGCAGCGAAGTGAACAGCTCAAGGAAGCTGCGATACGGGATCACCTCACCGAACGGCACCAGCTTGCGCTTGACGTATAGCTGCGTCGGCCCGCGAGTCGGCAGCCACAGCTGGCCCGCGTTGCGCACCGGGTGGGCAAGCACGGCCCCGACCAGCACTGGACGGTCGATCGCCGCGACAGCCAGGCCGATGGTCTGGTAGGTCTGCGGCGACTCGCTTGGGTCGATGTCGGTGGAGTTCTCCGGCCAGATCACCACGTCAGGTGCGGGCCGCCGTCCGGCCCGTACGGCCGCGGCCAGCGTGAACGTGGCAGCCGCGTGGTTGGCGGTCACCGTGGTCGCTCGGAGCTGGTCGGGCAGGGTGCGAGAGTGCGGGACGTTTCCCTGGATGGTCGCGACTACCGCGGAGTGGCTACGGCCCGGCGCCTGCCTCCATGCCAGGTTCCCTGAGAGCACCAGGCCGGTGACCAGCACGGCGAGTGCTGTCGCCGCTACTGTTCGTCGCCGTCTTCGCTCGCTCCCGCTGTCCCCGCCAGCGGGACGCCCGATGGATTGCCGTATCCATCGCACGCCGTCGGGCCGACCCGTGCGATGGATACCCGAATTCACACCCGATTTCCGCGATGGATTGCCGTATCCATCGCGAGGGCCGGACTGCCTGGTGCGATGGATTGCCGAATCCATCGCGGACTGGGCCGGCCCGGCGGTGGCTGAGATCCTAGTCAGAGGGGTTATCAGCAGGTATGCGAGAGTTGCGCCGGATAGCGCGAGCAGGAGCGTAAGGACAGGCGGGCCGCCGATCGCTGACCAGCCGGCCGTCGGCGCCGAAGCTTGGCTCATGGCCAGTCGGCCCCACGGGAACCCGCCCCACGGCATCCGGTCGCGGATGGCCTCCTGCGCTACCCACCATCCGGCTACGGCTAGTGGCCAGCCGCGCAGCCTGAACAGCGACGGCAGCGCGATCACAGCCACGGCGAAGATCAGTGCCTCAATCCCGGCCAGCGCGGCCCACGCGTACCAGGCGACGTTGACGAGCCAGGACAGCAGCCCGACGAAGAACATCACGCCGCAGGCGAGCCCGAGGCCGAACGCGGGCAACGTCCGCTTGCCCCACACCGCGAGCGTAAGCAGGGCCGGTCCGGCTATCGCCAGCGGCCAGATGCCCACCGGGGGGAACGCGGCAGCCAGCGTCAGCCCGGCGGCTGTGGCCGCGGCCAATGACCACCAGGTTCCAAGGCCGCCCCAGCTGACTAGACCGCCCGGCCCGCTCGCGGCAGGCGACGGAGCCGGGTCCTGGTTGTCGGCAGGCGGCTCGTCGGGCTCGGCCCGGTGCGCTCGCCGGGCGTCGGTCCAGATACTGCGCACACACTGCTCCGGCTGGTCGTGGTTTCTCTCGAGCGTATCGGTCGGCCGCGGCCGGAATAACCCATCGGCCACATGAGTATGAACTGGTAGATATCGCAAGGAGGGGTCCGTTGAGCCGACGGGGGCTGGCGCTGTTCGCGGCCATGAGCGTGATTTGGGGCATGCCTTACCTGTTCATCAAGATCGCTGTGGGCGGCGTGCCGGTATCGGTGCTCGTGCTCGCGAGGGTTCTGATCGGCGCGGCGCTGCTGCTGCCGATCGCGCTGCGGCGCGGCCAGTTCGCGGCGCTGCGGGGCGCGTGGCGCTGGGTCGCGGCGTTCGCCTTCGTGGAGATCACCTTTCCATGGATCGTGCTCTCCGAAGCGGAACGATCGATCAGCAGTTCGCTGAGTGGTCTGCTGCTCGCGTCGGTGCCAATCATCATCGCCTTGCTCGGGCTGCTGCTCCGCGTCGGCGACCGGCTCAGCCCGATCAGGTGGATCGGCCTGCTCATCGGCCTCGGCGGCGTCGCGCTGCTGGCCGGGCCGAATCTGATCGGCGCCCATGCCAGTGGCGCGGTCGCCAGGTCCGTCGGTGAGGTCCTGTTCGTCGCGCTCTGCTACGCGATCGGCCCGCTGATCGCGAACCGCAAGCTCGACGGCGTTCCTTCGGTCGCGCTGACCGCTGCGTCACTATCGATAGCCGCCGTCGCGTACGCGCCGCTGGCCGCGCTCGACTGGCCGTCGTCGATACCTTCCGCCAAGGTGCTGGCGTCGATCGTCGGCCTGGCCGTGATCTGCACGGCCGCCGCCTTCCTGATCTTCTTCCGGCTGATAGCCGAGGTCGGCCCGGCCAGGGCCAGCGTGGTCACCTACATCAACCCGGCGATCGCCGTTTCGCTCGGAGTGGCCGTGCTCGGCGAGCGGGTGACGCCGACGATGCTGCTCACGTTCGGCACGATCCTGGTCGGCTCGGTGCTCGCGACCAGGCCATCGGGGCGTCAGGCCGACCGGGCGGGCGAAGCTCGGCCGGCCGTGGCGCGGCGGCCGGCCGGTCGGCCGGTCGAAGTGACGCCAGCGGGTGCGCTGCTCGCCGAGCAGGACTGCGGCTGATCAAAGCTGCGGCTGATCAGGTTCGTCTGGTCACCCGCCGGGCGGCACGCCGGGTGTGCGGCCGCCGCTAGAATCGCGAAGATGATCGACCTTAAGGCGGCAAGGCAGGACCCGGACGGCTACCGGGCCGCTCTGGCGCGGCGGGGCGCCGCCGCGGACTTCGACAGGCTGCTTGCCGCCGACGCGAGCTGGCGTGAGCACACCGAGCGGGCCGAGAGCCTGCGGGCCGAGCAGAAGCGCGCGTCCAAGGGCAAGCCAAGCCCCGATGAGATAGCCAAGCTCAAGGAGCTGTCGGACCGGATCGAGCGGGCGCTTGCCGACCAGGCGCAGGCCGCCAGGGACCGCGACGAGATTCTCGGCGCAATACCGAACTTGCCCGACCCGACGGCCGCGGACGGTATGGATGAGGAAGACGCCGAGCTGCTGCGAACCTGGGGCGAGCCTCCGGCCTTCGGATTCGAGCCCAAGGACCACCTTGAGCTTGGCTCGCCTCGCGGCTGGATCGACCTGGCCAGGGGCGCGCGGCTGTCGGGATCGAGGTTCGCCTACCGGTTCGGCGACGTCGCGATGACCGAGCTCGCGCTCTACCAGTACGTCATCCATAAGCTGCGCGGCAAGGGCTTCATGCTCGTGCTGCCGCCGATCCTGGTCGGCGAGCGGGCGATGTACGGCACCGGGTTCCTGCCGACGGAAGAGTCGAACCTATACCGCCTGGAAAAGGACGACCTCTACCTGACGGGCACCTCAGAGGTGGCGTTGGCCGGTATCGGTACGGACGAGCGTCTCGACGAGGCCGATTTGCCCGCTAAGTACGCGGCCTACTCGACGAACTTCAGGCGCGAGGCCGGCGCGGCGGGCAAGGACACCCGAGGCATGATCCGGGTGCATCAGTTCGACAAGGTGGAGATGTTCGTTTTCTGCGTGCCCGAGCAGTCGCGTGAGATACACGAGGAGCTGCTCGCGAACGAGGAGGAGATTGCCCGCGAGCTTGGCCTGCCCTACCGGGTCATGAACATCGCGGTCGGCGATCTCGGCGCGCCAGCGGCGAAGAAATACGACATCGAGGCGTGGTTCCCCACGCAGCAGCGATATCGGGAAATTACCTCGTGCTCGAATACCACGGATTATCAGGCTAGGCGTCTTAACATCAAATTCCGCCGTGAGGGCAAACTTGAGTTCGTGCACACGCTCAACGGCACGGGAGCGACGGCGCGGGCGCTTCTTTCAATTATGGAGAACTTCCAGGACGAAGGCGGCAAGATCGCCGTTCCCGAAGTCCTGAGGCCATTCGGCGCCCCGGCGTTCATCGGGAATCTCTAGCCACCTGGCCTGGCCGGGCGATGACCGGTGACTAGACCGGCCTCGTTGATGATCGACGACGCCGTGATTCCCTTGAAGCCGGCCCGAGCGAACATCGTCGCCCACGTGCTGATCGACACCGGCCGCTCCTGCGCCCTGACCAGGTACCTGTAGCTGTTCTTGGCGATGCGCCACCACCCGCCGACGCCTTTCCTCGCCAGCGTGCCAATCTTGGACCTGATGATCGCGCGGTCATGGCTGGTGACGCCGCGGCCGAACATCATGTCGGCGACGATCAGCATGCCGCCGGGTCTCAGCCAATGGTAAGCCGCGGCCACCAGCCTGCCCTTGTCCACATCACGCAGGTAGTGCAGCGCATAGCTGGTGACAATCAGGTCGACGCTCTCCGCGGGCAGCGACAGCCGCTCGATCGGCGTCGCGAGGCATTCGAGCCCGATCGGCCCGCGCTTGGCCGCCCGCTTCTCGAGCCGGTCGATCATCAGCTGGCTCGGGTCTATCGCGAGCACACGCGCACCGAGTTCGGCCAGCAGCAGGCTGAGCTGACCGGAACCGCAGCCAACGTCGAGAACCTGGCAGCCGGGGCGGACGGCGGCGGCCGCGAGTACCGCCGCTGTCACCTTCTCGAGGCCGACGCAAGAGCGCCGGTCCCATGAGCCGGCCTGGCGGGACCGAAGCAGCCCGATCCTGGCCGGTCGGCCGATCTTATGCAGCGGTCCGGCGGAGTCGGCCGAAATAACTTGCGCACGCAAAGACACGTGATAATTCGTTGCATTAGCGTCGGTCGATTTGATATTGGCTGATTTATGACCCCGCACTTCGGAATCTGTCATCGTCACAGGCTAGCAATTTCACCGGCTTGGAATGCGTGATAGAAATTAATCCGTGGCAAGCTCTTTTCGGGAAAGGCTGGGGTAATTCGCTCGGATGTCGGCGATCCCGGCAGCTCGCTGCGGTCCGAGCCCGCCGGCCGGCCATCCTGACGGCCGGCTCGAGGCGCGCATCGGAAACTCATCGCCAGGAACGGGCGATAACCTACGATCTACGCGTGAGTGCAGCCCTGGTCTACGCCGATCGTTACGCTTCACTGGAGTACCAGGCGATCTACCTCCGGGCCGAGTGGGGGGACATTCTCTTTCCCGACGGCTGCCGCGCCGCGCCCGAGCCAGCGGCGCTTGAGCCTGACGTGCTCATCGGCGACGGCAGGCCTGGCCACTTCTATCGCAGAACCGCGGCCGTAACAGCTAGCTGGGCGCTCAGCCTGGGACTGGATACGCGGCGATGCTGCGACGTCGGGGGCAGCACCGGCCGCCTGGTGCACGAACTGGCCAAGCGCCTGCCCGACGCCCGGGAACTGGTGCTCGCCGAGCCCTCGGCCGCCTTCTGCACGTGGGCTCGGCGGCTGCTGCTCGGCGAGGACTTCGACCGGTGGATGCCGGTGCCAGACGGTGTCCTGCGGCCGACTCACCGACGCGTCGAGCCGGCCAGCCTGCCCAAGCCGGTACCGCAGGCGTCCGTCTACCAGGTCAGCGCTCCGGACGTGCCGAGGCCCGAAGGGTACTTTGACGTGGTCACATGCGCGAACGTGCTTGACCGCGTGGACGACCCCGCGGTGCTGGTGAAGGAGCTGAGGTACCTGGTGCGGCCGGGCGGGCTCCTGGTCGTCTCGAGCCCGATGCACTTCGACGAGCACTACACGAGCCGGGACCGGTGGATCGGCGACGTGCGCGAGGTTCTCGATCCGGCGCACTGGAGCGTGGGTGACCGGGACATCGACGTCCGTTACGAGCTGTACCAGACCCGGCGCCGCATCATCTCCTACCTGAGCCAGGTGATCGGTGCGGTACGGCGGTAGCGGTCGGCGGAATGTGCCATGATCTAGACAATTGCAACGAGTCTGACGGTTAACGCGAATTTCTCTCAAGTCTCAGGCGGTGAGACGGGCGTGACACGCGATGCATCCGAGAACCGGCAAAACGGATGGTGGCGGGATCAGACCTTCCTCGATGACCTGCGGCGGAACGCGCAGGATCGACCCGATAAGCCCGTGCTGATCGCCTATCGGCCCCCGGACGACACCAAGCCCCGCATCGTCGACTACGCCGAGCTCGCCCGCGTCACTGATGGCTTCGTGGCGGCGCTGGTTGGTCTCGGTATCAAGCACGGGGACGTGGTAGCGCTCCAGTTCCCGAACTGGTGGGAGGCAGCGCCGCTCGGTCTGGCTTGCGCTCAGGTCGGCGCCAGGATCTGCCTGCTCATGCCCATCTACGGGCGCCACGAGATCGAGCACATGCTGCGTCGCACCGGCGCGCGGTTGTGCATAACGGTGACGGAGTGGCAGGGCGCGCGGCTCGCGGACATCGTCGCCGACCTGGCGGGGCAGTTGCCGCAACTCGACCACGTCGTAGTCGCCGACACCGTTCCTGGCATCCCTCACCCCGCCGGGACGCTGAGCTTTACCGAGGTCTTCCGTACCGACCCGCCGGCCGGTGCGGATGCCGCCGCCAAGGAACCGCGGAGCTCGCTCATCGCTCTCGAGCCGGACGAGCCTTTCCTGATCCTGTTCACCTCCGGTACCACGGGCGAGAGCAAGGGGGTGGTGCACAGCCAGAACACGCTCTACGCCGGATGCCGCGCATATGCCGAGCCGCTCGGCCTGGACAGCTCATCAGTCGTCTTCGTCGCGCACACGACCATGTATTACACGGGCTTCGTGCTCGGCATGCTGCTCCCGGTCATGCTGGGAGGCACCGCGCTCGTGCAGGAGGACTGGGACGCTGACATACATCTCGACCTCGTTCAGCGGCACGGCGTGACGGCCTTTTACGGCGGGCCGCACATCCTCGTCGATCTCATCGCCGCGCAGCGCGCGAACCCGCGCGATGTGAGCCGTCTGCGCCGCGTCGTCACCGGCGGCGCTCCCATCCCGCCACACGTGGTCGAGCAGGTGGACGAGGTGCTCGGCGCCGAGGCCTTCGCGCTGTGGGGGATGACCGAGAACGGCACGGTCACCATTACTCGTTCCGATGATCCGCCCGGCTGGGCCGCGCACAGCGACGGCAGCGTCGTCGACGGCATGCAGGTGCGGATCGACACCGCGAGCGGCGCCGGTGACGGCTCGGGCAAGCTGTGGGTGCGGGGCGCGAACCAGTGCCTGGGCTACTTCGGGCGCGACGACCTGTATGCCGAGGCGCTCGATGAGGATGGCTGGTTCGATA
>DATNEK010000051.1:0-14843 GCA_035553055.1 Streptosporangiaceae bacterium | reverse complement strand
GGACCGTTGCTGCTGTCGCCGGCCGCGCGGACCCGGCTGGCATCGCGCCCGATCCACCACGAGGGGGCGGCGGCGGCGGCCTGCGAGCAGCGGCGTCGTCCCGGTACCGCCGCTGAGCCCGGTTCACGACCGCGTCCCCCGTCCGGGCCTGCGGTGCGCCCGTCCGGCGAATCCATGGCGCCGGGCCAGGCATCCGGTGCGATGAGTTCCCGGATCCATCGCACTGGGCGACGCAAGTGGGGCGCGGGCGGGAAGCGCGGGTGGCGGTGGGAGGCGCGGGCGGGAGGCGGCGAGGCGCGGGTGGGGGTGGGGCGGGGTCGTCTACCCGGGCCAGAACCGCGGGGCGAATGGTTGCTCCGCGACGGCGTTCGTTGCCGGCTGCGAATGTACTTCGGGCGATAGCTGATCTAGCGTGAGAAGCTGCGAGAAAGGTATCAATCGGCGCTAAGGTGCTCGGATTTGACACTCGGGATTTGGAGGCCAATCCACACCACGACGATGAAGAGCCGATCTGAGTCTCGGCTAGAAAAGGATGGTTCGTGAAGCGATCCCTTGTCATCACAGGAGCTGTCGGGGTAGTCGTAGCACTCGCGACCTATGGTCCGGCTGCTGGCGCCGCGACCGGCGCGTCGAGTCGCCCGCTCGCGCCGCATGCGGCGTCGATTCACAACGGCGATGGCGATCCCTACTGCGCAAGCGCAAACGCGACCTGCGCCGACCCGGCCACCGGCCAGGCCGGGCAGTATGTCGGCCACGACGAGCCGTCGATCGAATACAAGTCGGGGGTTCCCGGCTCAGGCAATGACATGACCTACGCGATCACCCTGCCGAGCGACCCGAAGCAGCAGCCCAATGCGACCGGAGCCGGCGGCACGACCTGGAACTTCGAGCTGCGCTCGACGTTCTGGCTCGGGCTCACGATGTGCGACACCGAATCGGCGCCTGAGTTCACCAAGGAGTGCACGCCGGACTCTGACTCCAACAATCTGGTCGGCTCGAACGCGAACGCCCCCGACTACATCGGCAAGCACCCGGGAACCGCGTTCATGGAGTTGCAGTTCTACGGGCCTGGGTACGTACCGCAGTTCGAAGGGTTCGGCTGCGCCGCCACGGTGTACTGCGCCGCGATGACCATCGATAGCCGGACACTCGACCAGAACAACGGGATTCTCAACACCAGGGCCTGCAACGCCTTCATCCTCGGCGGGCAGGAGCCGATCAACTGGGCCTACATCACCAAGAGCGGCGTCTCCCAGGCTCCGGCCAACCCCCTGTTCACCGGGACGTTCTCGGCACCGAACTTCGCCGCGGTCAACCCGGACCTCAGCAAGGACCTGCTGATGAACCCCGGTGACCGCATCCGGGTCCACATGCACGACACACCGGCGGGCTTCCGCGTCGACATAAACGACCTCACCACCGGCCAGGACGGCTCGATGACCGCGTCGATCGCCAACGGGTTCGGACACCTGGAGTTCACGCCCAACTCCCCGACGTGCCAAGAGGCGCCGTACGCATTCCACCCGGCCTACAGCACGGCCAACCCGCGCGGCAACGTCTGGACCGCACACACCTACAACGTGTCATTCTCCGATGAGATCGGCCACTTCGAGAACTGCCTGGCGCTCGACGCCAACTTCAACTGCGCGTCGGCCGGCTCCCAGGACCCGACGCTGGACGGCGATGACACCAACTGCGTCCCCGGTACCGACTCCAGCGTGGTGAAGATCGACGGGTGCTTCACCGCCGACGGCGACTACGACGGCCAGTCCTACCGGCTCGACTGGCCGGGAACGAACCCGAGTCCTGGCCAGGACAGAAAGCTGCATCCAAGCCCGGTGATGTTCACCAGCCCGCTGATAGGCGGGGTACTCAATTACTCGACCATCGCTTTCGAGACCGACCTGCCGCGAATCGAGGCCTCGGACTCGCAAGCCAACGCACCGTTCTGCGACAACATCACCGGCGAGAACTGCGTAAACCCGCCGAACGGCGCGCAGTTCTACCCGTTCTACTCGACCAGAACCAACCACGGGAGCTGCGCCTGGCAGGAGGGCGGCCCCTTCATCCCCGGCACATCGAACGACTTCGGCGGCAGTTCGACCAGCGAGTTCGGTCCGCTGCTTTTCACGTTGTTCCCGACCGCCGGATTCAAGACCAAACTGGCGACCGATAACTTCAACAGCGGGGACCTGCCAAATCCCTGCCCGGTACGCTAACCGGCCGGCTTGCGACCTCAAGGGCGGCCCGAGCGGCCGCCCTTGAGGTCCGGCGCACCGTCGACTTCATCGTCGACAGTGATGCCGAGAGCTTCGGCGAAGATGCGCGCGAGCGTGAGCACGTCGGAGCTTGAGATGATCGCGCCGCGCAGGCTGGTGACGCCCGATATGCCGGTCAGGTCACAGTCAGTGAACTTAGCGCCGGTTAGCGTGGCGCCACTCAGCTGGGCACCAGAAAGATCACAGCCGTCGAACTCGACGCCTGACAGGTCAGCCTCGCCAAAATTGGCCTGATCGAGGCGGCAATTGCTAAAGGTCACGTTGGCGAACCTAGAACCAGGAAACGCCGCCAAATCCATCCGGCAATCGCGAAACGCGACGTCGCGCAGGACAGTAGCCAGCAACGCCGCGCCGGTCATCCGGCTCGCGTGCACCGCCACCCTGATCAGCGAGCTGTCGCGGGCCAGCAAGTTCGCCAGGTCGCAGCGATCGAATTCGACATCCCTGATCGTCGCGCGCCGCAACACGACGTCGCCGAAGTTCACGGCGACCAGTCGGCACTGATCGAACTCGACGCCGGCCGCCTCTCGCCCGGACAAGTCGACGTCGGTCACGGCCAGGCCGGCGTGCACCGCGCCATTATCGAACTCGGCGTCGATCGAGGTCGCCTCGTCCAAGCGGTCAGGGATGTCAGGGGTCGCGGGCTCACGCACCTTGACGCGCCGCCCGCTCGCCGTGCGGTAAGCGCGGCCAGCCACCTGGCCATGGTATCGGCTCCGTCGCGCGGGACTGCGTTGCGACTAGATAGAGACTGCTACGACAGCGATGAGCGGCCGTCATCGTGATGGACTAGCCCAAATGTCATATCGGTAGGGTGGGATCAGCATTGAACCTCTGGAATATCGGCCGCCGCGCGCGGCTTGCCGTGGCGCTCAGCCTCGGCGGTGTCGCCACTCTCGTGGCTATGACTGCCTCGAACGCAGCCGTCAACGGACCTAGCTGTCAGCCCGGCTCTGGCAAACAGCTCGCCGGGCGGCAACTGTCCGCATCTGATATCTCGTCGTTCCAGCCGGGCGACCTGCGCTGCGCGAACCTCGCCGGTGCCAACCTCTCCGGCCTCAGCCTGCAGCAAGTCGACTTCACCGGAGCGATCCTGCGCGGCGCTAATCTGCAGCACGCCGACCTGACCCAGGCCACCCTCGACTTCGCCAACCTGTCCGGCGCCAATCTGACCCACGCGAGCATGATTCAGGTCTCAGCCAAGCAGGCCACGATGACGGGAGCCGACCTGTCGGGCGTCGACCTGACCCAGGCCGATCTGACCGGTGCCAACCTGTCCAAGACGAAGCTGAGCGGTACGTCGTTCACCCAGGCCACGCTCGATCACACGACTTTCACCGGCGCCACGGGCGTGCCGCCATGGAATCTGTACGTGCTGATCGCGGCCGCGTTGATCTTCGTGCTGCTGGTGGTCGGCACGGTCAGGCGCAGCGCTCGCGCGACTAGGAACGCGGGCGGCTTCGCATTCGCCAACGCGGCTGGGAACCGGTCGGGTTCGCTGCTAGTGCGCGGGCTGATCGGCTCCTTGCTCGTGGCGGTTGGACTCAGCCTGTTCGTCGGCGGACTCCTCGGCGAGATCCTCAGCGCGGCCGGGCCGCCGGTGACTCAGACGTGCGTCGGCGCCTTGTGCAAGGTCGGCGTTGCCAGCGGTTTCATCGGCCTATTCGGCGGCGTGGTCGTCGTCATCGCCGGATTCGGAATACGCGCTTCCGGACGAAGCAAGAACCAGCCCGCCAACTTCGGTCCCAGCCTGTCAAGCGGAGGATTCAGCGGGTCGCCATTCAACTGACCTGCGACCAAGCACGCTAGGCGGAGTGTCCGCAGGCGCTACCTGCGGACACTCCGATTCCGAGGCCTCACCTGGGATCGGCTCGCCAGCCATCGGGCCGCCGTTGGGCTCGGTGCCGTAGTCACGGCAGTCGCCAAGCAAGTCGGTGAGCTTGCATTCGTAGAGCCTGGCCAGCCGGTCGAGCGTGTCGAGTGACGGAGCGTGGCCGGTCGGGCCCGGCCACTGCTCCCAGTAAGAGAAGTTCTTGAACGTCTTAGGATCGTCGGGCCAGATCTCGGTCCAGCGCTCGGCGGCCTGCAGCTGGCTCCAGCCATGAGCCTGGCGCATTGCCACCCGCGGGTTGACACGGTAGGTCACCTGAAAGACGACGCCAATTTCCGCCCAAGTGCGGCCTTCCTCACGCAATTGCGTCGAATGTATCGCTTGCGCTTGTTTCACGCTGCGCGGCTTACTAGCCAAAGCCGTTCCTTCGCAACCCGTCTTGCCTACATCTGACATTAGTGTCCCATTCGGAGACACTAATATCGCGTCTTCAGGCGCGGAGGGACGTCACGGATGCTGGCTGCTGACCGATATGACCTCGCCGGTCAGATAGGACGCGTAATCGCTGGCGAGGAACACCATTACGTTGGCCACCTCAAACGGCTCGGCTGACCGGCCGAACGCTTCCTTGGTCACGAGCTCGTCGAGCACGTCCTGGCTCATCACCTTGGCGAGGAACGGGTGCATGGCCAGGCTCGGCGCAACCGCGTTGACTCTGATCCCATGCTCGGCCACATCCATGGCGGCGCACCTGGTCAGGGCCATGACCCCGGCCTTCGCGGCGGCGTAGTGCGCTTGGCCAGGCTGCGCTCGCCAGCCGAGCACCGAGGCGTTGTTGACCACGGCGCCACCGCCGCCCTGCTCGATCATCCGGCGCAGTACCGCTCGCGTGCAGCGGAACGTCCCGTTCAACGTCACGTCAAGCACCCGAACCCACTGCTCATCCGTCATCTCGACGACCGACGCCGTCCCGCCGAGCCCCGCGTTGTTGATCATCACGTCGATCCGGCCGAACCGGTCGGCCGCCCCGTCGATTAGCGCCTGCACCTGCTGCTCGCTGGTGACGTCGCACTCGGCCGACCACACCCGGTCGACGCCGTAGGTCCGCTCAAGCTCGGCGTGCGCGACGGCAAGCCGCCCGGCGTGCGCGTCGCTCAGCGCGAGGCTGGCCCCCTCGTCAAGACATCGCCTCGCCACCGCCCCGCCGATCCCCGTCCCGGCCGCGGCGGTCAGCACGACCACCTTCCCCGCCAGCAGGTCACGCCCAGGATGACCCCCCGGCGTCATGCCTGCCACCCGGCGGGCTCGGGCGCTAGGCCGCGGTAGCGCACACAGCAGCGGAACTCTTCGTAGGTCACGGTAGTAACGCTAGCGCGGCGACAGCTAGGCTCCCTACCAAGCACTTGCTTGCTTGGCCGGGAGGTCGCTTGGCTGAAAGCAGCATTCCGGCGGCCGTGCGGGCCGCCGCGCGGGAGTTCGGGGCGGCCGTCGCAGTGGCCGAGCCTGGCGGCGTGACCCTGACCTATCGCGAGTTGCTCGACGGGGTACGCGGGGTCGCTGGCGCGCTGATCGCGAGCGGAGTCGCGCCTGGCGACCGCGTGGCCATCTGGTCGCCGAACACGCATCACTGGATACTCGGCGCGCTCGGAGCGCTGTACGCGGGCGCGACTGTCGTTCCCGTGAATACGAGGTACACCGGCTAT
The DNA here is from genome assembly GCA_035553055.1 of Streptosporangiaceae bacterium. Taxonomy (GTDB): domain Bacteria; phylum Actinomycetota; class Actinomycetes; order Streptosporangiales; family Streptosporangiaceae; genus Chersky-822. The sequence goes on along the minus strand of DATNEK010000051.1, from coordinate 9,030 downwards.
GAGGCGCTCGACGTGCTCGCGCGAACCCGCGCCCGGGCGCTGCTGGTCGCGGGACCGTTCCTTGGCGCCGACCGGCTGGCGCTGCTCGAGCACGCCGCGACGCAAGCCAGGCCCGAAGTCGCGTTGCCCGAGCTGATCGTCGGTGTCCCGGTCGAGTCAGGCAGCCCGGCCGGTGATCGGAGCGTGGGCTGGGCTGAGTTCCTACGGCGAGCCGACCAACCCGATCTCACGCTGGCGGACGAAAGGGCGGCGGCCGTCAAACCGGATGACGTCAGCGACATCCTGTTCACCTCAGGTACCACCGGCCGCAGCAAAGGCGCGATGTCCGCCCACAGGCAAGCACTCGACGTCGCGATGGCGTGGGCCGACTGCGCCGAGTTGACCAGTTCCGACCGCTACCTGATCGTCAACCCGTTCTTCCACAGCTTCGGCTACAAGGCAGGCATACTCGCCTGCTTGCAGACCGGCACCACGATGATCCCGCAGCTTGTCTTCGACGCCGGAGCCGCGATCAGGCTGATCGAGGCGGAACGGGTGACCGTGCTTCCCGGCGCGCCGACGCTCTACATCTCGATGCTCGACCATCCCGATCGGGACGCGCACGACCTATCCAGCCTGCGCCTCGCCGTCACCGGCGCGGCCGTCGTCCCGGTCGCGCTGGTGACGCGGATGCGCGCTGAACTGAGCTTCGACACCGTGCTGACCGCCTACGGCCTCACCGAGGCGGTGGTCGCGACCATGTGCAGGTCGGGTGACGACGACGAGACGATAGCGACGACATCGGGCCGGGCGGCAGCAGGCTTCGAAATCAAGATCGACGGAGCGGGCAAGCCGGGCGACGCTGGGGAGATCTTGCTGCGCGGGCGGAACGTGATGCTCGGCTACGCCGACGACCCGGCAGCCACCGCCGAGGCGGTCGATGCTGACGGCTGGCTGCACACCGGCGACATCGGGCATCTGGACGAGCGCGGCTACCTGACGATCACCGACCGGCTCAAGGACATGTACATCTGCGGTGGATTCAACGTCTATCCGGCCGAGGTCGAACAGGTGCTGGCCAGGCATCCCGCGGTAGCCGAGTCGGTGGTGATCGGCAGGCCCGACGACCGGCTCGGCGAGGTCGGCAAGGCTTTCGTCGTGCTGCGGCCCGCCGCGCAGGCGTCGGCGGCTGAGCTCATTGAGTTCTGCGAAGAACGGCTCGCGAACTTCAAGGTTCCTAGGCAGATCGAGTTCCGCGCCGATCTACCTCGCAATCCGGCGGGCAAGCCGCTCAAGCGAGTGCTCAGAGGAGAGGGATGAATGACTGAGACCGAACCGACAGTCCTCTACGAGCGCCGGGGCAGCACCGCGCTGATCACGCTGAACCGGCCGCGCTACCGGAACGCGCAGAACTCGGTGATGACCTACGCACTCGACGCGGCGTTCGAGCAGGCGGTAAACGACAACGACGTCAAGGTGCTCGTGCTTGCCGGGGCAGGCGACCACTTCTGCGCCGGTCATGACATCGGCACGCCGGGCAGAGACGTGCACGTCAGCTACGAGCGCAAGGCCGTGCTGTGGTGGGACCACACCGACAAGGAGGGAGCGGACGCCAGGTACGCCAGGGAGATGGAGGTCTACCTCGGCATGTGCCGCCGGTGGCGGGAGATACCCAAGCCGTCGATCGCGATGGTGCACGGGGCCTGCATCGCCGGCGGGCTCATGCTCGCCTGGGTCTGCGATCTCATCGTGGCCTCGGACGACGCGTTCTTCGCTGATCCGGTGGTGCGGATGGGGATTCCCGGCGTGGAGTACTTCGCGCATCCCTGGGTCCTGGGGCCGAGATTCGCTAAGGAGGCGCTGTTTACCGGGGACAGGTTCGGTGCCCAGCGGGCGTATGAGCTTGGCATGGTCAACCGGGTGGTGCTGCGTGATGAGCTCGAGGACACGGCATTCGCTCTGGCCGACAAGATCGCCGCCATGCCATCCTTCGGCTTGTCGCTTGCTAAACGCGCCGTCAATCAGTGCGAGGATCTGATGGGCATGCGCACCGGCATGGACTCGGTGTTCGGCCTGCACCACATGGCGCACGCACACAACGCCGAGACCTCGGCCGACTCCCTCGCCGGCATGGACGCCAAGTCGATGAAATCGTCCACCGCGCAGTAGCCGGCGCTACATCCAGTCGGCGTGCTTGGGCCAGGCCAGCATGGTCTCCACGACCTCGGGCGGACCTTCCGCGGCCGGGATCGCCGACGTTCCGTATCGGCCGCGATAAAAGAGCAGCGGCCGCTGCCGGCTGATCTCGCCAAGCTCGCGCACCTGGCCGATGACGACGTAGTGGTCGCCGACGGTGTGCACGTCGACGATCTGGCAGCTAACCCACGTCAGCACGCCGTCGATGATCGGCGATCCCGCCGAGTCCGGCGCCCAGTCGACCTTGGCGAACCGGTCAGGGTTGCTCCGGCCGAACAGGGTAGCGAGGTCGCCTTGTTCGGCCGTGAGCACGTTGGCGCAGAAGACGCCAGCCTGCTCGATCTTCGGCCAGGTCGACGACGTGCGCGCCGGACAGAAGAGCACAAGCGGCGGCTCGAGTGACAGCGCGGCGAAGGCTTGGCAGGCGAAGCCGACCGGCTCGCCGCCCGGCTCGCCACCGTCGATCGCGGTGATGACCGTGATGCCGGTGGCAAAGTGCCCGAGTACCTGACGAAACCGCTCGGGATCTAGATCGAACCTCACTCGCGCGCCTTCGTCGTCCACGACATGCCGAGCGCCTGGAAGCGACGGTTCATTCCCGACCAAGCGGCCTGTCTACCGCCGCCTCGACGCGGCCACCATGCTGGCTGCAGAATTAGCGTGGCCTGGAGGGGGTGGAATGAGCGAAAATTTCGCCGCGGCGCTCAGCGGCTTCAGTCCTGGATCCCGAGTCGCTGGCTACTTGCTCGAAGAGCAGATCGGCCACGGCGGGATGGCCGTCGTCTTCCGTGCACTCGACGAGCGCCTTAACCGCCACGTGGCGCTCAAGCTCCTGGCGCCGGCCATCGCGGCCGACGAGGCGTTCAGGCGGCGGTTCATCAGGGAATCACAGGCGGCGGCAGCCGTCGACGACCCGCACATCATCCCGGTGTACGAGGCTGGCGAGGTCGCCAACGTCCTGTTCATCGCGATGCGCCTGGTTCGCGGCGGGGATGTCACGACACTCTTGCGGCGGGAAGGCCAGCTCTCACCGAAGCGAGTAACGGTGATCATCTCGGCGATCGCCTCATCGCTTGACGCGGCGCACGAGGTCGGCCTCGTGCACAGGGACGTCAAGCCGGCCAACATCCTGCTCGACATCCGCCAGGGCCGACCCGATCACGTCTACCTGTCCGACTTCGGGCTGAGCAAGTCGGCGCTTGGCCGCAGCGGAGTCACCGCCACCGGGCAATTCCTCGGCACGCCGAACTACATAGCTCCTGAGCAGATCAGCAGCAAGACGATCGACGGCAGGGCCGACCAGTACTCGCTGGCGGCGACGGCGTTCGAGTTGCTCTGCGGCGGTCCGCCCTTCCGGCAAACGCAGCCGATGGCGGTGATCTACGCCCACATCTCTGAACCACCGCCGGCGCTGACCAGCCGAAGGCCGGGCCTGCCTGATGCCGTAGACGCCGTGTTCGCCCGAGCGCTGGCCAAGGACCCCGCCGATCGCTTCGGCACCTGTCAGGAGTTCGCCGACCAGATGCGACGAGCACTCGGGATCGGCGGGTACGACGCCAGGACCGAACTCTCCCCCGTTACGCACTCCCATCCGCCGACGGCCGCGGTCGTCATGCCAGGCGGCCCGCCAACCGAAGCCGGGTGGCAGACCCCGCTACCCACCCCGCAGCGAACTCCGGTGCAGCCGTTGCCGGCCCCGGCAGGTTCCTACCCCTCGAATCTGTCGGCATTGCCGCAGCCGACGGCGTATCAGCCGCGGCGCCGAAGACGTGGCCGTGCCGCCGCCATCGTCGCGGCGTTGATCGTTGTGCTTGGTGGTGCCGGTGCGGCGCTGTACGCGATCAAATCGACAGGCCTTCCCAAGGTGAAGACCGTGGGCGATTGGTCGGGCAAGCACTCATCTCGTCCGCTTCTCGTGCTCGGCAACGGCGCGAGGCAGAACATCGTGGAGGGCGTGGCGTTCAGTCCCGATAGCAGGACACTCGCGGTCGCCACAGCGGGCCGCACCTTCCTGGTCGACGTCGCCAGCGGCCATCGACTCGGGTCGCTGACGGACACGAACGGCAGCGAGGTCAAAGCGGTGGCGTTCAGCTCCGACGGCAACGAGTTGGCCACCGCCGACAAGAACGGCCATATCTATCTGTGGAACGTCGCTGGCGGCGCGATTCCCAGCGCCCCGACGAGCACCCTGCCCGATCCCTCGGGCGCCAGCGTCTACGCCGTGGAGTTCAGCCCAGACGCCAAGACGCTCGCCGCTGGCGATGCCGGCGGGGTCACCTATCTCTGGCACGTTGCCGGAGGCGTCGTGTCGGCTACCCCGTACGGTCACCTGGCCGATCCTTCTGGCACAGGAGTACAGGGAATCGCGTTCAGCCCGCAAGGGGTGTTCCTGGCAACCGGCGACGCCGGCGGGCGCGCTTACCTGTGGAAGGTGGGATCGGGCGCCGTGCCCTCACACCCGAGGGCAACCCTGATCGATCCGTCGAGCGGCGGCGTCCAGGCGATCACCATCGGACCGCACGGCCACACGGTCGTGACAGCGGATGGCAACGGCGACGCCTACCTGTGGCCCAAGGCTACGGTCGGCCTGTCGTCCACCCCAGAGGCGATACTCGCCGACCCAGGCGCCGCCGGCCAGTTCGGCGTCGTCGCCGTCGCGTTCAGCCCGGACGGCAAGACGCTGGCTACCGGAGGCTACACCGGGCAGACCTACCTGTGGAACGCTTCCAACGCATCCAGGATCGCCACGCTCACCGACTCAGACATCGCCGGTACCGGCTCCGACGTGCAGGCCGTTCAGTTCAGCCCAGACGGCGCGTCCCTGGCCACCGGCGACACCAGCGGCGGCACCTACCTGTGGACGCATAACTAGCCAAGCGACTGTTCGCCGAACGCGAAGACGTGCCCCCACTCGCTGACGGCGGTGGTGAACCGGCTGACCCAGGTCGCGTCGTCAACGAGCAGCCCGTCGGTGCCGTACTCGATGTCGAATCCGGCGGGCGTTCGCAGGTAGAACGAGACCATGTGATCGTTGGCGTGCCTGCCGAGCGACGCGCTCTGCTTGCCGCCCCGTCGCGCGCACCTGTCCATCGCGCGACCGACGTCGTCGATCGAAGCGACCTCGACCATCACGTGAACGCAGCCGGTCGGGCTTGTCATCGGCGCCAGCGCGAGCGAGTGGTGCCGCGGGTTGCAACCCAGGAACCGCATCATCGCCGGCCGCCCGCCAGCCGGCCGCCCGAACAACTCGGGCGCCATCGCCATCGTGTCGCGGAGCCGGAAGCCAAGCAGCCCTGCGTAGAACTCCATCGACGCGTCGTCATCGGCCGCCGGGATCACGACGTGCCCCATCCCGTATTCGCCGGTCACGAACCGAACACCATAAGGGCAGAAAGCAGGCCGGTTGTCGAGTGCCGCTCCCCAGAAGACCTCAAGCGTATGGCCAGAAGGATCGTCGAACGTGATCATCCCGGCGACCCGGCGTTGTGCGAGCTCATCGGGCGTGCCCGCCTTGACAGGCACCCCAGCGACCTCGAGGCGAGCGCCGAGCGCGGCGAGATCAGCCTGGGACGCCACTTCCCAGCCCGAGGCGACCAGGCGGTCGGTCTCGCCTCCGGTTATGACGAACCTGGCGGGAAAGTCATCCATCCGCAGGTACAGCGCGGCAGGCTCGGGACCACGGCCCTGCGTCATGCCGAGGATGGCAGTACCGAAGTCACGCCACGCACCGAGGTCGGTCGCCTCGATGCGCAGGTAACCAAGCGACCGGATCTCGCTCATCACGCGCCTCCGAGGAAACCTATGGATAGGCGATTGAACTCGTCGAATTTTTCTAGCTGTGCCCAGTGACCGCAGCCGGAAAAGACATGCAGCTGCGCCTTGCGGATCTGCTTGAGCGCGATCAGGGCACCGTCCAGCGGGTTGACCCGGTCTTCGCGGCCCCAGATCAGCAGGACCTCGTTGCGCAGCCGGTGCACCTCGCGCCAGAGCATGCCGTCCTGCGCGGTGGCCGGGTCGTAGAAAGACATGCCGAGCGCCGCCATCGCGGCGAGCCGCTCTGGCCTGCTGGCATGCTCGTAACGCTCGTCGACTAGCTCGTCGGTGATCAGTTTCTTGTTGAACACAAGCGTCCGCAGGAATGCCGCCATCTTCTCTTTGCTCGGGCCAGGCGGGGCGCCGAACTCCGCCAGCCGGCTGACGCCCTCCGTCGGATCGGGCGCGAACAAGTTGAGGCTCAGCCCGCCTGGACCCATCAGAACGAGCTTGCCGGCTCGGTCGGGGTAGCTCAGCGCGAATCTGACGGCCGTGCCGCCGCCGAGCGAGTTGCCGACCAGGTGCACGCGGTCGATGCCGAGATGATCGAGCAGGCTGGCCAGGGCGCGGGCGGCGAACGTGAAGTAGTTGCCTTCCACCGCCGGTGAGTCCGACTCGCCGAAGCCGGGCTGGTCGAGCATAAGCGTGCGGAACCCGGCGCTGAACACGGGCAGGTTGCGGCCGAAGTTGGACCAGGCGGAGGCGCCTGGGCCGCCTCCGTGCAGGAGCACGACCGGCGGGGTGCCGTCTTGTCCCTTGCCTGACTCGTGGTAGTGCAGCCGCATCATCGCTGTGTCGGCGAACCGGCTGGTTGGCTGTGCTCCCGCCGCGGGGCCGGTCACAGCATCGCGTCCGCGGCGGGCGGCAAGCCGAACTCGCCCCGGCCGAACATCGAGAGCGCGCGTTCTGGGTCGTTGATCGCGTGGGCGCGGCCAGCGTGCACGTCGCGCCAGAACCGCTGGATCGCCGTGCCGTTGCGCAACGCGCGGCCACCGGAGTTCTCGAACAGCATGTCCACGGCGCCGACCGAGCGCTCCGTGCCGAGCACCTGGTCGCGCCTGATCCGCAGCCGCAGCGGCATGGGAATCGAAGCGCCGGCTCGCGCATGACCGATGAGCTCGGTCATGTTGTGCTCAAGCGCCAGCCAGGCCGCGTCGATCTCCGCCGCCGCCCGCGCCACCCGGACCTGGGCGAACGGGTCCTCGGAAGTCTTCTGGCCGAGGTACGCGGTGCTCACCCGGTCGCGCTGGTAGGCCACGTGCGACTCGTACGCGCCGGTCGCCATGCCGATGATCGGGGTCGTGATCGCGACGGAGAACACCGAGCCGAACGGCACCTTGTACAGCGGCGCGGGATTGGCCTCCTGGCCAGGGCAGGCGCACTTGGTCACGTCGGCGAAGCCCAGCGATCGATGCTCGGGGACAAACGCCCCGTCCACCACGATGTCGTTGCTGCCCGTACCGCGCAGCCCGACGGTGTCCCAGACATCGTCGATGCGGTAGTCGCTGATCGGCAGGAGGAAGGTTCGGAAGTCGATCGGGTTCGCCTCGGCGTCGGTGACGATCCCGCCGAGCAGCACCCAGGTGGCATGGACACAGCCGGAAGAAAAGCTCCACCGTCCGGCGAGCCTGTAGCCGCCATCGGTGACCTGAGCCCGGCCGGTCGGCGCGTACGACGACGACATGCGGGTCGCCGGGTCATCGCCCCAGACCTCGTCCTGGGCCGCGGGCGGGAACAGCGCAAGCTGCCACGCGTGCACGCCGATGACCGAGGCGACCCAGCCGGTCGACCCGCACGCGCTGGCGATCATCCGGACGGCCTCGTAGAAGGTCACCGGGTCGGCTTCGATGCCACCGAATCTGGCCGGCTGGAGCAGCCGGAAGAACCCGGCCTCAGCTAGCGCCTTGATCGACTCAGCCGGAACCGACCGGCCGTCCTCGGCCTCCTGCGCACGTTCCCGCAGCACAGGCAGCAGTTCGGCGACAGCATCAAGCACCGGCTGCCCGGCTCTCTCCCTCACAGCGCCTCCTTTGCCACAGCGAACGTCAGCCGCCAGCATGACGCTCGCCATGGCTGGCCCCTAGACTAGAACAGGTTCTAGTTCATGTTCTAGTCTAGGGCTATCGCTAACAGGAGGGGCGGGCCAATGAATGACCGGCTCGGCGTCAGGTCGATCGATGCCGGACCGCCGCCAACCCGGTACGCGCGCGGCTGGCACTGCCTCGGCCTGGCCGAGGCGTACCGTCAGGGCGGTCCGCACGCGGTGCAGGCGTTCGGCACCAAGCTCGTGGTCTTCGCTGACTCGGCCGGCGCGCTCCACGTGCTCGACGGTTACTGCCGTCACATGGGCGGCGACCTGACGATGGGCACGATCAAAGGCGATCAGGTCGCCTGCCCGTTCCACGATTGGCGCTGGGGCGGTGACGGCAGGTGCGCCAAGATCCCCTACGCGAAGCGGGTGCCGCCCGCGGCCAGGACGAGGTCATGGCTGACGCTCGAGGAGAATAAGCAGCTCTTCGTCTGGAACGATCCTGAAGGCAACCCGCCGCCCGAGCACATCACGATCCCGAGGATCGATGGCGCGTTCTCTTCCGAGTGGTCGAACTGGACCTGGGACTCATTGCTCGTGGAGAATTCCAACTGCCGCGAAGTGGTCGACAACGTCGTCGACATGGCGCACTTCTTCTATATCCACTTCGCGTTCCCTACGTTCTTCAAGAACGTGCTCGAAGGCCACGTCGCCGCCCAGTATCTGAACACCAGGTCGCGGCCCGACGTGCCGGCCGGGTCGAACTACAGCGACGGCGTCGAGACCACGCTGCGCTCGGAGGCCGCCTACTACGGACCGTCGTACATGATCGACTACCTGTGGCACGACTACCACGGCATGACGATGGAGAGCGTGCTGATCAACTGCCACTACCCGGTGACGCCGAACTCGTTCCTGCTCCAGTGGGGCATCGTCGTGAAGAAGCCCGCAGGCGTCACCGACGCCCGCGGCGACAAGATCGCGGCGAAGTTCGCCGAGTTCATCGGGCTCGG
>DATNEK010000050.1:0-12222 GCA_035553055.1 Streptosporangiaceae bacterium | reverse complement strand
CGCGGCCACGAATTTCTCCTCCGTCGACGGGTCTGCGGGCGAACCATGATGGTACGCGGGCGCCGGAGCACCGGACCTGGCGAGGTCAATAAACAACGGCTACATCCAGGCCAAAATCACCGGCTACCTCGAATGGCCTCTGGTCGATGCGATGCCGCCCGGCGTGCCCTATGAAGACCGCGGCCTCGAACTGGGAGCTAGTCCAGTTGAACGAGCTGACTGTCAGCTAGGCTCGCGCAGGACATTAGCCGCCGCCGTATATGCCGCCGACGGTGCGGCCGGCGTTGCAGTGCAGGTCGGTGGTCGGGGGGCCCTCGGCCATCCACACCCAGGCCGGGCCGCACCAGGTGACTTCGGGTACCGAGCTGAGCAGGTTCCTGTTATAGATCAGCACCGCGTACTTGCCGACGTACACAGTCCGCGCTGGCGGGCCGAACGTGTTCTGCAGCCCCGCCCCGGTCAGGCAGAGGTCACCGCAGAAGTCCTTCCGGGTCCAGATCACGAAGTTGGCGTAGTGCTTGGTCGGGTCAAACCAGGTCGAGTCGTTCTCGAAATTGGTCGTCACGACGCTGTCATGGTAGGTACGGACCGGCCTGACCATGACCTTGCCGCCGGTCTCCACCGTCACGGCACTGGCGTTCCAATACCCGGCGATGCCGTAGGTCAGGTGGTGCCGTTCCAGCCAGAAGGCGACTCTCTGATTGGGGTTGATGGCGGCCGGCGAGGTCGCGTTGCTCAGCAGCATGATCGCGCAGATGGCGAACACCGCGGCGAGCGCTGGTACCAGGCCGAGCCTGAGCACCTTGCCGCCAAGCACCCGGCCGGCAAGCACGGCGCCGAAAGGCAGCAACCCGACGATCTCGTTCGCATCTGGCTTGGTGCCGAGCATGTAGGCGACGAGCACGACAATGAACGCCACGGCCAGCATCTGCGCTATCTGGTCGTCCTCGATATAAAAGCGCCTGATCAAGGCCGCCAGCGCCCAGAACACGAGTATGACGCCGAGCAGGTGAATCAGCGCCACGATCGCGGTGTGGCCGAATACCACGCCGAAGAAGTCCGCGCCGTAGACCAGCAGCACATTGCCGATTTTGGTCCAGAACTGTGACGTGATCTCCTGCGGAGTGCCGAAGGCCGCGATCGGGGTCCGCACGTAGAACCCGCCGGAGTCCTCGATGACCTTGAGTATGACTCTGGCGACGCCTGCCGACAGCACCGCGCCCACCGCGAGCGACAGGTCGTACCACTGCGCCGACCACGGCCCACGCCGCCGGTACATGCGCACGGCGCAGACCGCGGCGATTGGCAGCGCACCTTCGTAGATCACCAGCGGGTCGGCGACGGTCGCCCAGATCAGCATCAGCATGATCACAATCGGGAGCCACCAGCGCGGCCGTACCCGGTCAAGCAGCAGGTAGATGAGCAGCAGGGGGACGTGCGTGCCGACGTGGTCTGGGCTCGCGATCAGCAGCGCTGTCGGTGCACTGAGCGGCGGCGCGAGCATGATGCCGACAGCGATCAGCGCCCGCACCCAGCCTTCGCGTCCGGTCGCCCGGCCCTTGGCGAGGAATCCGGCCATGACCACCTGGAGGAAGTAGCTGATCGCGGCGGCGAGCGGAATCGTCCACGTGTTCAGGCCTCTGACCAGCTCGATGAGGGCGTATTCCGGCAGCTCGGTGGTGTAGAACGACACGTCAGACATCGACCAGCCGCGTAGCAGCACGTTGCCATGCAGCATGTCCCAAGCCTGGAGAGCCTGGGATCCGCCCTCGGAAATCGTGGGAACCGTGCGCGCTTGCGCGTAATACGCGATGGCCAGCACCAAGATTCCCACGACCACGATGGTTGGCTGCGCGTACCGGCGCTCAAGCAGCGCCGCCAGCGGAGATCCAGCTGGTTTCAGTGATGCGGGTTGAGAAGCCGACGGAGCTTCGGACGGCCCTTCGGAAGGCGCTTCCGGCGGCAGGTCCACCTCAGAGGATGTGGTCACGATACTTCCTGAGCTACTACTACGTCCTGGGTCACTGGCGGAGCTTGAAAGCGGGACTCCGGCACCTGGCGCAGAACGAGCCAACTCATCAACAGGTCGGCGCGCCGGGCCCATCGGGTCCACATCATACTCATCAGGTTCGATGGCTTGCATCCTTCTCGCTCCACCCCGGACCGAACCCGGAGTAATCAGATCGATACCCTCGGCTCAGCCGGGGAACGGCCTAAGCAGATCAGACCTGCGACCGCATCGCGGCTGCTGTCAGCGAGACTATCCGGCTGGATGCGGGTGGCCACCTATATCCGAGCGACTATGACGCACACTAGGTGAAAGGATGGCGTGCTCATCAGCCGACCCGCCCGGCCGTCGTTAGGTACCCGCCGCAGGCTCGGAAACTGTCACTGCTGGTAGAGTTCTCCCCTGGTCCGCGTTCGACCACGGGCACACCGGCAGGTGCCGTAGCATGTCAGTCCCGCCTGCTTTCACCCAAATATCTGACCGGAGGTACTCTCGGTGACGGCTTCTGGTGCTCAAAAAGAGTTCGCACGCGACGTCGTCGTCGTGGGTGGCTGCGGGCACGTCGGACTGCCGCTCGCAATCGCATTCGCTGACCGCGGATTGCAGGTCGGCATCTATGACGTCAGCGAGAGTGCAGTAGCGACAGTCAGCGCCGGCGAGATGCCATTCGATGAGGCAGGCGCCGCGGACGTGCTCAAGCGGGTAGTGACCGAGGGAAAGCTCGAGGCATCTGTCGACCCGGCCATAGTCGGGTCAGCCGAACACGTGGTCGTCGTCATCGGGACACCGGTTGACGAGCACCTGAACCCCGATCAGGCCGCCATCCCTGAGGCGCTGGCCGAATTCACCGACCAGCTAAACGACGATCAGATCCTCATCTTGCGCAGCACCGTCTACCCGGGCGTGACCGCCTTGGTGGAGAAAATGATCGACCGCCTCGGCCTGCGAATGGACGTGGCCTTCTGCCCCGAGCGGATAGCCGAGGGCAAGGCGATGACCGAACTGTTCGAACTGCCGCAGATCGTGTCGAGCCGCACCGAGCGCGGCATCAAGCGAGCCAGCGACCTGTTCAGCAAGCTCACATCGACGCTCGTGCCGATGAGCCCGGAGGAGGCCGAGCTTGCGAAACTCTTTACCAATGTGTGGCGGTACATCAAGTTCGCCACGGCGAATCAGCTGTACATGATGGCCAATGACCGCGGTCTCGATTTCGAGCGGATCAGGCAAGGCCTCACGCTCGACTATGCCAGAGCGGCTGATATGCCTGGTGCCGGGTTCGCCGCCGGCCCTTGTCTGTTCAAGGACACGATGCAGCTGGCCGCCTATAACAACAACAATTTCGCGCTCGGTCATACCGCGATGACTATCAACGAGGGCATGCCGCTATACCTCGTGCACAGGCTTGAGCAGCAATTCGACCTGAAGGACATGACGGTCGGGATTCTCGGCATGGCGTTCAAGGGTGGCTCCGACGACATCAGGTCGAGCCTGTCGTACAAGCTGCGCCGTATCCTCGCGTTCAAGGCCGACCAGGTGCTGTGCACCGACCCGTACGTCAAGAACGACCCGCGGCTGCTACCGCTGCGGCAAGTGCTCGACGAAAGCGACCTGCTGGTGATCGCGACCCCGCATCCCGAGTACCGGGACCTGGTCATCGACAAGCCCGTCGCCGATATGTGGAACGTGCTCGGCAGGGGCGTAAGAGTGTGAGCGAAGAGCCTCGCATATCGATCGTCATACCGGCATACAACGAGGACGACGCGATCGTTCCCGTGCTTGACCGGATGTTTGAATCGGTGCGGCTGTCTTCCGAAGTGCTCATCGTGGTCGACAGCGAAGACGACACCACCGTCCCCGTCGTCGTCGAGTACGCGCAGAAGGAACCCCGGCTGCGTTATCTGGTCAACACCTACGGCCGCGGGCCAGCGAACGCGATCAGGTTCGGCATTGACTCGTCGGCCGCGTCGGTCGCGGTGGTGACCATGGCCGATGGATGCGACGATCCGCGGCAGATCGACGACCTGGCCAGGCTGGTCGAGCGCGGGGTCGCCGTCGCCTGCGCATCCCGCTACATGGCGGGCGGGCAGCAGGTCGGCGGACCTTACCTGAAGGGCATGCTGTCCAAGTTGGCCGGGCGGTCGCTGCGGTGGCTCGCGCACACCGGCACGAGGGACGCCACGAATTCGTTCAAGGCGTATTCGACCGAGTTCGTTCGCCAGGTCGGCATCGACTCAAGGGACGGGTTCGAGATCGGGATCGAACTCACTGCCAAGGCCAAGCGGATGCGGTTGCCGGTCGCCGAGATCCCGACGATCTGGCTTGACCGTCAAGCTGGCATGTCCAACTTCAAGGTGGCCAGGTGGATACCCAAGTATCTGCGCTGGTACCGATTCGCCTTCGGCTCTCGCCTGACGGCGCAGCAGGTGCGAGAGCGAATGTCCAGGAAAAGCAAGAAAGGTAAGTGATGGAGAAGGTTCTGGTCAGCGGGTCGGCGGGGTTCATCGGCGGGTATCTCGTCGAAGAACTGCTCGGCCGCGGGTACGAGGTTGTCGGCGTCGACAACTTCTCCAAGTACGGCCGCGTCAAGAAGTCCTACGACGACCACCCCAACTACACGCTGGTCGAGGGGGACGCGCGCGACGTCGAGCTGATGACCAGGCTGCTCGAAGGCTGCGACCACTTCGTCGCCGGCGCGGCGATGATCGGCGGCATCTCGTACTTCCACACCTACGCTTACGACCTGATCGCCACCAACGAGCGCATCACGGCGGCCTCATGCGACGCCGCGATCGCGGCGTACGCGAACGGTACGGGACGGCTGCGCAAGGTCACCTACATGTCGTCATCGATGGTGTTCGAGAGCGCGGACCACTGGCCGTCGCACGAGGGTCAGGAGCGCGAGGTTCCGCCGCCGCTGTCGTCCTACGGCTTCCAGAAGCTCGCCGTCGAGTACTTCGCCCGCGCCGCCTGGGATCAGTACAAGCTCCCGTACACGATCGTCCGCCCGTTCAACTGCGTCGGCACTGGCGAGAGTCGCGCGCTCGGCGACGAGGAAATCCTGTCAGGCAACGTCAGACTCGCGATGAGTCACGTCGTGCCTGACCTGGTGCAGAAGGTCCTGAAAGGCCAGGACCCCTTGCACATCCTCGGCTCGGGCGACCAGATCAGGCACTACACCTACGGCGGCGACCTGGCCAAGGGCATCGTGATGGCGATGGAACACCCAGAGGCCAAGTGCGAGGACTTCAACCTCTCGACCGCCCAGGGCACGAGCGTTCGCGAGCTCGCCGAGGCGATCTGGCACAAGATCAAGGGCCAGGACGCCGAGCTGCGGCTGGTCCACGACGAGCCGTTCGAGTACGACGTGCAGCGACGCGTGCCGGCGACGGAGAAGGCCAAGAGGGTGCTCGGCTTCGAGGCGCCGACCACACTCGACCAGATGCTCGACGAGGTCATCCCCTGGATCACCGACGCCGTCAAGGCAGGAACGATCTAGTTCAACCCCAGGCTTCGCGGCCCGGTAGCGACAGCGGCGGTCCATCGCTGTCGTTGCCGGGCTTTTTTGATCGCGTGAGCGAACGCTGTGTAGTTGCCTAGAATCAGTTATTGCAACTTACTCGCAATTAGGCCAGAGTTGGCTGCTAGGCGACGGTCGAGCTGACCGGCTGGGGAGGACGGACTGATGACGGATGCGACAGGACGCCTGGCGCGGATTCGCAACGGCCTGACGCCGTCGGAGTGGGCTAGAACCGGCGGCATGGTTGGTGCGATCGTCGGGCTCCACGTCGCGGGCTGGCTGATGCTCGCGGCAGCCGTCAGCGGTCACTACCACATCACATCGAAAGAGGTCTTCGGGTTCGGCACCGGGATACTCGCGTACACGCTGGGCATGAGGCACGCGTTCGACGCCGATCACATCGCCGCGATCGACAACACCACGCGCAAGCTGGTCAGCGATGGCCAGCGTCCGCTCTCGGTCGGGTTCTTCTTCTCGCTCGGCCACTCGACGATCGTGTTCGTGCTGTCGCTCCTGCTGAACTTCGGCATCCGCGCGCTCAACAACCAGGTACGCAATGGCGGCTCGGGGCTGCACAAGGTGACCAACGTGGTCGGCACCTCAGTGTCCGGATTCTTCCTCTACATCATCGCCGCGCTCAACGTGGTGATCCTGGTCGGCATCATCAAGGTCTTCCGCGACATGCGCTCTGGCCAGTTCAACGAGGACGAACTCGACGCGCAACTCGACAAGCGCGGGCTGATGAACCGGATACTCGGACCGCTCGCCCGCCGAGTCAACGCTCCGTGGAAGATCTATCCGATCGGCGTGCTCTTCGGACTCGGCTTCGACACGGCAACGGAGGTGGCCCTGCTCGTGCTCGCCGGCACGGCCGTAGTCAACGGGTTGCCGTTCTACGCGATCTTGTCGCTGCCGATCCTGTTCGCGGCCGGGATGTGCTTGTTCGACACCGCCGACGGCTGCTTCATGAACTTCGCCTACGACTGGGCATTCGCGCGGCCCATCCGCAAGGTGTACTACAACATCACGATCACCGGCCTGTCAGTGTTCGTGGCGTTCTTCATCGGCACCGTTGAGCTGCTCGGCCTGCTTGGCCAGGAGTTCAGCCTGTCCGGCGGGTTCTGGACCTTCATGGGCAACTTCAACATCAACAAGGCCGGCTACGTCATCGTGGGCGTGTTCGTAGTGGTCTGGATCATCGCGCTCGCGATCTGGCGCTTCGGCAAGATCGAGCAGAAGTGGGACATGGCGGCAGCCGAGATCTCCGACTAGCCGGAGAACCGAACCAGCTTTTAGAATCGCGTTCTAGTAACGTCGGTGGTGGCTGGCGCATCCCATCGGGAGGCTGTTGTGGCGTGGGACTTCTCGACCGAGCCGGAATTCCAGGAGCAACTCGACTGGGTCGACGAATTCTGTCGCACCGACGTCGAGCCACTCGACCTGGTGTTCCCCGGTGCGGCGTACAGCCGCGACCCCAAGGCCAAGGCCCTCGCCGATCCGCTCAAGCAGCAGGTGAAAGATCGTGGCCTGTGGGCGCTGTTCCTCGACCGTGATCTCGGCGGCCCGGGATTCGGGCAGCTCAAGCTGGCCCTGCTGAACGAGATTCTCGGCCGCTACCGGTCAGCGCCAGTAGTCTTCGGCACCGCCGCCCCAGATACCGGCAACATGGAGATGCTCGCCGCCTACGGCACGCGGGAGCAGAAGGACCGGTGGCTCACGCCGCTGATGAACCAGGAGATCTTTTCCGCGTACTCGATGACGGAGCCGCAAGGCGGGTCAGACCCGAGCTTGTTCAGAACCCGCGCGACCCGTGACGGCGATGAGTGGGTGATCAACGGCGAGAAGTGGTTCACCAGCGCCGGAGCGCGCGCCGACATCATTTTCGTGATGTGCACCAACGGCATGTTCGTTGTCCCGCGCGAGTCGCCGGGAGTCAACATCATGGAGTTCCCCGCGCTCCATAATCACATTCGTTATGAAAATGTGCGGGTGCCGGCCGACCACCTGCTAGGACCCGAGGACGGGGCCAAGGTGCTTGCGCAACGCCGCCTCGGCGGAGGCCGCATCCATCACGCGATGCGGACGGTGGCGCAGGTCAGGCTCGCCTTCGACATCATGTGCGAGCGGGCGCTTTCGCGGCAGTCGCACGGCAAGGTGATAGCCGAGCACCAGATGGTGCAGGAGATGATCGCGGACTCGTACGCCGAGATCAACATGCTGCGGCTGCTCGTGCTGTGGACCGCGTGGACGATCGACAACTCGAGCACCCGCCAGTCGCGCACCCAGATCGCGGCCTGCAAGTACACCTGCGCCAAGGTGCTGCGCGAGGTCAGCTACCGCGCCCTGCACACGCTCGGCTCGCTGGGAACAACTGACCTTATGCCGCTCCAGGCGATGTTCGCTGGCGCGCCGACGATGGCGATCGCCGACGGAGTCGACGAGGTGCACAAGGTGACGGTGGCCCGCAACGTGCTCAAGGGCTACGAGCCGCATCCTGGCCTGTGGCCGACCGAGTACATTCCGGCCAAGCGCGAACAGGCGAGGAAGAAGTACGAAGCCCTGATCGCCGCCGATCCGGCGCTGGCCGCCTGGGCGGACGCGGCGGCCAAGCACCGGCTCCCCCGCTACTGACCGGGTCGTCGGCCAGCTGGCTAGGGCCTTGAGCGCAAGGTCTCGACGCCGTCTCCGGCGAGCTGATCGGTCACCTTGCGCCCGGTCATGGCCATCAGCAGCGCGAGCATCGGCCCGGTAACCTCAGGCCCCGAGCCGTGCGACCACTGCGTGTCGGTCGCCTTGAGCGTCAGGCCGGCGATCCGCTTCTTGGTGCCGATCACCAGGTTCGACCCTTTGTAGAAATCGGCGACCTGCACAAGCGCGGCCATCGGGTAGTCGTGCTGAATGCCTAGCGCACCGCGGATGTCCTGCGAATGCACGACCGTCTCACCGAGCATCGTTGCTGGCGGGCCAGGCGGACGCTTGGTCGAGGTGACGATCGCGTCGAAGTTCGCCAGCGTGTCGGCCGTCGAACTGCCCGACTCCGCGGTGATGTCTTTCGCTTGCATCTTGCTGAAGCTGAACCCGTTGGAGACCAGCTTGGGAAAGAACCCTCCAGGGGTGATCTTCGCCGTCGCGGTCATGTGAGCGACAACGTCACGCACCGTCCAGTCGGTGGCCAGCGACGTGGTCGACCACTGGTCAGCGTCAAGGCCGCTGAGATCGGTCACCAATGCCTTCCGCTCAGCGTGGACGACCGGCCAGATATCCATTTCCTATCACTTGCTTTCTTGGCTATGGGTAATTCGCAAGGCACCGGGCACCCAAAAACCATAGCGCATAGCCAAAATTCTGGTCGGCGGGTCGATAAGGTTCCGTCACGGTTGATCCGGCTGAACCGGCGGCGCGACCGTCGCGACCGCGACTGACGGAGAAACAGCGAGCTAGCGCGCGTATCGCGATCGCCTCAGATACTCTCTCCACGGTGCGGAAGTCCTTCGTCGAGATTGAGTGGCGCGGCGCGGCGGTGCTCGTCGCCATATTGGCGGCCATGCCCATTTTGGCTGGCTGCTCGGGCGCGCCGACCTCGACAGCCACTCGCCCGGTCGCGCCGTCCAGCCGACCAGAGCCGGTCCCGGCTCACGGGCGCGACGCACCCGGCTATCTCGCGCTCGGCGACTCAGTGGCGTTCGGCTACCGGCCGGCATCGGTGACCCCGGCGATGGGTTACCTGAATGCCGCGGACTTTACCGGCTACCCGGAAGACCTCGCCAAGACGCTCGGCGTGCACGTGGTCAACGCCTCCTGTCCGGGAGAAACTACGTCGAGCATGATCAACTCCGCCGCGCCGAACAACGGCTGCGAGAGCACCGTCCAAGGCGACCCCGGCTATCGCAGCTTCGCACCGCTGCACGTGCGCTACGGCGGGTCCCAGCTGAGCTACGCAGTTCGTTACCTGAAGCGCCACCCGACCACCGAGCTGGTGACGATCGACATTGGCGCCAACGACGTCTTCGTGTGTCAGCAGACGACGGCGGACGACTGCGCCGGCGCGGACTTTAGCCGCGAGCTAGCGAAGGTCAAAGAGAACCTGAGCGTGATTCTTTCTGCCTTGCGCAATCAGGCGCACTACCGGCGCGCCCTGGTCGTGCTCACCTATTACGCTCTCAACTACAGCAACAGCGCTTCCGCCACCCAGACGCGCGAACTCGACGCTGCCCTCACCGAACCTGCTGCCCGCTATGACGCGCGCATCGCGGATGGTTACGCCGCCTTCCGCGCCGCGTCGGTTAGGTCAGGCGGGGACACGTGCGCGGCCGGACTGCGGATCAAGCTGCCGACAGGAGGATGCGACCTGCATCCAACCGCGCTCGGCCAGCGCGTACTCGCGGCGGCCATTCATCAGGCGCTCGCCCATCGAGGCCTTCGATAAGGCCGCCTGGGCTCCGGCCG
Organism: Streptosporangiaceae bacterium; assembly: GCA_035553055.1. Classification (GTDB taxonomy): domain Bacteria; phylum Actinomycetota; class Actinomycetes; order Streptosporangiales; family Streptosporangiaceae; genus Chersky-822. Next base: position 2,251 of record DATNEK010000050.1, on the reverse strand, counting down.
GGGCGTACGCTGTGACCCGTGACCAGCCGGAGAACGGTAGCGGTAAGCATCGCGATAGCAGCTGCGTTGGCAGCGGGCTGCGCGAGCCCGGGTCCGCAGCACTCGTCCACTGCGGCTAAGCGCACCGTGGCTAAGCGCACGGTCAAGTCGGCGGCCGACCCCATTCGCCATGTAGCCGCGAAGCACAAGCCAGCGTCACGCCATCGGCTACCGAAGTTCAGCGCCAAGGTGTCAGGCCCGCTCACCCGGCGCGATGTGCGGTTCAGCTGGCGGCCTGGCTGCCCGGTGCCTCCACGTCGGCTGCGCGAGATCCGGATGACCTACGTCGGCTTCGACCGGCGCGAGCACATCGGGAAGCTCATCGTCAACGCCAAGGTGGTACGGCAGGTTCTCAAGGTGTTCAGGGCGCTGTACCACGCCAGGTTCCCGATCAAGATGATGAAGCCGGTCGACGCGTTCCATGGCAGTGACCCGCGGTCCATGGCGGCGGATAACACGTCGGGATTTAACTGCCGCAAGGCCGTCTCATCTGGTCCGCCAAGCTGGTCGATGCACGCCTTCGGGCTGGCGATCGACGTCAACACAGTGCAGAACCCTTACGTTCAGCCCGGTCAGCCGGTCGAGCCCAAGGCGGGTGCCGCCTACCTCAACCGGTCCGACATCCGCCGCGGCATGGCGTATCCAGGCGGCGTCCTAGTCTCCGCGTTCGGCTCGGTCGGCTGGGGCTGGGGCGGTACCTGGTCAGGCTCCCAGGACTACCAGCACTTCTCAACCAACGGCACCTAGAACCGCGGACACGGCCGGGGTGCGCAGCGCGGGGCGCTGCCTGGCCGGGGTGCGCAGTACGGGGCGCTGCCTGGTTCGTGGGCGGCAGCTGCGACCGGCAGTTCCACCCGCTCCGGCCGCGCCGGGCCGGTTTGGCCCGGTGGTGCGGCGTGCCTGGGATGGAGTCCGGATCCATCGCGCCCGGCGGGACCCGTCCCCGCGATGGATTCCCGGATCCATCGCACCCGGACCGGCCGTCCGCAGCCGGACCGGCCGCCCCTGGCCAGTACCGCCGGCCGCACCGACGCTGGCTGGCCAGGCGGCTAACCAAACCGACAACGCAAAAGCCCTGAGCGCGGCCCGGGCAGCCGCAAATCGCTCGGCCATCGTCACACCGGAGGGGATCATCGACTTCCGGCCCGCGCACCAGCCAAGGCAGGCAGCGCGAATCTGCTAGGAAGACCTGACCGACGAGAAGATCGCGTTTATACCGTTGCTCACGGCGCTGCACGACCAGCGGTGAGCGCAGAGTCAGCGGATGCGGAGCGGCAGCGCGCGCGGTCCCCGGATCTGGCCCGTCGACCAGGCCACCCCGGCCGGGTCAGCGAGGCTGAACTCAGGTATCCGCTCCAGCCAGACCTCAAGCGCGACCTTCAGCTCCATCCGCGCTAGGTGCGAGCCGATGCAGCGGTGGATGCCAAGGCCGAACGCGGAGTGCCGGTTGACCTCACGGTCGATGACGACCTGATCCGCCCGGTCGAACTGGTCAGGATCGCGGTTGGCGGCGGGGAACGACAGCAGGATCCAGTCATCGGCCTTCATGTCGACGCCGTGCCAGTGCATGTCGTCCTTGACCAGCCGTGCCATGGTGACCGGCGCGTAGGCCCTGAGGAACTCCTCGATCGCGGTCGGTATCAACCCCGGATCGGCCGAAAGCCGTTCGCGGTCGGCCGGAGTCTTCGCCAGATGCCACAACGACGCGCCGATCGCGCTCCACGTCGTGTCGATGCCTGCGATCAGCAGCAGAGCCATCGTGCCGACGACGTGGGACGCCTCAAGCTTGTGCCCGTAAAGCTCGGCGTTGATCAGGTAGGTCGTGAGGTCGTCGCGCGGGTTGTCGAGGTGGTCATGTACCTGCGCGAGCAGGTAGTCGAACAGCCGGGACATGCGTGCGATGCGCTCTTCTGGCGGACGGTTGACGCCTTCCAGCGCGTTCTCGACGAACTCACGGAACTGCGGGCCGTCCTCCGGCGGGAAGCCGAGCATGTCAGCGATGACCCGAACCGGGATGTCCTGCGCGTAGTCGCGAGCGCCGTCCACTACCTCCTGGTCACCGAACGCGTCAATCAGCGAGTGGCAGAAAATTCGCGTTGCCGCCTCTTGCTTGGTGACCTCGGTCTTGGTGAACAAGGGAAGCAGCAGCTTCCGCGCGTCATGGTGGAACGGCGGGTCCGATGAGATCGGCGGCGAACCGCCGATCGGCGCC
>DATNEK010000049.1:0-10246 GCA_035553055.1 Streptosporangiaceae bacterium | reverse complement strand
GCCGGCCCGACCGCGGGCGATGAGGACAATCGCGAGCACGAGGATGACGCCAGCGGTGTCGATCGTCGCCGGTGGCCAGTCGTCACTTGCGTCTTGATGCTGCTCGTCGGCGTCGTCGGCGCGGCCGGATACTACGGATGGCGGCTGGCTCAGAATCAGTACTACGTCGGCACCGCCGACGGCCGGGTGGTGGTCTTTCGCGGCCTGAGCCAGGCCATAGCCGGCGTCAGCTTGTCGACCGTCGTGCAGCGGACCAACATCCCGCTGTCCGCTCTGCCATCGAGCGAAGTCGGCTACATCAAGTCGACGATCGGGCCAGAGTCGAATCTCGGGCAAGCGCAGCGGATCATCTCTCAGTTCCGGCATGACTACCGGTGCGCGATCGTGGCCGCGCGGATCACTGACTGGGTCGCCCACCGGCCGAAGCCGGCGCCGCCCGCACGCAAGCGCCAGGCAACGGCCAAGCACGGCACGACCACGAGCAGGCGCAGGCCGACCCGGCCAACCGCGCACGCAGCGACCGCTCACAAGAACACCACGTCGCACCGCACCGCACCGCGCACTCAGGCACCGCCTCGCGTGGTCAAGCCGGTGAAGTATCCGCCCGAGCCAGTGATGCCGAGCTACTGCCCCGCGTATGAGGGAGCGGGCGGATGAGCGCGGTCTCACGGTCTGTATCCGAGGCGGTAACGACGCCGCCGGGCGGATTGCGGGCAGTAGCGCTGCCGCGCAGCCGGCGTGGCTCCGAGCTCGCGATGCTCGGATTCGCCATAGCGATCATGGCATTCGCTTACGCGAGCGTCGGCTTCGGGCTTAACGGCCACCTGCCATCGGGCCTGGTGACCTATGTCGTCGGCTTCGCCGTGCTGGTACTGGCTGCGCACCTCGCCGTGCGCTGGCTGGCCCCGTACGCGGACCCGCTGCTGCTGCCGCTCGCCGCGCTGCTCAACGGGCTTGGCATCGTCATGATCTACCGCCTGCAGGAATCAGGCATTGGCAACAACCCAGGCGCTGTCATCTCGACCCTGACCACTCACGCCGCGCTTACCCAGTTGCTCTACACCGCGGTGAGCATCGTCGCCTTCATAGCCACGCTCGCGCTCGTCAGAGAGCCGAGGGTGCTGCAGCGCTACACCTACACGCTCGGCACGATCGGCCTGGTCCTGCTCGCCATCCCGGCGCTGCTGCCAGCCAGCCACAGCGCGATCAACGGCGCCAAGGCATGGATCATCTTCGGCGGCGTCCAGATCGAGCCTGGCGAGTTCGCCAAGATTCTGCTCGCCATCTTCTTCGCCGGCTACCTGGTCACCAAGCGGGACGTGCTGTCGCTGGCGGGCCGGCGAGTACTCGGCATCGACCTGCCGCGCGGCCGTGACATGGGCCCGGTGCTCGTGGTCTGGGCGGCCAGCCTGCTTGTCTTGGTGTTCGAGTCCGACATCGGGACGTCGGCGCTGTTCTTCGGGCTGTTCCTCGGCATGCTCTACATCGCCACCGCGAGGACCTCGTGGCTGCTGATCGGGCTCCTGCTGTTCCTGTTCGGCGCCGAAGTCACGCAGGCGCTGTTCCACCACGTCGGCGAGCGATTCACGATCTGGCTGCACCCGTTCGCGCACGGAAACCAGTACGGAAACGCCTTCCAGCTCGTCCAGGGCCTAGAGGGCATGGCGTTCGGCGGCATCTTCGGCACCGGGCTCGGCCAAGGCGAACCGTTCCACGTCCCGCTTGTGCAGAGCGACTTCATTATCACCGCGTTCGGCGAGGAGCTAGGGCTGACGGGCATGATGGCGTTGCTGCTAATTTTCGCCCTGCTCGTACAGCGCGGCCTGCGCGCCGCCGTCGCGGTCCGCGACCCGTTCGCCAAGCTGCTGGCGGGCGGTCTGGCGTTCGTGCTCGCCCTGCAGGTCTTCGTCATCGTCGGCGGCGTGACGCAGCTGATACCGCTCACCGGCATCACGACGCCGTTCCTATCCCAGGGAGGGTCTTCGCTGCTCGCGAGCTGGATCGTCATCGCGCTGATCATGCGAGTCAGCGACACCGCGAGGAAACCCGCGCCTCAGCCGATACAGGACGAGGGCCTGACCCAGGTGGTGCGGGCCGGATGAACCGATCACTGCGCCGACTGTCCATCGCCTGCCTTGCGATGTTCGTGCTGCTCCTGGCCTGGGTCAACTACCTGCAAGTGTTCCGAGTCAATTCGCTGGCGAGCGAGCCGGGCAATAGCAGGATCTTCAACGAGCAGTTCAAGAACCAGCGAGGTGAAATAATCGCCGCCGGCGGTCGCCAAGATCAGGTGATAGCCGAGTCCAAGCTGGTCAAGGGAGGCGTGTACCAGCGGTTCTACCCTGATCCGATGGCCTACGCGCCGATCACTGGCTATGACTCGGTACTCGGCACCACCTCGCCGTTCGGTCTGACAGGAATCGAGTATGCGGAGAACAAGTACCTCGCGGGCTCCGCGTCCAACCTGGCCGTGTACAACCTCAAGGGACTGTTCACCGGCCATTCGCGGCAGGGTGCCAGCGTCTACCTGACGATCGATCCCAAGGCCCAGGCCGCGGCCTACGATGCGCTGGCGGCGAAGGGCATTCCAGCAGCGGCGGTCGCGATCAACCCGAGCACGGGAGCCATACTCGCGCTCGCGTCTTACCCGACGTTCAATCCCAATCGATACGCCACGCAGGACACCAACCAGCTGGCCAAGATCGACGCCCGCTACCGGCACGATCCGAGCAGACCGCTCGATAACCGGGCGCTGAACGACACATTCCCTCCGGGCTCTACGTTCAAAATAATTACAAGCTCAGCGGGATTCGGCACCGGCCGTGTGGGCTCGGCGACGTCGACCATCCCGGCGCCCCAGTTCTACCGCTTGCCGGGAAGCACGCACGTGCTGACCAACGACGGGGACGCGCCTTGCGGTGACGGGCACCCGCAGATCATTTTCGCGTTCACGCTGTCCTGCAACACGGCGTTTGGCAAGCTGGGTGCGACACTCGGCGGCCAGACGTTGGTCAGCTACGCCCAGATGTTTGGCTTCAACAACTTTGGCCAGGGGGCCAGCGCGCCGCCGCTGACCATCCCGCTCCCGGTCACGCCGAGCGCCATCCCGCCGGGGCTGAAGGACCCAGCGGAAACAGCCAACTCGGCGATCGGGCAGTTCGACGACGCGGTGACACCTTTGCAGGAAGCGATGATGGCCGCGACCGTAGCCAACCACGGCGTGCTGATGCGGCCTTACCTGGTCCAGGAGATCAGGGCACCGGATCAGGAAGTGGTGCAGGACACCCAGCCGGTCCAGATCAGGCGCGTTATCTCGAGCAAGGTGGCTGGCTACCTCACCGCGATGATGGAGAGCGTGACCCACAACCCGAGCGGTACCGCGTACTTCACCGCCAGCCCAAGCGCGACGGGCGGCCTCGACATAGCGGGCAAGACCGGCACAGCTCAGAACGGCCGCAACAACACCAACCTCAACGACGCCGTGTTCACCTGCTTCGCGCCGGGCAGCAGCCCGCAGATCGCGGTCGCTGTGATCGTGAAGGGCGGCGGATTCGGTGCCGCGGCCGCCGCTCCGATCGCTGTGAAGATCATCCAGGCGTACCTGGGGCAGCATTGAGTGCACCGGGGATGCGATGTTTCCGTAGCGGAATCGCGGCGGGAACATTTGACGACATAATTTCAGAGCGGCCCGCGCAGGCTAGACCCACCACTTGCCGCCAGGCCGACCAACCAGACCTAAAACGACGCAGGACGGTAACGTAAGTGCGAGACATGACCCAGCCCAGGCTGCTCGGCGGCCGTTACGAACTCGACGGCGTCGTCGGGCGCGGTGGCATGGCCGAGGTCTACCGGGCGCGCGACCTACGCCTCGACCGCATCGTGGCGGTCAAGACCCTGCGCGAAGATCTGGCCAGGGACCAGACTTTCCAGGCGAGGTTCAGGCGCGAGGCACAGTCGGCGGCTTCGCTTAACCACCCATCGATCGTGGCGGTCTACGACACCGGCGAGGACAACAGCGGTTCCTCGCACGTCCCGTTCATCGTGATGGAGTACGTCGACGGCCGGACGATCAGGGACCTGCTTCGCGACGATCGGCGGCTGCTGCCCGAGCGTGCGCTCGAGATCACCGACGGCGTGCTCCGCGCGCTTGACTACAGCCACCGCAATGGCATCGTTCACAGGGACATCAAACCAGGCAACGTCATGCTCAACCGGCAGGGCGAGATCAAGGTGATGGACTTCGGCATCGCCCGCGCCATCTCCGACGCTCAGGCCACGATGACGCAGACCGCCCAGGTGATAGGGACCGCGCAGTACCTGTCGCCTGAGCAGGCCAGAGGCGAGCGGGTCGACTCGCGTTCCGACCTGTACTCGGTCGGCTGCCTGCTCTACGAGCTGCTCACTGGCCGGCCACCCTTCACCGGCGATTCGCCGGTCGCGATCGCCTACCAGCACGTCAGGGAGAACCCGATACCGCCGTCGCGGGTCGACCCCGAGCTTCCCGCCTGGGCCGACCCGATCGTGCTGCGCGCGATGGCCAAGGATCCGGCCGACCGTTACCAGACGGCCGGCGAGATGCGCAGCGACATTCAGCGTGCGATTTCTGGCTATCCGGTCGGCGCGCAGATGCGTCCCACCAGCACCTACGTGGCCGGCGGGCCTGGCACCCGGCGGATGGACCCGCTCGGCGCGACTGCGCTGCAAGGATCGACCGGGGCGATACCGCCGTACCAGTACGGCCCCTCGGACTCCGGATCGCGGGCTTCCCGCCACCGCAGGCGGCCGATCTGGCCGTGGGTGAGCGCGCTGGTCGCGCTCATCGTCATCGCCGCGATCGTGCTCGCCTACCAGGCCCTGACCGGGCACAGCGCGCCAGCCGGCATCGCGGTGCCGAGCGTGGTTGGCGACAAGTTCACCAAGGCCGAGACCGTGCTGCAGAACAAGGGCTTCAAGGTCGACGCGAAACCACACATCACGACTAACGGCCAGCCCAACATCGTGACTTCGACGAACCCGGGTCCCGGTCAGCTAGCCAAACGGGGCAGCACCGTGACGGTGAACTACAACGTCCGCCCCGGCGCCAGGGCCGTGCCGCAGGTACGCGGCATGAGCGTGACCGACGCGGAGGCCACGTTGAACGCGGCAGGCTTCAAGATCGTCACCAGGAGCGGAACCCCGGTCGCCAGCCTTACGATTACATCGGGCCGAGTGGTCAGCACCACGCCCGCGGAGGGATCTCGGGTATCGCCTACTACCACGATCGTGCTGAACGTGTCGGGCGGCGGGGTCAAGATACCCGTGGTGACCGACGAGCCGACAAGCGAGGCCGAGGACACCATCAAGGGTGCCGGCCTGATACCGAGCGTCACGAAAGCACCTGGGCCGCCCGGAGCCACACCGGGCACGGTGTGGGAGACCAAGCCAAGCGGTAACGCGGTCGTGCTGCCGAACACCGTCGTGACGCTCTACGTCGTGCCAGGTTCAGCCTCGCCGTCGTCGTCTCCGTCATCATCGACGCCGTCGGGCACACCAACGTCGACTCCGACATCGACGCCTACTACTTCACCTACAGGAAGCCCGACTTCCCAGGCGAGACCGCGAGACTGAGCGATCGCGTGCGATGACGGTGACCAACTACGCTTACGATCAAGCGCAACGCGCTAGCCGCGCGCCCAGACTGTGCCCAGGAGATCATCGTGCCTAAGTCCCGTGTCAGGAAGAAGGCGGTATATACCCCGCCGCCGAGGTCCAGCAAGGCCAAGAGCAGCCCGGCTTGGCTGGTTCCGACGATGCTCGGGTGCCTGCTCGTTGGCCTGGCGTGGATCGCCATCTTCTACATCAGCGGCCAGACTCTGCCGCTCAAGGTGATCGACCAGTGGAACCTGGTCGTGGGGTTCGCGTTCATCGTCGCGGGCGTCATGTTCGCGACCAGGTGGCACTAAGCGCTCGCGCATGAAATAACGCGCGCGTTCCTGGCCGCGGCGGAGCCGGTCGCCGACCGCGCCCCGGCATTGCCCGGCCGACCTGCGCCCACAGCGCCGATGGCGCCCGGTTCGGGTTAGCGGCAGCGCGGGGAGGCTAGACACGAGACGGCGGCCACCACAGTCCTTGGTGACCGCCGTCCGCGTTTCGTTCGCGCTTACAGCCTGAACATCACGGTGTGGACGAGGTTCACGTCCCTGACAATGACCCCGACGACGATGAGCGCCAGTATTGCGACCGTCGCGGCGACTTGGATGAGAGTTCGGTTGACCCGGGGCGCGTAGACATACGCGGCGGTCAGAGCCGCGCCTGCGATCAGCCCGCCGACATGGTCCTGCCAGGCGATCCCGTGCACGATGAAGGTGATCCCCAGGTTCAGCACGATCAGCAGCACGACCTGCCTGGTGTCGAGCCGCATCCGCTTCGCCAGCACGAACCAGGCGCCGAACAGCCCGAAGATGGCACCAGACGCGCCGATCGCGAAACCGTTGGGCGGCGCGAGCAGGTAGTAGAGCACCGAGCCAGCCAGCGCGCTGACCAGATACACGGCAAGGTACCTGGCCCGGCCAAGAGCCCGCTCAAGCGCTGGCCCCACGACTATCAGCGCCCACATGTTGAAGATGATGTGGGTAAGGCCGATACCCGAACCCGGCGGCTCGTGCAAGAACGCGCTCGTCAGCAGTCGGTACCAGTCACCCTGAGCGACGCCGATGACCGCGTTGATCGTCGGATCTATCGCCGCCCCGACCATCGCGCCGTAGTCGATGATCTTCCCATAGGCAAGCTCGACGATGTATGTGGCCACGCAGAGCGCCACCAGCGTGTAGGTCACCACTGGCGTGTCGCTGACCTTGCCGCCGAAGCGTCCGATCGCTTGCCGTGATCCCCTGTTGCCTTCCCTGACGCAGTCGACGCACTGCTGGCCGACAGCGGCCGACCTCAGGCAGTCGGGGCACGCGTTCCGGCCGCACCTGACGCAGGAGACATAGGTCTCCCTGCCAGGATGCCGGTAGCATCGCGGAGTCGAGGCACCGGCGTCTTGGCCCGGAGTATCCGAGCGTGGAACATCTGAGCCAGTGCCAGGGGGGTAAGACATGAACCCTGTCCGTTCTATGCTGTTGTGTCCCCTGTGGGGGCGTTGCCGTCACGGTCGATCACGACGGACTCGATCACAACGTCGTTCACCGGCCGGTCATTCCTGCCGGTGCGCACGTTGCTGATCGCCTCGACGATCTCGCTGCCGGAGATGACCTCGCCGAAGATCGTGTGCCTGCCGTTGAGGTGGTGCGTGGGCACCGTGGTGATGAAGAACTGGGAACCGTTCGTGCCAGGACCAGCGTTCGCCATCGCAAGCAGGTACGGGCGGTCGAATCTCAGGTCAGGATGGATCTCGTCGGCGAACTTGTAGCCAGGGCCGCCGGTTCCTGTGCCGAGCGGGTCGCCGCCCTGGATCATGAACTTCGGGATTACGCGGTGGAAGATCGTCCCGTCATAGAGCTTCGCTGTGGTCTTCTTGCGGCTAGCCGGGTCCGTCCACTCCCTTGACCCCTCAGCCAGTTCGACGAAGTTCTGCACCGTCTTAGGCGCGTGATCAGGGAAGAGCCGCAGGACGATCGTCCCGGCGCTGGTGCGCAATTTCGCGGTAAGCGTGTTAGTCATAGCCGAAATCCTGTCACGCCAGGCGACCGCTTGCGGTCCTAGGGCGGACCCTTGGCCGCCCCAGGGCGGGTCCCAGGGGGGCCGGATGCTGAGTCAGCACCACCGTGACGGCACAACCTGGCTGGGCCGCTTTGCAACTTCCCGGCCAGCATATGCGCGGCATTGAGTCATGAGCCGTGTCAGGGGCGATTGGCCAGATCGCTGCGGGGAAGTTCCAGGTGAAGATTATCCACCGGGGGAGGACATTGTGTCAGTTACGGCTCAGAAGCAGTCAGTAATGCCTGCTGCCGACATGCAGTGGCGAGCTAGGAAGATCGCTATGCATGCGTCGAAGCTCGCCGACCAGGCCGGTCCGATGACCAAGAGGGCAGCTAAGACGGCCAGGCAGGGCGCGACCGGAGCGGCAGGCTGGGCAAGGCCGCGAGTTGGCCGTCTGCGCGCCTGGATGGCAGTCAGGGCGGCACGCGGAAGCGTCTCCGTGCAGGAAAGCATGGCGCCCAGGGTGTCAGCCATGCTCGCGGCCACGGCACGCAGGCTCGACCCGCCGAGGCCGCGGGGCCGCCGCTGGCCGAAGGTGATGGCTGGCACGGCACTGCTCGCTGCCGGTGCGGCGGCCGCGACCGCAATGGCGCTGCGCAACAGGTCACGCAGGAAGCCGCCGCCAATGTCTCGCCGTCAGCCGTCGAACGTAGCCCCGGATCAGCGCTCCAAGGTTCTCAACCCGAGCGCCGAGGCTGAGCGCACGATGGCCGAGCCCAACGGCATGTCAAGGACTCGCTAGGTCCGCCTTCCGCGAGCCGAAGGACGCGGTGTCGCACCGGCAGCGTGGCCGGAGTAATACAGCTCAGGCAGAATCGGACTCGTGCTGCTGCGCGACTTGGTCGATACCTCAGTTATCGTTGCCGGATCGCCAGGACGGAAGGCGAAGATCAGTGCGATCGCCGAGCTGCTAGCCAGGGTTCCGCCTGACGAGGTGCCGATCGCGGTCGCGTTCTTGTCTGGCGAGCTGACGCAGCGGCAGATCGGTGTCGGATACGCGGCGCTGATGGACCTGATCGCACAGGCTCAGCCCGGCCAGGGCGGCGCCGTGGACTCCGAGTCAGCCTTGCCAACGGCGCCAACGCTGACGCTCACCGACACCGATGCCGCGTTCGAGGCCATCGGCGCCATGCTCGGGCCAGGTTCGCAGGCCCAGCGGCGGGCGACGCTCGCGGCACTGGTCGGCCGGGCCACGGAGAGCGAGCGGGGTTTCCTGTTCAGGCTCATCGCAGGCGATCTTGGCCAGGGAGCGCTTGAGGGCGTGATGACCGATGCCGTCGCGCTCGCGTCCGGTGTTCAAGCCCAAGCGGTTCGTCGCGCCCACCAGCTCCGTGGCTCGCTACCGCTGGTCGCCAAGGCCGCGCTGACGGCCGCCGCTGACGGCGCGGACAGCCAGGCGGTCACCGCCGTGCTGCAGGCGTTCACCTTGCAAGTCGGCCAGCCGATCAGGCCGATGCTCGCGGCTTCGGCGCCGAGCATCGACGCGGCGCTAGCCAAGATCAGCTCCGCGGGGGGATCCGGGACCGCGGCGCTCGACTGGAAGATAGACGGGATCAGGATCCAGATCCATCGTCAAGGTTCGCGAGTATGGGTGTTCACCAGGACTCTCGATGACATCACCCATAGGGTGCCTGAGATCGTGGAGACCGCTTTGGCACTCAACGTCGAGTCCGTGGTGATCGACGGCGAGGCGATAGCGTTGCGCCAGGATGGCCACCCTTACCCGTTCCAGGTGACGTCGGCGCGGGCTGCCACCCAGTCAGGCACCTCCGGCCCGGTTGCGCAGGCGGCTCGCTCGGTGCCGCTCACCGCGTTCCTGTTCGACCTGCTGCATATTGATGGGCACGACTTGATCGATCTGCCCGCCGCCGACAGGTTCGCCAGGCTCGCGTCGGTCGTTCCCGTGAACCTGCTCGTCCCCCGCATCGTCACATCGGATGCGGGGCAAGCGGCCGAGTTCTTCGCTGACGCGATCGGCAAAGGGCACGAGGGTGTGGTCGTCAAATCGGTGAAGGCGCCTTACCAGACCGGTCGAAGGGGCAGCGACTGGATCAAGGTGAAGCCACGCACCACGCTCGACCTCGTCATCCTGGCCGTCGAGTGGGGCCACGGCCGCCGGACCGGCCTGCTGTCCAACCTGCACCTCGGGGCGCGCGATCCGGATACAGGAAAGTTCGTCATGCTCGGCAAGACCTTCAAGGGCCTCACCGACAAGATGCTGAACTGGCAGACCGAGCACCTGCTGGCCATCGCCGACCCGCCCGACCAGCGGTCGGTCCTGCCGCCCGCCGACTCAGGCCAGCAGTGGCGGCACGGCGTCGTGCGGGTGCGCCCGGAACTAGTCGTTGAGATCGCCTTCGACGGAGTCCAGGCCAGCAAGCGCTACCCAGGCGGGGTCGCGCTCCGGTTCGCCCGCGTCATCCGCTACCGCACCGACAAGCGACCCGGCGAAGCTGACACCATCGCCACGGTCCGCGCCCTCTGGCAAGACCCAGCCGAGAACTAACCTTCCGCCGGCAGACTCCCCCTTCTTCCCGGCCACCACCACACCACCCACCCCGCCCCC
>DATNEK010000048.1:0-14338 GCA_035553055.1 Streptosporangiaceae bacterium | reverse complement strand
CCCATCGCACCCCGCTGCTGCTCATGGTCGGCGATGAACTCGGGCTCGCCGCTTAACCACACGTCGCTTGGCTGATCGCGGACTCTATGTATTCCGAGACGCGAACTTGGGCGACGGGTTGACCGATGCTGCTGCTTAGATCTGGCTGGCGTCGAATTGCTCTAGGCCATATTGGTTGGCGATCGGGTCCCAGGTGGACAAGAACGTCTCCTTGTCAGACGTCGCCTGGTTATCCTCGCTCGAGGCTTCCTGGAAGTAGGTCGAGTTGGTGCCGACCGTGCAGTTTGAGCTTTGCTGCTGTTTTGCCCAGGTCAGATAGTCGTTGTCAATGTTGAGCGAGATCTGCAGCGCGGTCATCAGCTCGCTCTTGAGCGTCGAACCGTCCGGGATCGCGCCGACCTGCAGGTTTCCTGCCTGGGCCAGCTCCGTCTGCCGTTGCTGTGCGATGTCGCCAATCTGAGTGACGTCGGAATCTATGGCGACGCAATTTCCCACGTTGGTCACCAGAGTGTTGGCGTTCCACTGCGACCTGCTCTGGGCGCTGTTGACCAGCAAGGTGTTGATCGTCGTCGCCTCGGACTGCGCCGAGGGCCCGTTCTGGTTGTTGTTTGCCGGGGTCGACGACTGATTGGTCGGCGGTGGCGATGTGCTCGACGAGCTGGACGAGTTCGCGTTGTTATTGCCGTTGTTGTTGCTGTTGTTATTGTGCTTGGGCAGCACGACAAGCGCCACCGCTGCTGCCGCAACCGCCACGGCTACCGTCGCGATGACAACACCAATCAGGGCGCCGCGTGACTTCTTCGGCTGCTGTGGCTGTGGCCAGCCGGGTCCGCTCTGCGGGGTCCAGCCCGGAATAGGCGGACCGACAGGACCGGTCTGGTAGGGCTGGACCGGCGGACCGACCGGGCCGGTCTGATACGGCTGGAACTGCTGCTGTTGCTGGTAGGGCGCGTAACCGGCCTGCGGATTGGACTGACCGCTCGCCTGCCAGCCTGGCGGTGGGGTCTGGCCTGGCGGCGGGGTCTGGCCTGGTGGCGGGGTCGGCGAGTACTGCGTTGCAGCGTCGAAGCCGCCGGGCGTGCCGGCCGGCCATTGCATCGGCTGAGCAGGCGTCACCGGTCCAGGCGGCTGCTGCGTTAGCTGGTCGTAGCCGACGGCGGCGACCAGCGGCTGGGCGGGCTGATGTGCGATCGCACCTGCGGCAAGTATCCCAGGAGTGGCCAGTTCGGTGGCCGGCCAGGCCTTGGCTTGCTCGCCGCTGTCACCGGGCGTCGGCTGCGCCGTGGTCGCTGCTACCGACGGGATGCCAGGCACCGCGCCGACTGCCTTGCCAAGGTCGGTTGCGAACTCGACACACGTCCCGTAGCGCTGGTCAGGTGACTTGGCCATCGCCTTGGCAAGCACCTGATCGATAGCCGGCGGAAGATCTGGCCGCTTGGTGGTCACTGATGGTGGTTGAGTCGACAGGTGGGCATTGATCAGCGCAAGCCCGAGATCGCGACGGAACGGCGGTTGGCCAGTGAGCAACTCGTAGGTAGCGCACGCCAGCGAGTACTGGTCGACTCTGCCGTCAATTGTCTGGGCTTCGATCTGCTCAGGAGCGATGTAGTCAAGCGTGCCGACGAATTGCCCAGTTGAGGTGAGATGACTCGCCAGCGTCTGCTTGCTGATCCCGAAGTCTGAAAGGTAGACGTGCTCGGCCTGGTCGCCGGGACTGTTCCGCTTTCCGCCTGTGCTCTTGCCGCTTGACGCGTCGAGCAGCATGTTGGCCGGCTTGACATCGCGGTGAATCAGGTCGTGCTCGTGCGCGGCGTCAAGCGCCGAGGCGACCTGGTTGACGATGTTCCACGCTCGTGCTGGCGAGAGCACCTGGCCATCGACGATCAACGACCGAACATCGCCGCCCGACACATAGCGCATAGCTATGAACAGGAAGCCGCCCGCGTCCCCCGCGTCGTAGACCGGAATGATGTTGGGGTGGTCGACGGCAGCCGCGGCCCGCGACTCTCTGATGAACCTGGTACGGAACGCGGTGTCGGACGCGAGGCCGGGTGCGAGCAGCTTCAGCGCGACACGGCGGTCGAGCCGTTCATCGTGCGCGCGGTACACGACGGCCATGCCACCCTGGCCGATCTGTTCCTCCAGCCGGTATCCGGCAATCTTCTCGCCCGGGCTGACATTAGCCGGCGCAGATTTGACGTCGTCACTCACAGCATCTATCCCTCAGAACGAAGCTGATGGACCCCCGGCCGTTCGACGGCAGCCGCATACCGCAGCTTCGTCACGACTGTAGAACCCTCCCGCGCGACAACTGTAGCCGGTTAATCCCACGCCGGAAATAGGGCAGTAACTAAGGGCTGGTACAGCAATGCGCGAGGTGATACGCAAAGGGCATGCTCGCGATGGCACGCCAGCACGATGCGGCTTAGCCGAGAGCTCGGCTAACTGGACGAGACCGTGATGTTCTCCGTAGCTTCGGCAAGAATCATGACTTTTCTGGTAAAGCCCACGCTGCCGACCGGCGGCGATTGGCAGTGCCGCCGCGATTGGCCAGGGGGCCTGTGTTGGCTCGGTCGCGCTGTCGTTCGCGTCCGTCATTGGACATTGCGCGAGGTCATTGATCCGCTCAGGGCCGCCGAAGGAGTCAGTCGAGCGTTCTGCCTCTGGCCACGGCACCGCGCCGAGCGCGTCAAGCGCGGCCGTAGCCACGCCCAGCTTTTCATAGATGAACATGACCGCACCTCCGGCGGCCAGCGTGACCGCCTCGCGCAGCGCTTCGCTGGCGTCCCGCGCGTGCCTGACGACCACGTCTGACCTGGCCCTCCGCAGAGCTGCCGCGATCAGCTCGCGCATCTCGCCAGGCGCCCGGCCGCGCAGATCTTCGTCTTCGTAGACGACCGCGGTCGCGAAGCAGGTCGCGATGGCCTCGGCCGACTCGGCGACTAGGTCATCGCGCCGGTCGCCAGGCAACGTGATCGCGGCGACGTGGTGGCCGCCCCAGGCTGCCCTCACCAACTCGCCGGTCGCGGCCAGCGCGGCGGCGTTGTGCGCGTAGTCGACGAGCACCGGGCTCGGCCGAGCGGAACCGTTTTGACCCGTCGTCGCCGCGTAGACGTTGCCCCGGCCGGGATTTGTCGCCGCGGGCACGAAGGCGGACAGCGCGGCCCTGATCTCCTTCACGGGAATGCCGACCGCCCGGCAAGCCGCCGCGGCGGCGAGCGCGTTGGCTATCACATGCCTCGCCTTTCCGCCGAAGCCGCCAGGAAGTTCAGCGACGTCCATGATCACCCGCTGCCTGCCGCCCTCGGTCTCGGTGAGCTGGCCATCGCACACCTCATAGCAGATGCCGCCAGCCCGCTTGTGCCGCTCGATCACGCCGCACCCCGGAATGGCGCTGAAGAACCTGATCACCGGGGTGTTCCGGCGTACAGCCTCCCGGTCGGCCATTGCCGCCACCCGCTGATCGGCCGCGTTGAGCACGACGCTGCCGCCTGCCGTCAGTTCCTCGGCCACAAGGGCCTTGACATTGACCAGTTCATCGAGCTCGTCGATGCCGTCATCACCGAGGTGATCATGGCTGATGTTGGTGATCACCGCCACATCGGCCTTGTCGTAACCGAGACCGCGCCTGACAATGCCGCCCCTAGCCGTCTCCAGCACCGCCGCCTCGACGCTTGTGTCGTCGAGTACGATCTCGGCCGAACGCGGGCCGGATGCGTCGGCCTTGAGAACGCAGCGTCCGGCCACCCAGACACCTTCGGTGCAGGACATGCCGGTCCGCAGGCCAGCGTGGCTCAGCACGTGCGCGATCATCCTGACCGTGGTCGTCTTGCCGTTGGTCCCGGTCACGGCGATGATCGGGATCCGCGACTGGGCTCCCGGAGGGTAGAGCCTGTCGATGATCGGTTCGGCAACGTCACGCGCGCTGCCCTCCGCTGGCGCCAGGTGCATGCGGAGCCCAGGGCAGGCGTTGACCTCGATCACCGCGGCAGGCTGGCCGTCGCCGGAAAGCAGCGGTGCGCTGATGTCGGGCAGCCTGATGTCGATGCCGCAGACATCAAGGCCCGCGGCCATCGCCGAGCGCCGGCACAGCTCGGACACGTCATCGTGCACCACGCTGGTGACGTCCTTGCTGGTGCCGCCGGTTGACAGGTTGCCGTTCTTGCGCAAACCGACCTGCTGCCCGGCGGCTGGGACCGACGTTGCGTCAAGGCCCGTCGCGGCCAGGTGGGCAACCGTCACATCGTCGAGCGTGATCTTGGTAAGCACGCGCGAATGGCCGTGACCCCGGCGCGGATCGGCGTTCACCGCGTTTATCAGCTCGCCGATCGAACTGCTGCCGTCACCGGTCACGCTCGGCGGGATCAACTGGGCAGCCGCGATGACCCTGCCGTCGACGACCAGCACCCGGTAGTCGTTGCCAGGGACGTAACTCTCCACGATCACCGCACAAGACCCTGAGCCCGCGGCGGCGCGGTGGTATGCCTGCTCGGCTTGGGCCGCGGTGCGGATTCCAACCGTCACGCACTTGCCGTGATTACCGTTCCTTGGCTTGATCACAACGGGCCCGCCGAGCCGGTCGAGCGCGGCCACCGCTTCAGCCGCGCTCTGGGCGACGACTCCTTCCGGCACAGGAACGCCTGCCCTGGCCATGAACTGCTTGGCCAGGACCTTGTCGCTGGCGATGTCAACGCCGAGCGCCGAGGTCTGCTCGGTCGTCGCCGCGCTCAGGAGGCGGCGATAACAGCCGTAACCAAGCCGGAGCATGGACAGCCCGCCGATACGCCTTACCGGAATGCCCCTGCGGCGAGCCGCCGCCGCGATGGCGGCGGTGCTCGGGCCGAGGCGCTCTCGTTCAACCGTCCTGGTGATCGCCGCTAGGTGCTCGGTGAAGTCCGGCCTTTTTTTCAAAATGAAGTCGGCTACTCCACCGATCGCGACCTGGTAGAGCTCTTCCGGTACCGCTGAGTCGTCAGGCTCGTCTTGCGGGCGCTCCGTCATCACGTCGTAGCGCCCGTCAGCGCCGGCCCACATCGTCCGTCCCAGATGCACGTCGCGGCCGGCCAGCGCGGACAGTTCGAGCGTCACGTGCTCGACCACGTGACCGAAGTACGTGCCGCGCGCCATGGCGTCGATGAATCCGCCTGGCTGGCCGGCCGCGCAATGGTGTTCGCGCAGGCCAGGCAGCGCCATTGCCAGGCGCTCAGCGAAGCCGGGGAACTCCGTCGTCTCGCGGCAGGTCAGCTCGCCGAGCTCGAGCCTGGCGAGGCTGACCGGCGACCGGCAGAAGACGTTGGGACCGCTGAGGTGACGCACGTATTCCAGGTGCAATTGTCGCTCCTTAGCGCAGTTGATGCCCGGCTGGGTCAGTACCTGGCGTGAGCCGGGCCGATGGCCGGCGACCGGCCGACGATGTCGAAGACGCAACCCGCGGGTAGCAGGTGCAGGCGCACATCGAACAGGGTGATCGGGTCATCGTCGGTCGCCGCGTGCACCACGGTCGCGTGCGCCGCGTCGAGGACACTGACCACGCCGCTGCCGAGTACTTCGAAGCTGTCGCGCCCCGCGCAGATCGCCGTGTTCTCGTCGATGCCGACGCCGAGCCGGTCGGGATCGAGCGTGACGGCGCTCAGTAGCCTCGGCAGCCGGCCGCGCTCGCCGAAGTGCATGTCGATGAGCATCTTGGGCATGAGCCCGAGCCCTGGACCGGTACGCACCGTCGCCGTGGAAACTTCGGCGCCCCCGTGGTCACGTGCACCGCCGCCGAGTATCATCGTGCGGCCGAGCGCGGTCGCGCCTGCGCTGGTGCCGGCCACGATAAGGCCGGCCCCGAGCCGTTCGCGCAATTGGTCATTGATGCGCGAGCCGACGAGTGTCTGAAGCCTTGACTGGTCGCCGCCGCTGAAGAAGACGCCGGTCGCCTGGTTCAGCGCGTCCCTGGCTTCGGGACTGTCAGCGTCGGCGCGCCCGCTGATCGGCAGTTCAGCCACTTGCCTGACGCCGAGCTTGCTGAACACCCGCTCGTACTCCGCAAGCACCTGACCTGGTATTCCGGTCGCCGTGGTGATCATCACGATCCGCGCTTCGCTGCCGCCGCAGAGCCAGGCGAAGCGCTCGAGAACCCCTGCACCGCAGCACCTGTCCTCGGCCCCGCCGATGATCAGAAGGCGACCTGGGCTTCCCCCGATATCCAACGCTTCGGACCTCGCTCTAGACCGCGGTGCGGCCCACGAGCCGTTGTCTACCCTCGGCTACGTAATGTCAATCAGTCATTACTTTTGGTAAGGGCAGGGACGTGCGCTGGTCAAGCGGCCAGGGCTATTCGCTGCCAAGGACGCCGCGAGCCTGGCGAGCGTGACGGCCGGCCGGGCGCGGCCTCGACAGCTCGTCTGGGAGTTGCAGCAGCGGGTTGGTGGCACTGGCGACGACGTCGCTCGCGATGTCGATGACCCGCCTGCCGCGGCTCCGTGCCGCGGCTCTGAGCTGCTCGAACGCTTGCCTTGGCTGGATCCTGTGACGTTCGGCCAGCACGCCGATCGCCTGTTCGACCCTGACCCGCGCCATCAGGGCGTGCTCAAGCTGCCCGATCGTGGCCCTGAGCTTGCTTGTCTCGGCGGCCGCTGGTTCCCTTGGCTGACTGGCCGCTTCGCCGGCTGAACTGGACCGAGCTTCCACCTTGGTCATTTCCATAGTGGGCAGTTCGGCGGCTAGCAGGTCGGCGAGCACCATCGCGCTTGTGAGGTCGGGCAGGTCGGCGCTGCCGACGCGCCAGCCGTCCTTGGTACGCCGCACGACGGCGCCACCCTGACCTGCGTCCTCGATCATGGCGCGACAGCCAGTTCCGCAATCCGCTGCTTGATCGCACGCACAGATGGGTTGGTGAGCGTGCTGCCGTCGCCGAACAGCACGGTCGGGACCGTCTGATAGCCGCCGTTCACAGTCATCACATACTCCGCCGCCGCGGGATCGCGCTCGATATCGACCTCGGTGATCTCGATGCCCTCGCGAGCAAGCTGGTCCTTGAGCCGCCGGCAGTACCCGCACCAGGGTGTGGTGTACATCGTCAGTGGCTGGGTCATGCCGTTGCCCTCCTTGGCCGCCATTCTCGCATCTGAACATTACTAACGTCCGCATCTGCGAGGTGCTTCCTGCGAGGTCGTCTCAGTGTCGCCAGCCTAGGGCAGGATGGCGGTTAAACCGAGGAGGTAACGCCGTTGACCGAGCTGGCTTTGGGCGCCGATGCCGTGCTTTCCGCGCTTGACCCTGAGCAGCGTGAGGTCGCGCTTGCCGTTCGCGGACCTGTGTGCGTGCTGGCCGGCGCCGGCACTGGCAAGACACGGGCGGTCGTCCACCGGATCGCGTACGCGGTCGCGACCGGCGTGGTGCGGCCCGATCGGGTGCTGGCTGTGACCTTCACCACGCGGGCGGCGGGGGAGTTGCGCGGTCGGCTGCGGCAGCTCGGCCAGCGAGCTGTCCCTGGTGTCGGGCTCGACCAGGTACAGGCCAGGACGTTTCACTCAGCCGCGTTGCGCCAGCTCACCCACTTCTGGCCGACCGCCGTCGGCGGTCAGCCGCCGGCCGTGCTCGAGTCCAAGGTCAGCCTGCTCGCCGAGGCAGCTAAGCGGCTGCGGCTGTCCGCTGATCCTGGTGAGCTTCGTGATGCCGCAGCCGAGATCGAGTGGGCCAAAGTCAGCCAGGTGCGGCCGGAAGAGTACGCGCTCGAGTGCGAGAAGATCGACCGCACCGGGCCGCTGCCGGCCGCCCGGCTGGCCGAGCTTTACGCCAGCTACGAAGAGCTGCGAGCGCAGCGGCATCTGGTGGACTTTGAGTCCGTGCTCGAACTGACCGCGGCGATTCTCGCCGGTCACCAAGCCGCGGCGGCCGCGGTCGCCGATCGGTACCGTTACTTCGTCGTTGACGAGTACCAGGATGTCAACCCGTTGCAGCAACTTTTGCTCGATCAGTGGCTTGGGCAGCGGGACGACGTCTGCGTGGTCGGAGACCCGCGACAGACCATCTACTCGTTCGCCGGTGCCACGCACGCGTACCTCACCAGATTCCCGGTCAGGTACCCCGACGCCACCGTGATCAGGTTGAGGCGCAATTACAGGTCGACACCGCAGGTGATCGCGCTCGCCAACCGGGTGTTCTGGCGGTCAGAGCAGCGGCTCGCGCCGCAGCGGCCGGCCGGCGTCACGCCGACGCTGACCGAGTACTCCGACGAGCGCGCCGAGGCCGTTGGGGTGGCCGATGGCGTCGCCGGGCTTATCGATTCCGGCCTGGCGGCAGGCCAGATCGCGGTGCTGGTCAGGACCAACGCGATGACGGCCAGATTCGAAGAGGCGCTGGCCGGGGCCGGTGTGGCGTACCAGTTGCGCGGTGTCGAGCGGTTCTACGAGCGCGCTGAGGTCAAGCAGGCTATCGGCTTGCTGCGCGCGGCAGCCAGGTCGGCATCGCCGGATGAGGACCCGGCCGAGCAGGTACGCCCCGTGCTCATCGGTCTCGGACTGACCAACGAGCCGCCTGCCGGACGTGGCCGGGCCGCCGAGCGGTGGGAGTCGCTCGACGCGCTCGCGCGCCTGGCTGAAGAGTTCTTCGCCGCCCACCAGGCCGCCAGGCTCGCCGACCTGGCCGCCGAACTCCAGCATCGGAGCGCGATCGGCCACGTGCCCGATGCTGGCGGCGTCACGCTGGCGTCGCTGCACGCGGCCAAGGGCCTGGAGTGGGCTGCGGTGTTCTTGCCCTGCCTGACAGATGGCGCGCTGCCGATCAGCTACGCTGCGACGACCCAGGCGATCGAGGAAGAACGTCGTCTGTTCTATGTGGGTTTGACCAGAGCCAGGGACCGGCTCTTGCTGTCCTGGGCGGCCGCCAGGGAGCCGGGCGGCCGGGGCGCGCGTAGCCCGTCCAGGTTTCTTGCCGACATCGGTTCAGCGGCCGCCAAGCGAAGGGAGCGGCAGTGACCAAGGCTCTTGATGCCGTGGTTGAGCTGCTTGATCTTGAGCAGATCGAGCTCGACATCTTCCGCGGCCGCAGCCCGGAGGGTGAGCGCAGGCAGCGCGTGTTCGGCGGTCAGGTGGCAGGCCAGGCGCTGGTGGCGGCCGGCCGCACGGTGCCCGACGACCGGCCTGTCCACTCGCTGCACGCCTACTTCATCAGGCCAGGCGACCCGACCGTGCCGCTTATCTACCTCGTAGACAGGGTGCGGGACGGCAGGTCATTCACTACGCGGCGGGTGTCGGCGGTCCAGCATGGCAAGCCGATATTCACGCTGTCGGCCTCGTTCCATCGGCGCGAGCCAGGGGTCGAGCACGCCAGGCCGATGCCGGACGTGCGGCCGCCTGAGGATCTGCCTACCGCGGCTGAGCGCGTAAGAGCGCGGTTCGGCGACGCGGCGGCAGAGGTGTCGGCTAGCAATCCCATCGACATCCGGTACCTCGGTCCGCTGACGTTCGAGGCGGCGGGCGATCCCGCGTTGCGGGCGACGCAGAGCCTGGCCTGGATCAAAGCCGATGGCGAACTTCCCGATGACGAACTGCTGCACGTGTGCCTGGTGACGTACGCATCGGACATGACCTTGCTTGACTCGGTGCTGCTCGCCAACGGCCTGTCGTGGGGGGACGGGAGGACCGTGGGCGCGAGCCTGGACCACGCGATGTGGTTTCACCGGCCTTTTCGAGCCGACAACTGGCTGTTGTACGCGCAGGAGTCGCCGGTCGCCGCTGGGGCGCGCGGGCTGGCGCGCGGTGAGCTGTTCACCCGGGAAGGCGAACTCGTCGTCTCCGTCGTGCAGGAGGGTCTCATCCGTACCACAGATGCGCTCCGGTAACCGTCTGGACACGTCATCGGAAAAAGAGTTGCCTGCCTGCGGTAGCGCTGCTTAAGGTCTAGCTAGTTCTTCTCAACCCGGAGGGCGTTGTGACGCTGCAAAGAGGGAGGTGCCCGGAATGCTGAGCCTGGTCAGTCTGGCCGATACCCCAGAGACGACAGTCGTGCGATCCCGCATGGGCGCTCTTCTCGGTCGCGTTCAGATGCCCGTTCCTCGTGGCCATGTCAAGGAACTGGCGGGACCGGCTGGGGCTGGTGCCCGGCCGGTGGCCGCCCAGGCTTTTGTGCGACCGCAGGGGAACACAAAGGCCGCGCTCTTCGGCAATGGCACCCAGGTGGCTGGTTCGGCGAAGCTCGCCGGGCAGCAGCCCATCAGCAAAGTGAATTACGCCCACACGACCCGCATCGCCGCCCTGAAGGGTTGCGGTGCATTGGGTCCGCATCCGGCGAGGGATCCGGTCTAGCCAGACCGGCCAAGATCCCCCACGAGGCCGCGGACCCGATACATCGGGTCCGCGGCCTCAGTCATGTGAGGCCACCGCTGTCAGCACAGACGAGACGCTGCGATCAGCAGATGAGAGGGGATGAGGCCGATGTATCGGCCAGGACCCGTCGCGGTCATAGACGACCCGGCGGCCGAGGCGGAATATGTGCGGGTGACCGCGATCGGCGGGAGCATGCCGGTCACCGTGATGGTGAAGTCGGCGGGACCGACCGGGCTAGCCGGGCCGGCCGGGGTCGTCAGGGGTCGGGCGCTTCCATGCGCCAGCAAGCCTGACTTGTTCTTCGCCGAATCGCCAGATGATGTCGAGCTTGCCAAGTCGCTCTGCCGTGGCTGTCCGGCCAGGGGCACCTGCCTGGCTGGTGCGATCGAGCGCAGGGAGCCCTGGGGAGTGTGGGGCGGCGAGTTGTTCATCAGGGGAGAGATAGTGCCGCGCAAGCGGGCACGCGGTCGCCCGCGCAAGGATGAGGTGGCTGCCTGAAGGCGGCGTCCTACCGCCGCAGTGATGGGTAGCCGCAGGCGCAGGACCTGCGGCTACCCGGTTGGCAGCGAGCCGATGCCGACGGCTCCAGCCGGGCCGTATCCGGGTATCCAGCGCAGCACCTCTGAACGGAAATCGGCTTTGGCCTCAAGCTGGCACAGAACGCCGATCCCCGCGGTCGATACCCGGTGGATAAGAATGTAGGACGGCGGCAGATTGAGCTGGCGGGCGATATTGGCGCCTCGCAGATCCGTGACCCTGCTCGCCTGGGCGCGCATCCATTCCCGGTTGAAGGCAAAGGACTCTTGCTTGGAAGGGTCAGCCAGCGGCGCGAGGAAATTCTTGAGCGCCGCGAGGTCGATTGTGATGCCAGGTCGCAAGAAACCGTGCTCGCGAAGTTCGGCCTCAACGACGGCGATATCGCCGTCCGTGTGCACGAGCCACAGCATGCGTCCGAACAGGGGCGGGAGGCCATCTGGCAACCGGTCGACGGCTCCGAAGTCCAGGACCCCGAGCCTGCCGTCGTCCAGCAGCCGGAAATTGCCCGGATGCGGGTCAGCGTGCAGCAATCCTGCCCTAGCCGGGCTGGAAAAGAGAAATCGGACAAGCAGCAGACCGGCCCTGTTCCGCTGCTCCTCCGTTCCGTCGGAAATGATTTTCGATAGCGGCGTGCCTGCTAGCCATTCGCTGATCAGAACGTGGTCGGTAGCCAGCACGGTGCGCGGCACGCAGACGTCGGGATCGTCAGCGAAAGCTGTGGCGAACGCCTCCTGCGAGGCACCTTCAAGCCGGTAGTCGAGTTCCTCGGCGACGCGGGCGCGCAACTCGTCGAGCAGCGGCTTTACCGCCAGACCAGGCATCAGGATGCCGAACAGCCTGCCGATCCTGCTGATCTGGGTGAAGTCATTGATCAGGGCGCGCCCGGCACCTGGATACTGGATCTTGACGGCGACCTGCCGTCCGTCCCCCCACACTGCCCTGTGCACTTGCCCGATCGAGGCGGCGGCAGCAGGCTGGTCGTCGAATTCGGCGAACAGGTCGCGCCACCCGTCGCCAAGATCGCTCGCCAGCACTCGGTGCACGGTGCCGGCTGGCAACGGCGGCGCAGACTCCTGCAGCCTGGTCAGCGTGGTGCGGTAAGGTCCGGCAAACTCAGGCGGCAGCGCGGCCTCGAATATCGACAAGGCCTGGCCGACCTTGAGCGCGCCGCCCTTCAGCTCGCCGAGCACACGGAAGATCTGGTCAGCGGTTCGCTGCTGGATCTCCCTGGCGACGATCTCGGCTGGTCGGCCGCCCACGCGCTTGCCCAGCCCGAGCACGGTACGGCCAGCCAGCCCGGCAGGCAGGCCCGCCAGCTTTACCGTCCTGGTGACCGTACGGCGGGGCAAATCATTCATGATCTCTATTGTCGGCTATCGCCCGGTGTGGGTGTGTCGGTCACCGGGCCGGTGTTGTTGGCGCAGGCACACGCTGGGTGTGGCTGCCAGGTGCGACGACGCCAGCGCCAGTCGGGCAGCACGAGTTCGAGCGTGCCGTTCACCGCCGCGCTCGCGGCCGGAGCCCGGTCAATGGCAGTCAGCACCTGCGCGGCGGCCTGCGCGGCCACCGCGGCGATGAGCACCGCGTCCCGCGCGTCCGGATCGGGCCGCCTGGTCGCGATCTGGGCCAAGATCAGCGGCCACGCGGGATCGCGCGCAGCCCTGACGTAGTCCTGGCATCGCAGGCACGAGGTCAGGCCGGGGATGACGAGCGGTCCTACGACTCCGATCGCCTCGGTGGCCAGCACAGCCAGATGCGGCATGCTGTCGGCGGCCAAGGCGATCAACAGGTCAGGCGGCGGGCGGCCGACCAGCACGGCCAGATCAGGACGCCGCTCCTGCGCTTCGCCGATCCGGACCTGGGCGACGCCCGCTGCCAGCAGAATCCTCCCGACCGCCCGGCCGATCCCTCGCTCGCCGGTGATCCAGATCGCGATGTCCCGGCGTCTGGCGAGCGACCTGGCGCCGCCGTCCGGATCGCGGTGTGACAGTGAGGCAGTGGCTAACTCTGCTGCCAGCCGGGATCTGGCGGACGAGGGCACCGCCCGTAATGTGCTGGCCGGAAAGTCGTCGAGCGCACCGCTGGCAGCCAGCAGCGTCAGCACCCGCTCGGTCGCTTCGCGCGGTATACCCTGGTCGGCGGCCGCCGCGATGACCTGGCTACGATCCCTGCTGCCGTCGAGTAAGCCGATCACCACGGCGGCCCGGCGCATCCCGGACAGCGCGATCGCACGGCGTGGATCGATGCCTATCTGCAACGTGTCGCGATCGCGCCAGACCGGCAGCAGGCCTGACTTCAGAGCGGGTCTCATGACCGCAGCGTGCCACCCGGCACCGACAGTGCAAGCGACAGCAACGAAGCCACGCGGTCCCGGCGCATCAACTGCGGACAGCAGCAGGGAGTTCGTCAAACCAGCGCGCACCGCGAAGCGGCGCAATGCTGAGCCGCTCGTGTGAGAGCTGGGGTCAGATTGAATATTGTGATGTAGTGTTTTCCGTCACCGTAGACTTTTCCGCCCTATACGCCGAAAACTCTACATCTACGGAAAACATTACATGATCACGAAGACAGCCGGGAGAGGCCAGGCCAGCCCGCGCTAACGACAGCAATGTGCACAGCGCCGCTGTTCGCGCGACAGTAACGTGCACATCGCTGCTGTTCGCCGGCCGCGCCAACGACAGCAATAGGCGCATCGCTCACTCTCCGGGCGCGAGCCCATAGGGCAGTGACGTCGGCCTGGCGTTGGGGGCGACTGTGGATACCGCTGGGTAATACTTGTGGACACGGGGGAGCGTCGCTGTGGATAACGGCTGGACGACCTGTGAACTTCTCCCAGGTCGTCAGGCGATATGGCGGTTGCGCTGCGACTAGGCTGTCCACGGCCTGTGGATAACTATTCCGCGCGCTAGGAGAGCTTGGCGCAAGTAAAGCGGTGGTCTGTTCCGGCGGGGGTTGCGCTGGTGGCGGGCCGGGACAGCCCGGCTTCGTGTGCCGCTGCCATGTGACCTCTGCCATGTGACCGCTGCCATGTGACCGTGCGGGATAACCCCGGTTTCCTCCATGATCAGACGCCCGGTGCGATGGATTCGGGTATTCATCGCGTCCCGGTGCCTGGTCCCCCGTGGTTGGGTGCGATGGATTCGGGTATTCATCGCGCTCCGGCGCCTGGTCCCCCGTGGTTGGGTGCGATGGGTTCGGGTATTCATCGCGCTCCGGCGCCTGGTCCCCCGTGGTTGGGTGCGATGGATTCGGGTATTCATCGCGCTCCGGCGCCGGTTCTGGCGCGGTTGGGTGCGATGGATCCGGGGATCCAGCAGGGAAATCGGGTGTGGATTCGGGTATCCATCGCGGCGTCCGTCCGGGCTGGCGCGATGGATCCGGGAATCTATCGCAGCTGCGGCAGTCCGCCAGGGGCACGCCGCCAGCACCCGGGCACCGCGGGGGAACCCCGGGCATCCCGCAGCGCGGCGACGTGGCCGCGCCAGCCC